>NZ_OZ244149.1:2138181-2443636 GCF_965216145.1 Candidatus Palauibacter sp.
GGCGGCCGTAACTATAACGGTCCTAAGGTAGCGAAATTCCTTGTCGGGTAAGTTCCGACCTGCACGAATGGCGTAACGACTTGGGCACTGTCTCAACCAAGAGCTCGGCGAAATTGGAGTCTCGGTGAGGATACCGAGTACCCGCGGCAGGACAAAAAGACCCCGTGCACCTTTACTACAACCTGATATTGGGTTCGGGCATAGTCTGTGTAGGATAGGTGGGAGGCATTGAAGCAGGGCCGCCAGGTTCTGTGGAGCCATTAGTGAAATACCACCCTTGCGATGTCTGGATTCTAACCCAGGACCGTTCATCCGGTTCGGGAACAGTGTCAGGCGGGTAGTTTGACTGGGGCGGTCGCCTCCCAAAAGGTAACGGAGGCGCGCAAAGGTTCCCTCAGCGCGGTCGGCAATCGCGCGTAGAGTGTAAAGGCATAAGGGAGCTTAACTGCGAGACCGACAGGTCGAGCAGATGCGAAAGCAGGCCTTAGTGATCCGGCGGTTTCTGTGTGGAAAGGCCGTCGCTCAACGGATAAAAGGTACGCCGGGGATAACAGGCTTATCGCCCCCGATAGTTCACATAGACGGGGCGGTTTGGCACCTCGATGTCGGCTCATCGCATCCTGGGGCTGGAGAAGGTCCCAAGGGTCGGGCTGTTCGCCCGTTAAAGCGGTACGCGAGCTGGGTTTAGAACGTCGTGAGACAGTTCGGTCTGTATCCGCCGTGGGCGTTGGAGATTTGAGGAGAGCCGCTCCTAGTACGAGAGGACCGGAGTGGAGTGACCGCTGGTGTACCTGTTGTCCCGCCAGGGGCATCGCAGGGTAGCTATGTCGCGAAGGGATAACCGCTGAAAGCATCTAAGTGGGAAGCCTACTTCAAGATGAGATCTCCCGCACCGTAAAGGTGCCTGAAGGACCGCAGGAGACCACTGCGTTGATAGGCGGCAGGTGTAAGGCGTGTGAACGTCTCAGCCGAGCCGTACTAATCGTCCGTGAGGCTTGATCCTGATCTTTATACAAGGTCTATAAGCGCTTCAGCGCACTCAGCAGTTCGGCACTCACTCGCTGCTTCTTTTCAGGAATTGCCGGCGGCTTTAGCGAGGGGGAAACACCTGGTCCCATCCCGAACCCAGCAGTTAAGCCCCTCAGCGCCGATGGTACTTGGGCGGAGACGCCCTGGGAGAGTAGGTCGCTGCCGGCGCCTTATCGGAAACGCCTCGTGTCCGTCTGGATGCGAGGCGTTTCCTGCATCAGGGTAGCGGGGGGGCGGGAAGGCGGCGGGGCGTGGGCGCCTGCTGGCTGGTGAACGCCGCGGGCGAGGCCGATCGGCCGGGGTGCGTCGTGGCTCGCGTGGCCGCCTGGGCGCAGGGCGACTCGACGGAAGGCGTTCAAGGCTGGTGCAGGCGCCCACGCCCCGCCGCCTTCCGCGGACCGGGCGGCCGTGCTGGTGTCGCCGGTCGGCCTACGGCGTCTGGCGATGACCTTTCGGCATTGTTTGTTGGGGGGCGGTGATAGCGAGGAATTCGCGGACGGCGGTGGCGGGGTGGGGGGCGGACATGACGGCGGAGAGGGTGGCGATGCCGGCGCCGGTGGCGTGGACGCGGGCGGCGTTGTTCGGGGTGATGCCTCCGATTCCGAGGCAGGGCAGGCCGCTCGCCTTCCGGACTGCGCGGACGCGATCGAGGCCGATCGCTTCGTCGGCCAGGCCGGGCTTGGAGCGGGTGCCGAAGACTGCTCCGATACCGAGGTAATCGGCTCCGGCCGCGGCCGCGCGGCGGGCTTCGTCCGGATCATCGGTCGAGTAGCCGATGAGGAAGTCGGGGGGAGAGAGTCTGCGCGCGGCGGGGAGGGGGAGGTCCTCGGGGCCGAGGTGGACGCCATCGGCGCCCGCGGCGAGGGCGACATCGAGGCGATCGTTGACGACGAGCAGGGCGCCGGCGGGCGCTGTGATCGCGAGGAGCCGGATGGTCGTCTCGAGCAGGGTTCGGCTGTCGGCCGTCTTGTCGCGGAGCTGGATGGCGGTGGCGCCGGCGCCGACGCACTCCGCGACGACCTGTTCGAGCGGTCGGCCGCAGGCGGGCCGTGGGTGCGTGAGCACCATGAGACGCCCCGGATCGGGCACGGCGGGCGCCGGGCGCGGGCTCAGCGGGCCGCGTCGCGGGCGAGCCGTATGCGGCTTATTGCGGCGTTGTGTTCCCGCAGAGTGCGCGTGAATTCGTGCGAGCCATCGTTCCGCGCCACGAAGAAGATGTATTCGTGCTCCGCGGGTTGGAGGGCGGCGCGCAGCGACGCCGCGCCCGGGGAAGCGATGGGGCCGGGCGGCAGCCCCGGGTGCGTGTAGGTGTTGTAGGGGTGGTCCGCGACGGCATCGATGTCGCGATAGAGGAGGCGCGACCTCGGTTCCCCGAGCGCGAAGTGCACCGTCGGGTCCGCCTGGAGCAGCATCCCGCGTTGCAGGCGGTTCCAGTACACGCCCGCGACGACCGTACGCTCATCCCCCCTCCGGACCTCCTTCTCGACGATGCTGGCCAGGGTCACGATCTCGCGCTCGTCCAGCCCGAGCGTCGCGGCCCGGGTTCGCTCCTCCTCGCCCCAGAACGCCTGATAACGGCCGACCATCGCGGCGACGATCGCAGGCAAGCCGACGCCCTCGGCGAACCGGTACGTCTCCGGAAAGAGGTATCCCTCGAGTGTCGGCCCCGGGACACCGAGTTCGGAAACCCGCGCCGGATCGGTCAGGTAGGCCTGGACCAGCTCCACGGGATCTCCACTGTACGTGGCGAGACGATCCGCGACTTGCGGGATCCCGAAACCCTCCGGAATGGTCAACGGTGTGGTGACGACCGCGCCGCTGTGAAGCGCCCGCAACAGGTACGCGTACGGCGCCCCTCTGGGAATCTCGTAACGGCCGGCCTTGAGCGACCTCGCCTCTCCCCTGAGGCGCACGTAGGCGTCGAAGACTCCGGAGTGGCCGATCAGTCCGGCCGTCTCCAGCAGTTGGGCGACGTCTCCGGAGGCGACCCCCTCGGGCACGCGAATCTCGACGGTCGATCCGTCCGCGGGCCCCACTCCCCGGAACTCGGTGGAGAAGAACCCGTACGCGACGGGTGCCGCGGCCGCCAACACGGCGGCCACGCACCGACCCGCCTGCCGCCTCCCCGGCCGGCCGCTCATGGCCCTTCCGTGTCCGCGCCCACGGTCGACGTCGCAGTGCTCCGCAGGTAGGCGGAGAGCATGAGGGAGGCCGCCACCTCGTCGGCCCGACCCTTCTGTTCTCGCTTCGCCCTGGGCAGCTGCATGGCGAGGATCTCCCGTTCCGCGCGCGCCGTGGACAGCCTCTCGTCCCACTCGATGGTGCCTACCCCGGTGGCCTCCCGGAGGGCTCGCGCGAAGGTGCGTGCCTCCTCGGCCATCGCTCCCGCGGTACCGTCCATCGCGAAGGGAATGCCCACGAGGATGGCCGCGGGCTCCACTTCGGCCACGAGCGCGACCAACGCATGTGGGAGGGCGGAAGCTGGTGCTCCCCGCCGCGGTCGCTCGATCACGCCGCGAGGCGCCGCGATCGTCCGGGTCGGGTCCGTGACGGCGACCCCGATGCGCCGCCGGCCGTAGTCGAGGGCCATGAGGCGCCCCGCGGGGGTCATCAGCGCCCCCCGCCTCCGATGTCGACCCCGGCCGGGACCTCCCGGATCGTTTCCGCGGAGCCGAACATGAACCAGCAGGGCTGGCCGCCGCCGCATCGGACTTCCTTGACTGCCACCGGGCGGTTCGCCGCGCGGCGCAACACTCCGCCGAGCAATGCGGCCGCGAAGTGACAGCACGCCCCGCCGGGAGGTTCCTCCGGCGCCTCGACGGAGTCGCGCCACGCAATGGCGCCCGACCGCTGGCTTACGGGCAGGTACGATACCGAGCCGAGTCCGGCCCGGCGGACGGCCGTATCGAACCGGGACCAGAACTCGGACGCCGGCAGCGCCGCGGGCGCCTCGGCCAACGTCGCGAGAAGACCTCCGCCCGCGCGGTCGCCGGCTTCACGCAGCACCTCGATCCCCGCATCGCCGCGCTCGACGCAACGGCGGAAGAGGGTCGAGAGGGCGGACCTGGGGAGGCTTACGACGGGATCCTGCGTGGGGGAATTCATCAGCCGGAAAGCTAGACAGGCGATCGAAGGGGGACAAGGTTGGCCTGCGCGAAGCTCCCGAACCCGGATGATGCCTTGCTTCTGACGCCACTCATCGAGAAGAAACGCGACGGCGGCCGCCTCACGCCCGACGAGCTGGAGACACTCCTTCGGTCGTACATGGAGGGCACGCTCGCGGACTACCAGATGTCCGCCTTCCTCATGGCGGCGTTCATCCGCGGCCTCGATCCCGGAGAACTGTCCGTGCTCACGCGGGCGATCATCGAATCGGGCACCAGGCTCGACTTCACGAACGAGGGCCCGCCGCACGTCGACAAGCACTCGACGGGTGGCGTCGGCGACAAGGTCTCGCTCGTACTCGCGCCCCTCCTGGCGGAAGCGGGGCTTCGGGTTCCGATGATGTCCGGTCGCGGTCTGGGGCACACGGGCGGGACGCTGGACAAGCTCGAGGCGATCCCGGGATTCCAGGTCTCCATCGAACTCGACCGCTTCCGGACCATCCTCGACGAGGTCGGCTGCGCCATGATCGGGCAGACGAAGGAGATCGCGCCGCTCGACGGGCGGCTCTACGCGCTGCGGGATGTCACCGGGACGGTGCCCTCACCGACCCTCATCGCGGCCTCCATCGTCTCGAAGAAGGTCGCCGAGGGGATCGGAGCGCTCGTGCTCGACGTGAAGTGCGGGCGCGGTGCGTTCATGACCGACGAGAGACGGGCCCGGGGGTTGGCCCGAACGATGGTCGACCTCGCGGCCACCGAAGGGGTTCGGGCCACGGCGCTGCTGACGGCGATGGATGCGCCCCTCGGCTACACGATCGGCAACGCGCTCGAGGTGGCGGAAGCGATCGAGACGCTGAGGGGCGGCGGGCCCGCCGATCTGCGCGAGGTCACACTCGCCCTCGGCGCCGAATTGCTCGTCTCGGCCGGCCGTGCCGCCGATGTCGAGGCTGCCGCGGCGGGGCTCGCCACCATACTGGAAGGTGGCGCGGCGCTGGGGCGGTTCGCGCGGCTCATCGAGGCGCAGGGCGGCGACCCGCGCGTGGCGGACGACCCGGGCCGGCTCCCGTCGGCGCCGGTGCGGGTGCCCTTCCGGTCGCCGGCTCCCGGCTGGCTCGACATCGACGCGCGCCGCGTGGGCTTCGCCTCGGTCGAACTCGGCGCGGGCCGCCGGCGCGTTGCGGACAGGGTCGATCCGACGGTCGGCTTCGAGTTGCGCCGCGTTGCGGGCGATCACGTGTCCGAAGGCGAGATCCTGGTCACGATCCACGCGGCCGACGCGTCGAGCGCCGCCACCGCCGAGCAGCGTCTGATCGAAGCCATTGAACTCTCTGAGGAACCGCTCCCCCCGCGGAAGCTGATCCTGGACCGGGTCGCCGAGGATGGCCGGGCGGACGGCTGAGATCCGCCGCGGCCACTGTCAGTAAGGTGGGCCCACCGGCCGCCTTGGGGACGACCCGGCCGTCCACGGGCCGTGCGCGTCGCACGTCTCCGTCGGCTCGGTCCCTTCCAGGTAGATCTCGACGTAGCTGAGTTCGACCGGGCACCACCGCGTCGACAGGAGGCCCGTCGTCTCGTCCACCGTACGCTCGATGAGGCCCTCGGGACGTTCCCAGGCGTCGGGGTATTCGTGCGTCTCGTAGTAGTGCGCGAGCACCGCCGCCCCGACGGGCGCCGCCGTTCCGCCCCCGGTCGCCCCCCGATAGATCCGCTGCGGCCGGTCGAAGCCGATCCAGGTCGTCGTCACGAGATCCGGCGTGAAGCCGACGAACCAGGTGTTCGTGGCGTCGTTCGTGGTTCCGGTCTTCCCCCCGACCGGCACGGTGTAGGGAATCTCGTAACGCGATCGCACCGCCAGCGTTCCCGTTCCCATGTCCACCGCGTCGCGCAGCATCGACTGGGCGATCCAGGCGATGCCCGGGTCGAGTACGCGCTCCCGCTGCACCTGGCTCTCCCACATGACGCGGCCTTCCTTGCTCTCGATGCGGAGGATCGACCGCGGGGTGACGCGGACGCCGAGATTCGCGAAGGTCGTGTACGCGGTGGCGACCTCGATCGGCCGCAGGTCGACGGAACCGATGGCGGCGGACGGAACGCGTGGGACTGCCGACGAGATCCCCATCCGTTCGGCCATCTGCGCGAACGACTCCTCTCCGACGCGCTGCCCCAGCTTGACGGCCACCACGTTGATGGAGCGGGCGAGCGCGCGGCGCAGCGTCAGCGGCCCCTTGAAGTCCTCATCGAAGTTGCTGGGCGCGTAAGGGTCGCCGCCCACGTTCTCGAGGTAGTACGGCTGGTCGTAGATGACCTCGGAGGCCGGGATCCCGGAGGCGATCGCCGTCGTGTAGACGAACGGCTTGAACACCGAGCCCGGCTGCCGGATGGCCTGGGTCGCCCGGTTGAACTCCGAGTCGCGAAAATCGCGTCCCCCCACCATCGCGCGTACGTCGCCCGTCGCCGCATCCAGCGCGATGAACATGCCCTGGACGTACGGCATCTCGCCATCGCGGCTCGCCTGATACCGATACAGGCTGTCCGGGGGCCAGGCGCGCACCTCCTCGAAGGTGACGCCCGAAAACGCCGGGTGTCGGTCCACCCACTCCAGCTGCGCGAGCAACGCCGAGTCCGCCACGGCCTGGAGATCGGGATCCAGCGTCGTGTAGACCCTGTATCCCTTCTCGTAGATGTCCATGCCGTACAGAGCCTGGAGTCGCTGCCGCACCCATTCCACGAAGTACGGGGCTTCCTGCCGGATTCGGGCCCCGCGCGTCAGCTCCAGCGGATACGCCTTCGAGGCCGCCGCGTCCTCGGCGCTCACGAGGCCCTGCTCCGCCATCAGCCCGAGGATGAGATTCCGCCGCCCGATCGCCCGTTCGGGGCGGCGGGTCGGGTTGTAGCCGGCGGGGTTCCTGGGGATCGCCGCGAGGAGCGCCGCTTCGGGCAGGTTGAGCTGCGCCGCCGTCTTCCCGAAATATCGTTCGGCCGCGGCCTGGACCCCGTACACGCCGTCGAAATTGATCTGGTTGAGATAGGCCTCGAGGATCTCCCTCTTGCTGTAGGCACGCTCGAGATCGAACGCGACCCGCATCTCGCGCAGCTTCCGGCGCACCGTGATGTCGCGCCGGTCCACCGACGCCTGGAACATGTTGCCCGCGAGCTGCTGCGTGATCGAGCTCCCGCCGGACGCCCCGTAGCCCTGCAGGAGGAAATCGAGGAACGCCTTGGTCGTGCGGCGCACGTCGATCCCGTGATGCCCCCAGAAACGCTTGTCCTCGACCGCGATGAAGGCGTTGTAGACGTGCCGCGGGAGGTCGTCCATCCGGATTGGCGTGCGGCGCTCGATGGCGATTTCGGCGAGGAGCGAGCCGTCGGCGGCGAACAGCTTCGTCGCCTCCTTGGGTTCGAAGGCGTAGATCTGGGCGATCGATGGGCATGCGTCGCAGAGGTGCGTCCAGCCCCGCCAGGCAATGCCGGCGAGGAAACTCGCCGCGCCGAGGAGGACGACCAGGAGGGCCCCCCGCACCCGCGCCGGGAGCGCCCTCCAGCGCGCGATCGTACCGCGGAGGGCGGTCTTCCTCCGCGGAGCGGCCTTCTTCCGCGGTGGCGTCCCGCGCCGCCCGCCCCGGGCGCGTCGCGCCTTCCGGGAGTTCCGCCGCCGCCTCATGCCGCTCCCCGCCCTGCGCTCCCGCTGCAGCTCACGATCTCCTCCGGACTCCGCCCCTCGCGTCGAATCGCCACGAGGCCGATTGTATCGTCACGCCGCTCCCGACGGGAGCCACGACGAGATGACAGAGAACATACCGAACGCGCGTGCGAATGTTTCTCCCCGTAGCAGAACAGCTCGATCGGATCCGGCAGGGCGCCGAACGGATCGTCCCGGAAGCCGAACTCCTCGCCAAGCTCGAACGCTCGGTGAGGGAGGAGCGTCCCCTCATTATTAAGCAGGGGTTCGATCCCACGCGCCCCGACCTTCACATCGGCCACGGCGTCTCCATCCACAAGCTGCGCACGTTCCAGGAACTCGGTCACCGGGTCGTCTTCGTGATGGGGGACTTCACGGCCCGCGTCGGGGACCCGAGCGGACGCGACGAAACGCGTCCAATGCTCTCCGGGGAGGAGATCGAGTCCAACCTCGCCACGTACGAGGAACAGTTGTTCCGCATCCTCGATCCGGAGACGACGGAGATCCGGCGGAACAGCGAATGGCTCGCGCGGCTCACGCTCGCGGACATTCTGCGCCTCACCTCCCAGTACACCGTGGCCCGCATGCTCGAGCGCGACGACTTCGCGGAGCGCCACCGCGAGGGTCGCCCGATCAGCCTCGTCGAGTTCCTCTACCCCATGATGCAGGGCTACGACTCGGTCGCCCTGCGGGCCGACGTCGAACTCGGCGGGACCGACCAGCTCTTCAACCTCCTGCTCGGCCGAACGCTGCAGGAGCGTGCCGGACAGGAGCCGCAGGTCTGTCTGATCATGCCGCTGCTGCGCGGGACGGACGGCAGGCGGAAGATGTCGAAGAGCTACGACAACTACATCGGCATCTCGATGGAAGCGGAGGACGCGTTCGGGCGTGTGATGTCGATTCCGGACACGCTCCTCGAAGAGTGGCTCTCGCTCGCGTCCAGCGCCCGGGGCGAGGAACTGGCCCGGCGCCGGCGCGAGGCCGGGACCGATCCGCTGGCGGCCAAGCGCTGGCTGGCCGGGGACATCGTCGCGCGATATCACGGCACGGCCGCCGCCCGGCGGGCGCGGGAGGCGTTCGACCGTCTCCACCGCCACCGGAAGATGCCGGAGGATATTCCGACGGTCGCGCTCTCGCTCGAAGGCCGCGATGGGCTGTGGATCGCCCACGTATTGCGCGACTCCGAACTCGCGTCCTCCTCCTCGGAGGCGGGTCGCCTCATCCGCCAGGGCGCCGTGCGCGTGGACGGAGAGGTCATCGCCGATCGGGACCTGCGCCTCGGCGCGGGTGAGTACGTCGTGCAGCGGGGCAAGCGGAAGTTCGCGCGAATCTCGGTTCAGCCGTAGCTCGAGCCCTTGCACGCCCTGAAATGCCCGCACATGTTGCCCGGTCCCCTCCACCGGGGGGATTGGCGTTCTTGCACCCGGGAAACGGAGAGGGTGTCCCGAAACGGTGCGCTTGAACGTTGTACACAGGAACGGTGACGCGCAGCAGACTCTGACGGCTTGTTTTCGGACGCGGTGTATCGACCCGGCCGCGCCCGACGAGGGGAGTACCTCTCGCATAGTTCCGGGTCCTGGAGGATCCCACTGCCACAGGAGGGTGATCCATGTTGTTTGACTTGTCAGGAAGGCGGAAGCGCGTGAGCGCGCTGGCCGCCACCGCAGTGAGCGCTTGGCTCTTTATCGGTGCGGCTCCGCTGCTCGCCCAAGGGGCGGTGTCGGGGACGATCACCGACGCGGAGTCGATGGCCCCGGTAGCGGGCGCCCAGGTGTTCGTTGCGGGAACGGTGATCGGAACGCTGTCGGGCCAGGAGGGCACGTACCGCATGGAAGGGGTGCCGGCGGGCGAGCAGACGGTGACGGTGCGTCTGATCGGCTACCGCGAGCTCTCGCAGACGGTGACGGTCCAGTCGGGGCAGGTGGCCACGGCGGACTTCTCCGTGCAGCAGACGGCGCTGCGGATTCAGGACATCGTGGTCACGGGGGTGGTCGGCGAGACGCCGCAGGTGAAGCTCCCGTTCACGGTGGAGCGTCTTTCGGCGCAGGATCTCCCGGTGCCATCGGCGGACGTCTCGTCGCTGCTGGCGGGCAAGGCGGCGGGCGTATCGGTGGTTTCCGGCTCCGGCCAGCCCGGCCAGCCGGCCGACATCCTGCTGCGCGGCCCGACGTCGATCAACGCGTCCGGCCGTTCGCAGGCGCCGCTGATCGTGATCGACGGCGTGATCCAGTCCGAGGGCGCGTCTCTCTCCGACGTGGGCGCGCTGGACGTCGACCACGTGGAGATCGTGAAGGGCGCGGCGGCGGCGTCGCTGTATGGCTCGCGGGCGCAGAACGGCGTGATCCAGATCACGACGAAGCGCGGCACGGGTCTGCAGACGAACTCGCTTAACATCCTCACCCGCGGCGAGTACGGCTTCGGCCAGCTCGTCGGCGACATCGGCCTCGTGCGCTCGCACCCGTACACAATGAACGCGTCCGCGACGAAGTTCATCGACTCGACGGACAGCGAGGTCGACTTCCGCGACCTCAACCGTCCGGGCTTCGGGTCGGCCATCCTCTACAACCAGATCATGCCGGGGGAGCCCGCGACGCCGCAGACGGCGTTCGCCAACCAGGCCTTCCCGAGCGACCTGTTCAATCACATGGACACGTTCTTCGATCCGGGCGCGACCATGGACATCTACGGGGCGGTGACGGGCCGCTTCGGCGAGTCGAGCTTCCGGGTGAGCGTGGACCAGTTCCGCGAGGCCGGCGTGGTCAGCTGCGCGGTCTGCATCGACAACCTCGCCGATCTCAATGCGGACCGCGTCGCGCAGGGGATGTCGGCCTTCGACGTCGGCGTGCCCGACGACGAGGGCTACGAGCGGCAGAACGTGCGGCTCAACGTGGACACGCGCTTCGGCGACCTCGACATCGCGGCGAGCGGCTTCTACTCGCGCTCCGACCAGGACGACAGGGCCGTCTCCACGGGCGCCTTCTCGCGGCTGACCTTCATGTCGCCCGCGATCGACATCACCGACATCGATCCGAGCGACGGCTATCCCGACATCAACGCGGACCCGCAGTCGATCGAGCCGAACCCCCTGTACCTGCTCTCCGTCAATGACGGCAGGGACAAGCGGACGCGGACGATGGGCTCGGTGGACCTCAACTACTCGCCGGCGGGAATCGACTGGCTGACGTTCGAGGCGAACGCCTCGTTCGACCGCACGGACTTCCGCGACTACACGATCCGGCCCAAGAACGAGCGGACGGCCGGCGGCGGCGGCACCGGTGACTTCACCGGCGGCAGATTGCGCGAGTTCAACTTCACCGATGAGGCGATCAACGCCTCGGTGACGCTCGGCGCGAGCCAGACGTTCATGGACGGCGATCTCACGGTGCGCGGGAAGGCCCGTTACCTGATCGAGGATCAGGCTTTCGGCTCGAACGGTGTGTTCGGGAGCCGCTTCTCGGTGCAGGACGTGCCGAACTTCGGCGCGATCATCGGCGAGACGAGCGGCAACAACCAGGTCCGCCAGATCAAGGCGGAGGGGCTGTTCGGGATCGCGAGCGCGGACTACCGCGGCCGCTACATCCTCGACGGTCTGATCCGTCGCGACGGCTCCTCGCTGTTCGGCCCGGACGAGCGCTGGCAGACGTACTACCGGGGCTCGGTCGCGTGGCGGATCGCGCAGGAGGACTTCTGGAACATCGACGCGATCGACGAGTTCAAGCTGCGCTTCTCGCTGGGGACGGCGGGCGGCCGGCCGAACTTCTACGCCCAGTACGAGACGTTCGGCGTCTCGGCGGGCGCGATCTTCCCGGTCAACCTCGGGAACACGGCGCTGAAGCCGGAGTTCACGACCGAGCGCGAGGCGGGGATGAACTTCGTGTTCTTCGACAACATCGGGCTCGACCTGACGTATGCCTGGCAGACGACGGATGACCAGTTGCTGCAGGTCCCGCAGCCGGCGTTCGTGGGCTTCTCGAGCCAGTGGCAGAACGCGGGCGAGATCGCGGCGCAGACGTACGAGGCGTCGCTCCGCTACGCGGCGATCGACGAACAGGACATGGGCCTGCAGTTCCGCGTGAACTGGGACAAGACGAAGCAGAAGATCACGCGTCTCGATGTTCCCGCCTATCAGTTCAGCGCCTTCTACGTCGCCGAAGGTCGTCCGCTGGGCGAGATGTGGGGCGAAATCTGGGCCGAGAGTTGCGCGGACCTCGCGCCGGTCGGCATCTCGGCCTCCGACTGCGCCTCGAACTTCCAGGTGAACGACGACGGACTGCTCGTCCCGACGGGCGCCGCCAACTTCACCGATGGGTTCAGCAGCGGGCTGTGGGGAACCCAGGTCATGGTCGCCACGGAGGACGGCGAGAACTCGTACCACTGGGGTTTCCCCATCAAGATCCGGGACTACTCTCCGGTGTGCGTGGAGAAGAATCCCGGCAACTACATGGAGAAGTGCCCGCTGGTCGAGGATCGCCTCCCGATCGGGAACACGACGCCCGAATTCAACACGTCGTTCGCGACCAACTTCCGGTACAAGGGCCTGAGCCTGAACTCCCTGCTCGAGGCCTCCGTGGGGCACCACATCTACAACGGGACGAGGCAGTGGTCACTTCGTGAGCTGCGTGGTGAAGACACGGACCAGACGGGCAAGCCGCTGGAGCACAACAAGCCCGTCGGATACTCGTCGGCGATCTACTCGGTCAATGCCGACAACTCGTGGTTCATTGAAGACGGCTCCTGGCTGAAGGTCCGCGAGCTGTCTCTTGGCTTCACGCTGCCGGCGTCGATCGTGGAGAGCCTGTTCGGCGGCGTCTTCGACCGCGTTACGGTCAACGCGATCGGCCGCAACCTGTTCACCCTCACCGGCTACCGCGGCTACGACCCAGAGGTCGGCGGCGGCGGCGGCCAGTTGGGAAGCACGGCGATCAACGCCCAGGACAACTTCGCATATCCGAACTTCCGGACGTTCACCTTCTCGGCGGAACTGGTCTTCTAGACCTCAACCTGTTGACAGCGGCGGGCCCCGCCCTCTCCGGAGGGCGGGGCGCTCCCAGGTTCGACGAACCGACGGGAGATCCCGATTGCATTGGAGGAGAAGAATGAAGAACAAGCTGGTACCCACAGCCTTCGCGCTGGCGATGCTGGGCGGCTTTACGGGTTGCGACCTCCAGGTCCAGAACCCGAACCAGCCGGACCGCGAGCGCGCGCTGGCCGGGCCGGATGATGTGGAGACGCTCATTGCGAGCTCCTTCCAGAAGGTCTGGGAGATCGGGCACTACTGGAACAACGCGAACTTCGCCTTCGGTCACATGGCGAGCCGCCACACGGCAACGTGGGGCAACATGGGGATGAACGACCTCGGTCGTGAGCCGCGGGAGGCGCTCCCCAACTCGCCCTCGTATCGCTGGGCCTACGTCTTCGAGGCGAACTGGGGCGACGCGTACGGCGGCATTTCGGCCTCCTCGGACGGGATCCGGGCTCTTGATGCGGGCCTGGAGATCGGAGCGGGCGGCGAGCGGAACGCCCGCGCGCGGGCGTTCGGCGTGGCGAACCAGGCGATCCTGGGCTGTCTGCTCGCGCTCTGGTACGACCAGGCGTTCATCGTCGACGAGACGGTCGACATCGCCGGCGAGCTCGAGACGGTCGACTACAACGCCATGTTCAGCTACGCCATGGGCAAGCTGGACGAGGCCGAGTCGATCGCCCGGGCCGCCTCGTTCTCCCTTGAGGAGACGTGGATCAACGGCAACAGCTGGAGCAACAGCGAGCTTGCGGACTACCTCGTGAGCTGGAAAGCGCGCTGCGCGGCGAACCTGCCGCGGACGGATGCCGAGGCGGCCGGTGCGAACTGGAGCCAGATCATCTCGAACGCGCAGAACGGGATCCGCGACGTCGTCGTGGTCGGCGAGGACTCCTCGTCCGACAGCGCGTGGTTCGATGGCCTCAAGTCGCTCATGCAGGAGAACGAGACCTGGCACCGGATGCACATGGACTGGATCGGCATGGCGGACCAGAGCGGCGAGTACCAGGACTGGCTGTCGACGCCGACGGAGCAGCGCACGGCGCGCCTCCTGACGTTCGGCGACGACAATCGCTTCCCCCCGGAGAACGTGGAAGGGACGACATCCGACGTGGTGAGTCCGTCCGTCGCGTCCTACGGGCCGCGGTCGCGCTTCAACGCGACGATCATCTTCCGTCCCGAGCGCGGCACGTATCGCCAGTCGCACTACGGTGACATGCGCTACGACGTCTACACGCAGAGCTGCAGCTTCTGCTTCTTCGGCGACATGGAGCACATGACGTCGCAGGAGATGGACGGCTACATCGCCGAGGCCCACTACCGCATGGGCAACTTCGGGGGTGCGGCGGACATCGTGAACCGGACGCGGACGGAAGCCGGGCTGCCGCCGGCGCCGTCGAACCCGACGGATCTGGTGCCGTCGAACGGGGCGGGCGAGTGCACGCCGCGCAAGCGGTACGATGTCCAGGGCCGCTGCGGCAACCTGCGCGACGCGATGTGGTTCGAGCACTTCGAGACCGTGTTCAACGTGTTCGGCGGACTGGAACACTGGCACGGGCGTCGCAACGACCTCCTGCCGGCAGGGACGGGACTGCAGTTGCCGATGCCGGCGGCGGACCTCGAGGTCCTGCAGCGAGACATCTACACGTTCGGTGGGGGCGGAGCGAGTTCGGCTCCCAACCCGATTCCGCCGTCCGTGGTTCCGGGCAACCTGAACTCCGCGCTGGAGCGGGCGGCCTACTCGCTGGCTCGGCTCAAGGCGGATCGGGTCTCGCGGACGAGTCTCGTCCGGCGCTAGGATCCGACGCTAACGGGTTGCGGGGGGCTCAGCCCCCCGCGGCTCCTCTTCACAGAGCGTTTTCGCCGGAGTTCACGCACCTCCGAGTCTGGCCCTGCATGGGCTTGGCCCGGAGGTGTGTTTTTTTGGCTTCAGCGGGGGCCGTCGTCGGAAAGTCCCGTGGTCTTGTCACAGTCGCGGGGCCATGAGACGTTTAGGGTGAGGATATCCTTGGCGAACAAGGAGCCTGGACAGGCTTCCCCCGGCGTCCGGGGCGCGCGCTCTGGAGTCCCGGGGCCCACAGGAGGGCGGCTCTTGCAGAGAACTCTGCGCAGACAGCAACCACGCACCTTTGTGTCCCGCCCGCGGGCGATGATGCGGGGTGCGTTTTTTTTGGTGATTTCTCGATCCGGCGTGTCGGCCCGGCCGTGTCGAGCGGGGGCGAACGCCCCCCGGAATCGCGGGTCGCAGGGGAGGATCCCGCTGGCACAGGAGGTGATCCATGCTGTTTGACTTGTCAGGAGGGCGGAAGCGCGTGAGCGCGCTGGCCGCCACCGCAGTGAGTGTCTGGCTCTTTATCGGTGCGGCTCCGCTGCTCGCCCAGGGGGCGGTGTCGGGGACGGTGACCGACGCGGAGTCGATGGCCCCGGTAGCGGGCGCCCAGGTGTTCGTTGCCGGAACGGTGATCGGAACGCTGTCGGGCCCGGAGGGCACGTACCGCCTCGAGGGGGTGCCGACGGGCCAGCAGACGGTGAGCGTGCGTCTCATCGGCTATCGCGAGCTCTCGCAGACGGTGACGGTCCAGTCGGGGCAGGTGGCCACGGCGGACTTCTCCGTGGTGCAGACGGCGCTGCGGATTCAGGACATCGTGGTCACGGGGGTGGTCGGCGAGACGCCGCAGGTGAAGCTCCCGTTCACGGTGGTGCGTCTCTCCGCGCAGGACTTCCCGGTCCCGGCGGCCGACGTCTCTTCGCTGCTGACCGCGAAGGCGGCGGGCGTATCCGTGGTTTCCGGTTCGGGCCAGCCCGGCGCGGAGGCTTCGGTCCTGCTGCGCGGCCCGACCTCGATCAACTCGTCCGGCCGCTCGCTGGGGCCGCTGATCGTGATCGATGGCGTGATCCAGTCCGAGAGCGCGACGCTCTCCGACGTGGGCGCGCTGGACGTCGAGCACGTGGAGATCGTGAAGGGAGCGGCGGCGGCGTCGCTGTTCGGCTCGCGGGCGCAGAACGGCGTGATCCAGATCACGACGAAGCGCGGCACGGGTCTGCAGACGAACTCGCTTAGCATCCTCGCGCGAGGCGAATACGGGATGGGCCAGCTCGTCGGCGACGTGGGCCTGACGCGCTCCCATCCGTACCTGATGAACTCGGCAGGGACGAAGTTCATCGATTCCGACGGGAACGAGGTCGACTTCACCGACCTTAGCCGCCCCGGTTTCGGAGCCCCGGTCCTCGCGAACCAGATCACCCCGGACGAGCCGGGAAATTCCTTTACGGCGTTCGCGAACCAGGCGTTCCCGCACGAGCTGTTCGACCACATGGACACGTTCTTCGAGCCGGGCGAGACGACGGACGCCTACGGGGCGGTGACGGGCCGCTTCGGCGAGTCGAGCTTCCGGGTGAGCGTGGACCAGTTCAGGGAGGGCGGCGTGGTGCGCTGTACGCCGTGTATCGACAACCTCGCCTCGCTCAACGCCGACCGGGTGGCCCAGGGGCTGACAGCCTTCGACGTGGGGCTTCCGGACGATGACGGTTACGAGCGGCAGAACGTGCGCCTGAACGTGGACACGCGCTTCGGCGACCTGGACATCGCGGCGAGCGGCTTCTACTCGCGTGCGAACCAGGATGACAAGGCCGTGGCGAACAGCGCCTTCAGCCAGCTGACCTTCGCGTCTCCCGCGGTCGACCTCACGCAGATCGATCCGACGGACGGCTACCCGCTCATCGATGCCGACACGCAGTCGATCTCGTCCAACCCGCTGTACCTGCTCGCGGTCGTCGACAGCCGGGACAAGCGGACGCGGACGATGGGCTCGGTGGACCTCAACTACTCGCCGGCGGGCATCGACTGGCTGACGTTCGAGGCGAACGCCTCGTTCGACCGCACGGACTTCTACGACTACACGCTCTTTCCGAAGAACGAGAAGACGCGAGAGGGACCGACGGGCGGCAGCCTGCGCGAGTACAACTACACCGATGAGGCGATCAACGCCTCGGTGACGCTCGGCGCCAGTGAGACCTTCATGGACGGCGATCTCACGGCCCGCGGGAAGGTCCGCTACCTGATCGAGGACCAGGCTTTCGGCTCGAACGGCGTGTTCGGGAGCCAGTTCTCCGTGCAGGACGTGCCGAACTTCGGCGCGATCATCGGCGCGACGAGCGGGAACAACCAGGTCCGTTCGATCAAGGCGGAGGGTCTGTTCGGGATCGCGAGCGTGGACTACCGCGGCCGCTACATCCTCGACGGTCTGATCCGCCGGGACGGCTCCTCGCTGTTCGGCCCGGACGAGCGCTGGCAGACGTACTACCGGGGCTCGGTCGCGTGGCGGATCGCGCAGGAGGACTTCTGGAACATCGACGCGATCGACGAGTTCAAGCTGCGCTTCTCGCTCGGAACGGCGGGCGGCCGGCCGAACTTCTTCGCCCAGTACGAGACGTTCGGTGTTTCGGGCGGCGCGATCTTCCCGATCAACCTCGGGAACACGGCGCTGAAGCCGGAGTTCACGACCGAGCGCGAGGCCGGGATGAACTTCGTCTTCTTCGACAATCTGGGCCTCGACCTGACGTACGCGTGGCAGACGACGGACGATCAGTTGCTCCGGGTTCCACAGCCGGCGTTCGTGGGCTTTTCGAGCCAGTGGCAGAACGCGGGCGCGATCGCGGCGCAGACGTACGAGGCGTCGCTCCGCTACGCGCCGATCGACACGCAGGACATGGGCCTGCAGTTCCGCGTGAACTGGGACAAGACGAAGCAGGAGATCACGCGGCTGGACGTACCCCCTTACCAGCAGGGGACGTTCTTCGTCGCCGAGGGTCGCCCCCTGGGCGAGATGTGGGGCCACGTGCTGGCGAAGACGTGCTCGGACCTCTCGCCGATCGGGGTCTCGGCGTCGGACTGCAGCGCCAACTTCCAGGTGAACGACGACGGGCTGCTCGTGTGGACGGGCGGCGCCGACTTCACCGAGGGGTTCAGCAGCGGTCTGTGGGGCACGGACGGCGACGTCACCACGGGCACCGGGGACCAGCTGTTCGGCTGGGGCCTCCCGGTCAGGGTCCTCGACTACTCGCCGGCGTGCGTGGCGAAGAACCCGTCCAACTTCACGGACAAGTGCCAGCTCACGGACATCCTGCCGTTCGGGAACACGACGCCGGACTTCAACGTCTCGTTCGGATCGAACTTCCGCTGGAAGAGCCTGAGTGTGAACGCCCTGGTCGAGTCGTCGATGGGCCACTCGATCTACAACAACACGGCGCAGTGGTCTCTTCGGGATGACCGTGGCGAGGATGTGGACCAGACGGGCAAGCCGCTCGAGTTCAACAAGTCCATCGGATACGTCGCCGGGCTCTACACGTCGAACAACGACAACGACTGGTTCCGCGAGGACGGGGACTGGATCAAGATTCGCGAGTTGTCGGTCGGCTACACGCTGCCCGAGTCGATGATGCGAGGCCTGTTCGGCAGCGTGTTCGACCGGATCACGCTGAACCTCATCGGCCGCAATCTCCTCACGATCACCGACTATCGGGGGTACGATCCCGAGGTCGGACGATCCGGCGGGGAAATCGCGAGTTCGACGCTGCAGCGATACGACAGCTTCGGCTATCCGAACTTCCGTACATTCACCTTCTCGGCCGAACTGGTCTTCTGACCCGGGGCAATGGAGCGGAAGATCGTGATCGAACTAATGGAGGGACCATGAAAAAGAAGCTGACACTTCCCGCCTTTGCACTGGCGCTCCTGGTCGGCTTGTCGGGCTGTGACCTTCAGGTCAGCAACCCGAACGAGCCGGACCGGGGGCGGGCGCTGGCCAGCCCGGACGACGTGGAGACGCTCATCGCCAGCACCTATCAGCAGGTCTGGGCGATGGGACACTACTGGGATAACGCGAACTTCGCGTTCAATCACATGTCGAGCCGCCACACGGCCACCTGGGGCAACAACGGGCAGAACGACCTCGGTCGCGAGCCCCGCGAGCCGATGCCGAACTCGACCTCGTACCGCTGGTCGTACGTGTTCTCGGAGCACTGGCAGGACGCCTACGGCGGCATCTCGGCGGCTTCGGACGGGGTCCGGGCCATCGACGAGGGGCTGGAGATCGGCCCGGGTGGAGAACGGAACGCGCGGGCGCGGGCGTTCGCCGTCGCGAACCAGGCCGTGCTGAGCTGCCTGCTCTCGATGTGGTACGACCAGGCCTTCATCGTCGACGAGACGACGGACATCACCGGCGAACTCGAGACGGTCGACTACAACGCCATGTTCGCCTACGCGATGGGCAAGCTGGACGAAGCGGAGTCCGCCGCGCGGGCGGCTTCGTTCACGCTCGAGGATGCGTGGATCAACGGAAACTCGTGGAGCAACCAGGAGTTCGCCGATTATCTGGTGAGCTGGAAGGCGCGCTGCGCCGCGAACCTGCCGCGGACCGACGCGGAGGCGGCGGGGGCGAACTGGAGCCAGATCATCGCGAACGCCCGCAGCGGCATGCAGAACGTCGTGGTGATCGGCGAAGACCGTTCGTCGGACACCTCCTGGTTCGACGATCTGAAGGCGAAGGCGCAGCAGAACGGCACCTGGCACCGCATGCACATGGACTGGGTCGGCATGGCGGACCAGAGCGGAGAATACCAGGACTGGCTCTCGCTCCCGACTCAGAGCCGGACGGCGCGCAAAATGACCTTCGGCGATGACAAGCGCTTCCCGCCCGTCAACGAGGACGGGGCCCTGGGGGAGAGCGTGAGTCCCACGGCCGCATCCACGGGCCCGCTTCACCGCTACAACGCGAACATCATCTTCATCGCCTCGCGCGGGACATACAGGCAGTCGCACTACGGCGACGCGCGGTACGACGTGTACACCCTGAGTTGCAACTTCTGCGAGTCCGGGGACATGGAGGAGATGACCGAGCAGGAGTTGAGCCACTACATCGCCGAGGGCCTCTACCGGATGGGGGACTTCGGGGGTGCGGCGGACATCATCAACGTGACACGGATGGAGGCCGGGCTGCCGCCGGCGCCGTCGAACCCGACGGATCTGGTGCCGTCGAACGGGGCGGGCGAGTGTACGCCGCGCAAGCGGTACGACGTGCAGGGCCGCTGCGGAAACCTGCGCGACGCGATGTGGTTCGAGCACTTCGAGAACGTGTTCAACGTGTTCGGCGGGCTGGAGTTCTTCCACGGACGCCGCAACGACATCCTGCCGTCGGGCACGGCGCTGCAACTTCCCATGCCGGCCGCCGACCTCGAAGTGCTGCAGCGGGACATCTACACCTTCGGCGGGAGCGCCGGCGGCGGTGCCGGGAATCCGACGCCTCCGTCGATCGTTCCGGGCAGCCTCGACGCCGCGCTGGAGCGGGCGGCCTTCGCGCTGCATCGCCTCCGGGCACAGCAGAAAGCCGCGCGCGCGAACCAGGACCTCGTGGTCCGCTAGTTGGAAATTCGGGACTTCGGCAGGAGGGCGGGGGCGTGAGCCCCCTCCCCTGTCGCGGGGCGGATATTGTGACCATGTTTGGGTCCGGGGACGCGGCGGACGCCACCGTCGCTTCTGCCGGGTGTCACGATTGTGGGGTCACAGGTCGTTTAAGGTGGAGGGCGGTGCAGGGTTCGCTCGAGGGCCGGGGGCCCATGAAGGATGTCTCTTTACATACGGATCTCGGAGGAAGTTGTGCGCACCTCCTCGTCACGCCCATGCGGGCGATGGCCGGGGGTGCGTTTTTTTTGTCCCGCTGGCACAGGAGGGTGATCCATGTTGTTTGACTTGTCAGAAAGGCGGAAGCGCGTGAGCGCGCTGGCCGCCATCGCAGTGAGCGCCTGGCTCTTTATCGGCGCGGCTCCGCTGCTCGCCCAGGGGGCGGTGTCGGGGACGGTGACCGACGCGGAGTCGATGGCCCCGGTAGCGGGCGCGCAGGTATTCGTGGCGGGTACGGTGGTCGGGACGCTTTCGGGCGCTGAGGGCACGTACCGTCTGGAAGGGGTGCCGACGGGCGAGCAGACGGTGACGGTGCGTCTGATCGGCTACCGCGAACTCTCGCAGACGGTGACGGTCCAGTCGGGGCAGGTGGCCACGGCGGACTTCTCCGTGCAGCAGACGGCGCTCCGGATTCAGGACATCGTGGTCACGGGGGTGGTCGGCGAGACGCCGCAGGTGAAGCTCCCGTTCACGGTGGAGCGTCTTTCGGCGCAGGACATCCCTGTCCCGGCGGCGGACGTCTCGTCGCTGCTGGCGGGCAAGGCGGCGGGCGTATCCGTGATTTCCGGCTCCGGCCAGCCCGGCCAGGCGGCGGGGATCCTGCTGCGCGGCCCGACGTCGATTAATTCGTCCGGCCGCAGCATGCAGCCGCTGATCGTGATCGACGGCGTGATCCAGTCCGAGAGCGCCTCTCTCTCCGACGTGGGCGCGCTGGATGTCGACCATGTGGAGATCGTGAAGGGAGCGGCGGCGTCGTCGCTGTACGGCTCGCGGGCGCAGAACGGCGTGATCCAGATCACGACGAAGCGCGGCACGGGCCTGCAGACGAACTCGCTGAACATCCTGGCGCGCGGCGAATATGGCAGGGGCCAGCTCGTCGGTGACATCGGCCTCGTGCAGTCTCACCCGTACACGATGAACGCGGCCGGGACGAAGTTCATCGATACCGACGGGAACGAGGTCGACTTCCGCGACCTCAACCGCCAGGGCTTCGGGTCGGCGCTGCTCTACAACCAGATCAACGTCGGCGAGAACGGCACGACGTCGACCGCGTTCGCGAACCAGGCCTTCCCGGGCGAGCTGCTGGACCACATGGACACGTTCTTCGAGCCGGGCGCGACGATGGACGTGTACGGGGCGGTGACGGGCCGTTTCGGCGAGTCGAGCTTCCGGGTGAGCGCGAACCAGTTCAGCGAGGCCGGCGTGGTGCGCTGCACGGCGTGCATCGACAACCTCGCCGATCTGAACGCGGACCGCGTCGCCCAGGGCTTGACGCCCTTTGACGTCGGGACGCCCAACGACGAGGGCTACCAGCGGCAGAACGTGCGGCTGAACGTCGACACACGCTTCGGCGACCTCGACATCGCGGCGAGCGGCTTCTACTCGCGCGCCGACCAGGACGACAAGGCCGTCGCCACGAGCGCCTTCTCGCGGCTGACCTTCGTCTCTCCGGCGATCGATATCTCGGGCATCGATCCGTTCGACGGATACCCCGACATCGACGCGGACCCGCAGTCGATCGAGGCGAACCCGCTCTACCTGCTCTCCGTCAACGACAGTCGGGACAAGCGGACGCGGACGATGGGCTCGGTGGACCTCAACTACTCGCCGTCGGGGCTCGACTGGCTGACGTTCGAGGCGAACGCCTCGTTCGACCGCACGGACTTCCGCGACTACACGATCCGCCCCAAGAACGAGCGCACCTCCGCCGCCAGCGGTACGGGCGAGGTCACCGGCGGCAGCCTGAGGGAGTACAACTTCACGGACGAGGCGATCAACGCCTCGGTGACGCTCGGCGCCAGCCAGACGTTCATGGACGGCGATCTCACGGCCCGCGGGAAGGTCCGCTACCTGATCGAGGACCAGGCTTTCGGCTCGAACGGTGTGTTCGGGAGCCGCTTCTCGGTCCAGGACGTGCCGAACTTCGGCGCGATCGTCGGCGAGACGACCGGCAGAAACCAGGTCCGTTCGATCAAGGCGGAGGGGCTGTTCGCGATCGCGAGCGTGGACTACCGCGGCCGCTACATCCTCGACGGTCTGATCCGCCGCGACGGCTCCTCGCTGTTCGGCCCGGACGAGCGCTGGCAGACGTACTACCGGGGCTCGGTCGCGTGGCGGATCGCGCAGGAGGACTTCTGGAACATCGACGCGATCGACGAGTTCAAGCTGCGCTTCTCGCTGGGGACGGCAGGCGGACGGCCGAACTTCTTCGCCCAGTACGAGACGTTCGGCGTCTCGGCGGGCGCGATCTTCCCGGTCAACCTCGGGAACACGGCGCTGAAGCCCGAGTTCACGACCGAGCGCGAGGCCGGGATGAACTTCGTGTTCTTCGAGAACCTCGGGCTCGACCTCACCTACGCGTGGCAGACGACGGATGACCAGCTCCTGCTCGTCCCGCAGCCGGCGTTCGTGGGCTTCTCGAACCAATGGCAGAACGCGGGCGCGATCGCGGCGCAGACGTACGAGGTGTCGCTCCGCTACGCGCCGATCGACGAGCAGGACATGGGCCTGCAGTTCCGCGTGAACTGGGACAAGACGAAGCAGGAGGTCACGCGGCTGGACGTGCCGGACTTCACCCAGGGGACGTTCTTCGTCTCCGAGGGTCGTCCGCTGGGCGAGCTGTGGGGCGAGGTGCTGGCGACGAGTTGCGAGCAGCTCGCGCCGGTCGGGATATCCGCCTCCACCTGCGCCTCGAACTTCCAGGTGAACGACGACGGGTTGCTCGTGCCGACGGGCAGTTCCGATTTCACCGAGGGGTTCAGCAGCGGACTCTGGGGCACGACCGTCGCGGTGGACGCCGAGGACGGGGAGCGAATGTACGCGTGGGGGAACCCGATCTACGTCCAGGACCGTTCGCCGGCCTGCGTGGCGTCGAACCCGACGGACTACATGGACAAGTGCCGCCTCACCGAGTTCCTGCCCTACGGGAACACGACGCCGGATTTCAACACGTCCTTCGCGACGAACTTCCGGTACAAGGGCCTGAGCCTGAACGCCCTCCTCGAGGCGTCCGTGGGTCACAAGGTCTACAACAACACGGCGCAGTGGGCGCTTCGCGAACTGCGCGGCGAGGACGTGGACCAGACGGGCAAGCCGCTCGAGTTCAACAAGCCGACCGGATACGCCTCGGTCATCTACAACGTCGGCTCGGACAACTCCTGGTTCGCCGAGGATGGCGACTGGCTCAAGGTGCGTGAGCTGTCGCTCGGCTTCACGCTGCCTCAGACCATGATCGAGGGTCTGTTCGGGGGCGTGTTCGACCGGGTCACGATGAACCTGATCGGTCGCAACCTGATCACCCTCACCGGATACCGCGGCTACGACCCAGAGGTCGGCCGTAGCGGTGGATCGTTGGGGAGCGAAACCCTCAACCGCGTGGACAGCTTCGGATATCCGAACTTCCGCACCTTCACTGTATCGGCGGAACTGGTCTTCTGATCAGCGAATCTCGATTAGGCAACGGAAGCAAAAACGGAGGCACGATGAAAAGGAAGCTGACACTACCGGCCCTCGCGCTGGCGCTCGGCTTTACGGGCTGCGACCTGCAGGTCGACAACCCGAACGAGCCGGACCGCGCGCGCGCGCTGGCCGGGCCGGACGATGTGGAGACGCTCATAGCGAGTTCCTTCCAGAAGGTCTGGGAGATCGGGCACTACTGGACCAACCCGAACTTCGCCTTCAACCACATGTCGAGCCGTCACACGGCGACATGGGGCAACATGGGGATGAACGACCTCGGCCGTGAGCCCCGGGAGCCCCTGCCGAACGCGGCGTCGTACAGCCCCGCCTACGTCTTCGAGGCGAACTGGGGCGATGCGTACGGCGGCATCTCGGCCGCCTCGGACGGGATCCGAGCCCTCGACGAGGGTCTGGAGATCGGTCCCGGCGGCGAGCGGAACGCGCGGGCACGCGCCTTCGCCATCGCGAGCCAGGCCATGCTGAGCTGTCTGCTCTCCCTGTGGTACGATCAAGCGTTCATCGTCGACGAGACGGTCGATCTCAACGGTGAACTCGACACGGTCGACTACAACGCGGTCTTCGCCTACGCGATGGGCAAGCTGGACGAAGCCGAATCGGCGGTCCGGGCCGCGTCATTCACCCTCGAAGAGAGCTGGATCAACGGGAACCCGTGGAGCAACCAGGAGTTCGCCGACTATCTGGTGAGCTGGAAGGCGCGCTGCGCGGCGAACCTGCCGCGAACCGATGCCGAGGCAGCGGGCGCGAACTGGAGTCAGATCATCTCGAACGCGCAGAACGGGATGCAGGATGTCGTCGTGAACGGTGAAGACCGGTCGTCGGATACGGCGTGGTGGGACGGTCTGAAGATCTTCGCGCAGGAGAACCGGACCTGGCACCGCATGCACATGGACTGGGTCGGCATGGCGGACCAGAGCGGCGAGTATCAGGACTGGCTCACCTTCCCCACGGAGCAGCGCACGGCCCGGCAGCTGACGTTCGGCGACGACAAGCGCTTCCCGGCGGTGAACGAACACGGCACGCTGGGAGAGAGCGTGAGTCCCACGGCCGCGTCCACGGGCCCGGTGGCCCGCTACAACGCGACGGTGATCTTCCGGCCCGAACGCGGCACGTATCGTCAGTCGCACTACGGCGATTCTCGCTACGACCACTATACGCTCAGCTGCAGCAGGTGCGAGTTCGGCACCATGGAGCACATGACCTCGAACGAGTTCGATCACTACATCGCCGAGGGGCACTACCGCATGGGCAACTTCGCGGGCGCCGCGGACATCATCAACGTGACGCGGATGCAGGCGGGGCTTCCGCCCGCGCCTTCGAACCCGACGGACGCGGTGCCGTCGAACTCGGCGGGCGAGTGCACGCCGCGCAAGCGATACGACGTGGGGGGCCGCTGCGGCAACCTGCGCGACGCGATGTGGTTCGAGCACTTCGAGAACGTGTTCAACCTGTTCGGCGGGCTGGAGTTCTTCCACGGACGCCGCAACGACATCCTCCCGGCGGGGACCGCGCTGCAGTTGCCGATCCCGGCCGCGGACCTCGAAGTCCTGCAGCGGGACGTCTATACCTTCGGTGGCGGGGAGCCGAGTTCGGCCGGCAACCCGACGCCCCCGGCGATCGTGCCGGGAAGCCTGACCTCCGCGCTCGAGCGGGCGTCCTTCTCGCTCGAACGGCTGCGGGCGAGTCAGGCGGCCGCGCGCCGGGGCGGGCAAGCGACTCTGATCGTCCGCTAGCCGCCCTCGGCGGGACGCCGCGTCCGGAGCGCCTTCGGGCGAGTTCGGACCGAAGAGAGGCCACCGGGTTCGCCCGGTGGCCTCTTTCTGTCTGTAAGAAACCGCGCGCCCGAGACGTTATGTTTGTTGTGCGGCGGATGTCGTCCGCGCTAGTCTCCACACGCGATGCCTGAGGCTTGACGAGGAGTTGTAGATGAGGAACAAGAGTGCGCCGGTCCTGGCGCTGATGGCCGTCCTGATGGGCCTCGCGGGGAGTTTCGCCACCGGCTGCGTGGATCTCGACGTCGGGGCGCGACTCCGGTCGGACACCGACTCGATGCCGGACCCCGGGCTGGATGAGCCGAACCCCGGGAATCCGGGGAACAGCATCGTCCCGCTCGGACCTTCAGGGCACTAGCGCAGCCCGCGGCGGGTCCAGATGACGATGGACCCGCAGCGTCCGTAGAACTGCGGAGGAGACTCCGAGACACCGCGATAGACCTCCACCGCGGCGATCTCCGGCCCCACGGCCAGCGTATCGAGATCGATCATCGCGTCGTCCGGATCGGTGAGCTGATGGACGCGGCGGCCGTCAACGTAGAATGTCGGTATGCACCCGCGCATCGTAGAACCCGCCATCTCGATCTGGACCTGGCAGTGCGGAAAACACCTCTGCCTGAGGTTTATGGCGGGGATCGTCCGCAGGACCTCGGCCAGCGTGCGGTGCGGCTGGCGGTCGACCTCCTCGGGCGTGACGAACGAGCCCAGCTGGCGTTCGAGGCGATGGTAGAATTCGTTGTCCTCGAGCCACTTCCTGCGCGCGGTGATCGTGACCGCGATGGGTTCGACGGCGATCGCCCGGGGCTCCAGGCGGATGACGGCGTGCGTACTCATCGCCTGATCGACCACGAGGTCCATCGTCGGCTCACCGTAGGCGATATGTCGGATGACGACTTCGTGCGGTCCCACCGGGACATCTACGAGACGGAACCCCCCGTTCGAGTCCGTGACGTCCTCGGCCGCGGCCCTTGCGATCCGGATCGTGGCGCCGCCGATCGGCTGTTCCGTGGAATCGTCGATCAAGAACCCGGACACGGCCCCGAGGGCCTGCTGCAAGATGACATTCAGGTCTTCGCGGACCGTTTCGCCTCCCTCGAGGACGAAAGCGACGCGCGGGCTGGTGAGACCGAGCGCGTCCGCCCAGGCGGTGAGACGGGTGCCCTGCGGTACGTCGCAGAAGATGTAGCTGCCGTCCTCCGAGTCGGCCGCGACCCGGTTCTGGAACATCGCGCCGCCCTCGCCTCTCGTGTTCCACTCGAGGTGTACGCGGCTCCCCGGGAGCGGCATGCCGCTCCGCCCGTCGATGATCGCCCCGTAGATGATCGATTGATTCTCGATCTGGTGGACGACCTCGCAGCGGGCGCGGACGAGGGCGGGATCGAGTTGGCCGGCGAGGCGTGGAGCGCCACCGGACAGGACGATCAGCGTCACGATCGCGCAGACGGAGCGCCGGACGATGGTCTCGCCCATTCGAGGATCGAAGGGTTCTGATGCATGCACAGCGGCCTGCCCCGGGCTGCCGGGATTCTGCCGACCATAATACCCCATGAACCTGAGCGTGGATACGCCCGCCCGCCCGCCCGATCCCGACCTGCGCGCCGTGGCCATCGGCCTGGGCTCGAATCTCGGCCCGCGCTTCGCTCAACTGCGCGAAGCCGCCCGCCGTCTCACGGAGGACACGCTGGTCGACGCACGCTTCTCGCGAGTCTACGAGACCGTCCCCGCCTACGGTCTGCGTCAGCCACCGTACCTGAATGCCTGCTGCGTCGGGTGGACGCGCCGGGATCCGGGCGGGCTGCTCGCGACCCTCAAGGATCTGGAGTCCGAGGCGGGCCGGGACCCGCGGGCCCCGAGGTTCGCCTCGCGCCCGCTCGATCTCGACATCCTCCTCTACGCGGACGAGGTTATGTCGACTCCGCGCCTCACGATCCCGCACCCCGCGTTGCCGGAGCGCGCCTTCGTGCTCGTGCCCCTGGCGGAGATCGCCGGAGCGTGGCGGCATCCCGCGCTCCGGCGGACGATCTCCGAACTCGCGGCGGCGGTCGATCCCGTGGGGATACAGGTCACGCATCTCCGTCTGAGGGAGGCCAGAGAGGCCCATGAGCCGTAGGACCCTCGAAGTCCGGACCCCCGCGGGCGGGCGCTATCCGATCCACATCGAGCCGGGCCTGCTCGGCGACGTGGCCGCGGTTTGCCGCCGACACGCTCCGGCGCACCGGTACGCCGTCATCACGGATTCGCAGGTAGCGCGGCTCTACGGCTCCACCGTCATGGCCAGCTTCGCCGGGGCCGGCCTCGGGGCCGAGTTGGTCCCGTTTCCGGCCGGCGAGTGGAACAAGAGCCGCGAGCAGTGGGCCGCGCTGAGCGATCGCATGGTCCGGGCGGGATTCGGCCGGGACTCCGCCGTGGTCGCGCTCGGCGGCGGCGTTGCGGGGGACCTCGCGGGGTTCGTCGCCGCGACGTACATGCGCGGTCTCCCCGTCGTACAGGTTCCCACGACGCTGCTGGCCATGCTCGACAGCTCCGTGGGGGGGAAGACGGGGGTCGACACCGAGGCGGGCAAGAACCTGATCGGCGCCTTCCATCACCCTTCGGCCGTCCTCATCGATCCGGCCGTACTCCGGACCCTCCCGCGCCACCAGCGCTGCGCCGGTCTGGCGGAAGCCGTGAAGACGGCGGCCATCCTCGATCTGGAGCTGTGGCGCTGGATCGAGTCCCGGGCCGCGCACCTCGTGGGAGGTGAGCCCGCGGCCTCGGCGGAACTCATAGAGCGGGTCGTCCGGCACAAGGCGGCGGTCGTGGCGGACGATCCGCTCGAGCGAGGCGTGCGCGAGATCCTGAACTTCGGGCACACCGTGGGGCACGCGCTCGAAGCGCTCGAGGGGTACAAGCTCCTCCACGGCGAGGCCGTCGCCGCGGGCATGCGGGTCGAGGCCCGCCTCGGGGAGTCGCTCGGGATCACGGAGAGGGGCACCGCCCGGCGGGTCACGGCGGCCCTCGAAGCGTGCGGGCTCGATGGCGACTGGGAGACCGAACGCCGCCCCACGGAGATCCGGGAGGCGATGTCGAGGGACAAGAAGGCCCGCCGGGCCCGCGTGCGCTGCGTGTTCCTGGCCCGGGTGGGCGAAGCGGCGACCGATCCGGACGGACGCCACAGCTTCACGCTGGACGACGCGGCTCTGGGCGAGCCGCTCGCGGCGGCTTTACGCCCGGCCTCGGAGAGTGGAGATTGTCCCGACCCTGGCGGCCCGTGACGGCACTTCGTGACGCGCGGTTTGCCGCGGGCCGCCCACTGGATAACAAGTGACCCCAGCCGAATACTCGAAGATCCCGCCGCTGAGCGTCGCCGACCTGTTCGCCGGACACGTCGAGTCGCACCCGCACGCGCCCTGCCTGTGGGCGGGCGGCGGATCCTGGAGCTACTCCCGCGTCGCTTCGCAGGCCCGGGCGCTGGCCGTCGGGCTGCACAATCTGGGCGTGGAGCCGGGCGATCGGGTCGCGATCGCCCTTCCGAACTGGCCCGAGTTCGTGATCTCCGCGCTGGCGGCCGCCGAGGCGGGGGCCGTCCTCGTTCCTATCAACCCGACCTGTTCGGCGCGAGAGCTTCGCTTCATCCTGCGCAACTCCGAAGCGGCCGTCGCGATCACCGCCGAGGCGTGGAGCGGCATCGACTATCTCCAGCGTTTCGAGAGTCTCCTCATCGAATTACCGGATCTGCAGTACGTGGTCACGGTCGGGGAAGAGGACCTCTGGTACGACGACCGGATCTTCCAGTACGAGGATCTGATCGCGGCCGGGCGCGGTCGGGAAGCGCCGCCCGCGGAGGTGGACCCGGGCCGGGATTCGTGCGCGATCTTCTACACGTCCGGCACCACGGGGGCCCCGAAGGGGGTCGTCCTCACGCACGACAACCTCGTGCGCACGGCGCTCGGGACCGCCCACCGGATGATGCTGGGCCGCGAAGATCGGACCCTGTGCAGCGTACCGCTGGCGAACATCTTCGGGTTGACCGCCATGCTGACGACGCTCGGGACCGGAGGCTCGCTGCTCCTGCAGGAGATGTTCGACCCGGCGGGCGCGCTCGCGCTCGCGGCCGAACACGAGGCGACGGTGGTGCATGGTGTCCCCACGATGTTCGTCATGTTGCTCCGCGAGATCGAGCGCGCGGGGTCGCGGCCGGATTCGCTGCGGACGGGCGTCCTCGCCGGGGCCCCCGTGAGAGAGGACTTCGTGCGGGACGTGCGCCGGCGCCTGGTCCCCGACCTCGAGGTCGCCTACGGCCTCACCGAGACCTCGCCCACCGTCTCGATCACGACCCGCTCCGATCCCGAGGCCAAGCGCGCCCACACGGTCGGCCGTCCGCTCGACGGGGTCGAGATCAAGGTGCTCGAGGAGGACGGCAGCGAACTCCCCGGTGAGTCCGTCGGACAGCTCGCCGTCAGGGGCTTCAACGTGATGCGCGGCTATTTCCGGCAGCCCGGACAGACCCGCAAGACGATGACCGACGACGGTTTCCTGAAGACGGGTGACCTTGCGATGGTCGACCCGGAGGGTTATCTGCATATCGTTGGCCGTTTGAGCGATGCGATCATCCGCGGGGGTTACAGCATCCATCCCGCCGAGATCGAGGCGCAGCTCCGGTCCCACCCTGCGGTGGATGAGGCGGTGGTTCTAGGGGTTCCCAACGACGTTCTGGGTGAACTCATCTGCGCATGCGTGCTCACGGCCGAAGGGGCCTTGATCACGGCGGAAGAGATCCGCGACTTCTGCCACGAGTCGCTGGCCGACAACAGAGTGCCGGATGTCATCCACTTCCTGGATGAGCTTCCGGAGGCCTCGACCGCGGGAGCGCGCCGCGTGAGCCTGGCCCGCATCATACGCGCCGAGGCCGAATCGAGAACCGGGCAGAGCGCACGGTAGCCGGCGCCGCCGGGATGACCGTCCAGCGAGGACGGCTCCGGACGGCGCCGCCACAGAAACGCGAACGGTGGTCCGACGACTCCTCTGGCCATCCCCCCCGTCGAACGGGGGCGAGGAAGAGGGGCCTCAAGGACCCGTTCGCAGCAACGAACGGAACAAGAGGCATGAACGAATCCTACACGCGGGCGCCGCATAGGCGTCCATCCGCCGAAACGGCACGACATACCGCGGCGCTCCTCATCGACTTCGACAACGTCACCATGGGGATCCGGTCCAACATGGGGCAGGAACTCCGCAATTTCCTCGACTCCGACATCATCCGCGGCAAGGTCGCGGTGCAGCGTGCGTACGCGGACTGGCGGAGGTATCCCCAGTACATCGTGCCGCTGTCCGAGGCCTCGATCGATCTGATCTTCGCGCCCGCCTACGGGTCGTCGAAGAAGAACGCGACGGATATCCGACTCGCGATCGACGCGCTCGAACTCGTGTTCACGCGCCCTGAGATCGAGACCTTCATCCTGCTTTCCGGGGATTCCGATTTCTCGAGCCTGGTGCTGAAGCTCAAGGAGTACGGCAAGTATGTGATCGGCGTGGGACTGCAGGAGTCCACGTCGGATATCCTCGTCCAGAACTGCGACGAGTACTACAGCTACAACCGCTTGTCGGGACTCACCTCCGCCGACGACATCCAGACGGACAAGCACGATCCGTGGGAGCTCACGACGCGGGCGGTCACGCGGATGGCCGAGCGCGGCGACGTGATGCGATCGGACCGGCTCAAGCAGGTCATGCTGGAGATGGATCCGGGTTTCGACGAGCGGGCCGTCGGTTTCTCCAGGTTCAACCGCTTCCTGGGCGAAGCCGCGCAGCGCGAAGGGATCGTGCTCCGCAAGCGGGAGAACGGACAGTACGAGGTCGCCCCTCCGGCTGGCGGCGCGGCGCGCGCCGACGGGAGCACCGGAAGCCGGAGCAAGACGGCTTCGGACGGAGAGAGTGCGCAGCGCAGCCGGAACCGGCGGGGACGTCGGGGAGGTTCCGGCCGGGGCCGCTCCCGCTCCCCGGCCTCGAAGCCCGCGTCGGAACCGGCGCCGGCGCCGGCGCCCGAGGCGAAGGCGTCGGACGGCGGCCTGCAGGGCGCCTACGACGCGCTGGCGCGCGCGGTCGGCGACCTGTCTCCGGGCGGGACTCCGGTCCGCGACTCCATGGCCAAGCGGAAGCTGCTCGAGTACGACAGCTCCTTTGACGAGGGGAGCTTCGGCTTCAGCAAGTTCAGCCTCTTCCTCCGCGCCGCCCACGAGGCGGGGGTCATCCGGATGTCGCGGCACGACGACGGCAACCACTACCTGACGCTGGCCGGGGCCGGGGAGAAGCCGGGCCAGCAGAAGCCGGCGCCGCAGAAGCGGGCACAGCAGAAGCCGGCGCCGCAGAAGCCGGACGGCGGGCGGGGGCGGTCTCCGTTCTCGGCGGCCGCGGCCGCCGCTCGAAAGACGCTGGGTCGCCTCCGGCGAGGGCCGGATGCCGAAGAGGGACCCGCGGAGCCGGCGGATCGCCCGGATGCGGCTCGGGCGGCGGAGGCCCCGCGGGATCGCGGGCCCGCGGCCGCCGCGAGCGGCGGCCCGCGACAGCGTCCTCGACAGGACCGCGGATCGCCTCGGCGCGACCATCCGCGACCGCAGGTCTCGCGAACGAAAGAGGAGCCCGCGCCGGCAGCCGCCGCCGGGCCGCCGAAGCCCGCGAGTTCGCCTCCGGAGCGCAAGAGCCAGCCTCCGGAGCAGAAGAGCCAGCCTCCGGAGCGGAAGAGCCAGCCGGCGGCGCCCCGGCGCGAACCCGCGGCCCGCCCGCAAGAACCCGCAGGCCGTCCCGCCGAGCCCGTTGGGCAACAGAGTGAGCCCGGGGGCTCGGAGAAGCCGGCGCCCCGGCGCACTCTCGGGCGGCGCTACCGGTCGGGGTCGCGCGGCCGCGCCCCCGCGCCGCGGACGGCCGGAACGGCGAGCGGCCCCCGCATCGGGCTGATCTCCGACGACGAAGTGCCTTCCGATGGCGCGAAGAACGAGGCGGAGCAGGAGACGAAGAGGGCGGCGGCGGCGACGCGCGAACGGGGCCGGGCGCAGCGGAAGCCCGAAGGACCGCGGAAGCCCGTCGCCGGGCCTGTCGGTCACATGGTCCGGAACTACGCTGGCGTCGGGAAGCGCACCGCGGAGGCGCTGTTCGATCATTTCGGCGACCAGTTGCTCGACGTCATCGACTCCGACCCGCAGCGTCTGACCGAGGTGCTCTCCGAGGCCCGCGCGAAGATCGTCCGGGAGGCCCGTCGCGCCGAGCTGGAAAGCTGACCGGGGGAAGATCCCCGTCCGGAGCGGCGCGCACCGAACCGCTGAGCCCGGATTTCTTCGCCCGTCCCGCCGCGGAGGTCGCGAGAGACCTGCTCGGCTGTGTGCTGCGCTCGGAGTGTGAGGGCGAGCGAACGGCCGGCCGCATCGTGGAGACGGAAGCCTACACCGGACCCGAGGACGAGGCCTGCCACGCGGCCAAACGGATCGGGCGCACCAAACGCAACGCGCCCCTCTTCGGCCCGCCCGGTACCGCATACGTCCATCGGAACTACGGGATCCACTGGCTCCTCAACGTCGTGACGGGTCCCGAGGGATTTCCGGCCGGCGTCCTGCTGCGTGCCGCCGAACCCCTTGAGGGCGCCGACGTGATGCGCCTCCGGCGCGGCCGCGAAGAGCTGACCAACGGGCCCGCCCGCCTCGCGCAGGCGCTCGCCGTCGGGCCGCAGCTCCAGGGACACCGGCTCGATCGCCACCCCCTTTCGCTGCACCGGGGCGAGCCCGTCCCCGACGAGGAAACGGAGGTGACGACGCGGATCGGGATCTCGCGCGCGGCCGACCGACCCCTCAGGTTCTACGATCGACGGAGCCGCTGGATTTCGCGGCGCTGAACCCCGGGAGGATGTGAATGGTGGACATCGCCCTGCAGGAAGTCGCAACTCACGGCTTCGCGTCGATCCTGCCGCCCCTGCTCGCGATCGGGCTCGCGATCTACACGCGCCAGGTCTTCATCTCCCTCGCGGCCGGCATCTGGCTCGGGTACACGATCCTCGCCGGGTGGAATCCCGCCGCGGGCGCCGCGAGCGCCATCGAGGGGGCCATCACCACGCTCGGTGACGCCGGCAACGCGCGGGTCATCGTCTTCACCTTCCTCATCGGCGCCCTCATCGCCACGGTGGAAGCGAACGGCGGGATGCGCGGGTTCGTGCGCTGGGTGGAGGAAGCCCGCTGGGTGACCGATAGACGCCGGGCGCAGATCATGGCCTGGCTCATCGGGATCGTCATCTTCATCGAGTCCAATCTCACCATCCTGGTCGCGGGTTCCGTGTCCCGGCCCCTGTTCGACCGCTTCAGGATCTCACGGGAGAAGCTCGCCTACATCATCGACTCGACCTCGGCGCCCGTCTGCATCCTCATCCCCTTCAACGCGTGGGGCGCGCTGGTCCTCGGGATCATGGAGGAGCAGCAGGTCGTCAACCCCCTCGGCGTCTTCCTCATCGCGATCCCGCTCAACCTCTACGCGGTGGCCGCGCTCGCGCTCGCGGGCCTGACGGCCTTCAGGGGCTGGGATCTGGGACCCATGAAGAAAGCCGAGGCGCGGGCGCGGGAGGGGCGGCTCCAGTGGGAGCACGCCGTCGCGCTCGCCGACCCCGGGGAGATCGCCCCGCCGCCGGCGGAGGGCGTCGCGCTGAAGCCGCGCAACATGCTGATCCCGATCATGGCCATGGTCGTCTCGATGCCCGTCTTCATGTGGATCACGGGCGACGGTTCCATCGCGAGGGGCTCCGGCACGACGAGCGTGCTGTGGGCGGTCCTGTTCGGGCTGGGGCTCGCGTGGCTGCTCGCGCTCGCGCAGCGCTCCCTGAATCTGGACGGGTTGAGCCGCGTCGGTCTCAAGGGCGCGGGCGCCCTCACCGGGATGGCCGTCGTGCTCTGGCTCGCGCTGACGCTCGGCCAGGTCACGCGGTCGCTGGGCACGGGGCTCTACGTGGCGGGCGTGGTGGGCGACACGATCCCGCTCGCGCTGCTGATCCCGCTCGTCTTCATCGTGACCAGCGTCATCGCCTTCGCCACCGGGAGCAGCTGGGGGACGTTCGCGATCATGCTCGCGGTGGCGATTCCGCTCTCGAACGCGCTGGGCCTGCCGCCCGCGCCCTTCGTGGCGGCCGTGCTCTCGGGCGGCGTCTTCGGCGACCACTGCAGCCCGATCAGCGATACGACGATCATCGCGTCGCTCGCCTCGGCCACGGACCACATCGAGCACGTGCGCACCCAGATCCCGTACGCCGTCATCGCCGGCGGGGTCGCCACGCTGGGGTTCGCCATCGTCGGCGCCGCGATGTGAGAGCGGGTGCGGTGAAACACGTCCTGCCCATCTCCTGGACGGAAGCCGGAGGGCGGGGAAGCGTCGGCGGCATCCCCGCGGCCGACCTCGCCGCCCGCTTCGGTACGCCGCTGGTGGTCGTTGACGAAACCCACCTCGAGGCGCGCCTCGCCGCGTTTCGCTCCGTCTTCGGTCCGGGCGCCGAGCTCACCTACGCGGGGAAGGCGTTCCTGTGCGGCGCGCTCGTGCGGCTGCTCGCCCGGGAGGGCTGGTTCGTCGACGTCGTCTCGGGGGGCGAACTCGAACTCGTGCGCCGGCGGTGGATTTCGTGGCGCCGCTTCGTGATTGCTTTCCCGAGACGGTCGAACTCGACCTCGGCGGGGGGCTGGCCGCGCCGTACCGGGCCGATGAACGGGTCCCGTCGCCGCGCCGGTACGCCGAGGCCCTGCGGACGGGGCTCCGGGAGGCGGGGGCGCGCGAGCGGCTCGGCTCGTACCGGCTCATCGTCGAGCCCGGCCGCTCGGTGATCGCCAACGCCGGGCTCACCCTCTACCGCGTGCACGCCCGCAAACGCCTCGACGGCCCGGAGGCCCGCTCGCTCACCGCCGCCGCATCTCGGCGGTCGCGAGCACGCTGACGTCGGGGTCGAACACCAGACCCTCGGCCGCAGCGGCCCCGGGGATCCGAAGCGTCGCCTCTCGCGTCTCCGTCCGGACGCTCGCCCGTCGCCCATCGGCCCCGCCACCCTCGACCTCGAACTCGAGGTCGAGCGTGAAGGTGGGCCACTCCGCCGGCTGGACCTGGCGGATCGAGACCATCAGCTCCGATCCCTCCGGCCTCCATTCAATCTCGAGTTGCGGGTGTCCCGGCCCGTGCACCCACTGATCGAAGAACCACCCCAGTTCCTGTCCGGAAGCCGCCTCGAAGGCCGCGCGCACGTCCGCGGTCAGCGCCACGCCATGCAGGTGACGGGCGTAGTAGTCGCGTATGCCGCGGAAGAAGGCCTCATCTCCCAGCTGTCCGCGCAGCATGTGAAGCACCCAGGCGCCCTTCTGGTAGTTGTTCCGGTTCAGCAGGTCGAAGAGTTGGTTGGAGCTGGAGTCGACGATCGCCTGCCCGACGACGTCCGACCCGACCGCGACTTCGCGGCTGGAGGTCATGAGCGATCGGAACGCCTCGACGCCGTCCCGCGCCTCGAAGTAGAGCGGGCTGAAATAGCTCGCGAAGCCCTCGCTGACCCACAGGTGGCTCCAGGAGGCAGGGCTCACCGCGTCGCCGAACCACTGGTGCGCCGTCTCGTGGGCGATGACCCCTTCGCCCATGCGACGCTCCTCCCACCCGCCCCGTCCGTAGAAGATCGCGCTCGAGTTCTCCATCCCGCCGAAGCGGGTCGAGGATTCCACGTGCGCGAGCTTCTCGTACGGATAGGGACCGATGAGCTCGCTGTAGTAGGCGAGCATGTCGGGCGCGCGGGCGAAGCGCTCGGCCCCATAGTCGCCGTCCCCGGCCAGCGCCCACACGCTCACGTCGGCGCACGCTTCGCCCCCTCCCGGGTCGGGAGGCGCTGCAGGGGAGAGCCCGCACCCCGCCTCGCCGAGCGGCCGCCGCTCGAAGCGCGCCATCCCGACGACCATCGTATAGGAGGGGATCGGCGCCCCGGGGTCCGTCTCCCAGATCCACGTCGTCCCTCCCTCCGCTACGGGCCGCCTCTCGACGAGCCGCCCGTTGGCGATGACCTCGAACCCCTCCGGCGCCAGCACCTCGAAGCGGGCCGTCGCCTTGTCGAGCGGATGGTCGTTGGAAGGGAACCACCAGCGCGCCCGGTTCGGCCAGTTGTCGGCGAACACCGCCGGTTCGCCGCCGCGGTCCTCTCCGAAGAAGAGCCCGTTTTCCGGGGCGCCGCCGTATTCGATGCGGATCTCGCGTTCGGTTACGTCGGCGGAGGGTTCGAACGGTCCGATGGTGAGGACCGACCCGCCCCGCCCGAACTCCGCGGCGGCGCCGTCGAGCAGGACCGATCCCACCTCCAGTCCGATGAAGTCGAGGTCCACGCGGTCCGCCCCCGCGGCCACATCGCCGCGCAGCGTCGCGATGGCCTCGAACCGCCCCGAGGCCGGACGGGAGAGGTCGAGTTCGAGCAGGTAGTGCGCGATGTCGTAGCCCGCGCGGTCCGCCGGCCCCCGCACTTCGAGCCCGGGTTCGGGGGCGACGGACGCCGCGTCGAGCCCCTCCCCGTCGGCGGGAATCGGGGTCGGGCGCGGTCCGTCCGGGGCCGGCCGGCAGGCCGACGACAGCCCGAAAACAAGGAGCGCGGCGAGGACACCGGCCGGCCGAACCCGCGCTTCGGATCGGGTCCCCGCTTGCGGAGCGGCCTCCCGCTCCCCACCGTGGCGGCGAAGCCGACGCCGGATGGAAGCCCGGCGTCCGTCGAATTCACTCGTGAAACGAAGTCTGCTCATCGCATCCGCTCCTGGAACACGCGCGCTCCGAGCGGGCCGTCCGCCCGCCCCTCGCACCACGACGCATGTGACTCTACGCCCGTGAGTGAGGAACGCCACCCCTTCGCCGAACTCGGTCTCGCCCCGGCGCTCGTCGAGGCGGTCGCGCGTGCCGGCTACGTCGAACCCACCGAGATCCAGCGCCAGGCGATCCCGGCCATCCTCGCCGGGCACGATGTCCTCGGGACGGCCCACACCGGGACCGGGAAGACGGCTGCGTTCACCCTCCCGGCCGTGCAGCGCCTCGCGGCGACCGAGGACTCCAGCGCGCCGCGCGGCCTCGTCGTCACGCCGACGCGCGAACTCGCCCAGCAGGTGGGGGCCGCCGTGACGGCATACGGCGGGGCGTCCTCCATCGAGGCGGTGATCATCCACGGGGGCACCCCGCTCGGGCCGGAAAAGGAAGAACTCGCGTTCGGGTGCGACATCCTCATCGCGACGCCCGGCCGCCTGCTCGACCACCTGAAACGCGGCAACGCGGATCTGTCACGCATCGAGGTGCTCGTCCTCGACGAAGCCGACCGGATGCTCGACATGGGCTTCATCGACGACGTGAAGGAGATCGTCCGGCGAACCCCGGCCGACAGGCAGACGCTCCTCTTCTCCGCCACGATGCCCGACGGCGTGCGCTGGCTGGCCCGCGAGCTGATGACGGACCCCGAGGAGGTCAAGGTCGGCCGGGAGACCGCCGCGGAAGGAATCCGGCAGGTGCTCCATCCCGTCGACTGGTCGCAGAAGCAGGCCCTTCTGCATCACCTCCTCGAGACGTGGCCGGAGGGACAGGTGCTCGTGTTCACGCGCACGCGGGTGACCGCGACCTACCTGGCCGACTATCTGCGGGCGCGCGACGTCTCGGTGGCGGGCCTGCACGGCGGCAAGCACCAGGATCAACGGGACAAGGCGCTGCGCAGGTTCCGCGAGGGGACGGTGCGCGTGCTGGTGGCGACCAATGTGGCCGCGCGGGGCCTCGACATCCTCGGCATCCGGCACGTGGTCAACTTCGACGTGCCCGAAGACCCGCGGGACTACGTGCACCGCGTGGGCCGGACCGCTCGCGGCGACGACACCGGCGATGCGGTCACGCTCATGGCCTCGAGCGACTGGGTCGAGATCCGGGCCATCGAGCGTCTCCTCGGCGAGAGCATCGAGCGCCGCGCCGTGCCGGGCTTCGAACCCGATGTCGTCCCGCCGCCCCCCGAGGAGGAGCCCGTCGAGCGGCCGGAGCCCTCGGCCCTGCGGCGCGGCATCCGGCGGCGGCGCTAGCGCACCCTCTTTCGGGCCGCGCCTCCCGGCTTTCGCCGCTCCCCGGCCGGGGCCCATAATTCGTCGTTACTCAGCGTCGTCCGCCGTCCGTTCGCGGGTCCTCTGCCGGAGGTGTCCAGATGTCTCTCGATCTCAGCGTCCGCCGCCGTCGCGTCGGCCACCGTCGTGTCCGCCGCCGTTCCCACCGCCGCGCGGGCGGCCTCGGAGTGGTGGTCGCCGCCGCCCTCCTCGTGGCGCTCCCCTCGGACGCCGAAGCCCAGCGCACCGCGAAGCCGGTGTTGCACGGGCGCCACTGGATGGCGATCACCGGCAAGCCCCTCGGTGCCACTGCCGGAGCGCGCATGTTCCACCAGGGCGGGAACGCGGTCGACGCCGCGGCGGCCATGCTCGCCGCGACATCCACCATGTGGGACGTGCTGTCGTGGGGCGGAGAGACGCAGGCCCTCATCTACCACCCGGGGGAGCAGCGCGTGATCGGGCTCAACGCGCTCGGCGTGGCCCCCACGGACGCCACCCCCGAACACTACCGGTCGGAGGGGCACGAGAACTTCCCGCCCGAGTTCGGCCCCCTCGCGGCGGTGACCCCGGGCACGCCGGGCGGGCTCATGACGATGCTCGCCGAGTGGGGCACGCTGAGCCTCGCCGACGTTCTCCAGCCCTCGATCGAGATGGCGGAGGGGTATCCGATCGAGGCGGATCCGGTCCGGCGCATCCGGGACTCGCGGGACGAGATCCGCCAGTGGCCCTCCTCGGTGGCGGTCTACTTCACCCACCCCGGGGACCCCGACGACCCCGGCCCGCGCGAGGGCGAGATCTTCCGGCAGCCCGGCCTCAAGCGCACGCTCGAGCGCCTCGTCGCCGCCGAAGCCGAGGCGCTCGCCGCCGGCGCCGACCGCCGGGAGGCGATCCATGCGGCCTACGACGCCTTCTATCGTGGCGACATCGCGGCCGATTTCGTGGCGGGCGCCCGCGCGGCGGGGGCGCTGATCACGATGGAGGACATGTCGAACTGGCAGGTCCATATCGAGGAGCCCGTCAGCACGAACTACAAGGGGATCGACGTATACAAGCTCACGACCTGGGTCCAGGGGCCCGTGATGCTCCAGGCGCTCAACATGGTCGAGCAGCTCGACGTCCGGTCCATGGGCTACAACAGCGCCAACTACCTGCACGCCCTCTATCAGGTGATGAACCTCTCCTTCGCCGACCGCGACTTCTACTACGGCGACCCGTACTTCCCGCCCGAGGAGCCGGTCGAGGGCCTCCTCTCGAAGGACTACGCGAAGGCGCGCCTCGGCATGATCGACTGGGAGCGGAACGATCCGACCGCCGGCCCCGGAGATCCGTATCCCTTCCAGGGCGGCGAGAACCCCTTCCTCCACCTCCTCGAGCGCTGGGGAGAGCGGCGCGAGGTGACGACGGAAGACGGCGCGGCGGAAATGGACGCAACGGCCCACGCGGCGCTGGACGAGGACTTCTACCTCGGGACGACCTCGGTGCAGACTGCCGATGCCGAAGGCTGGGTCGTCTCGATCACCCCATCGGGCGGGTGGATCCCCGCCGTGATCGCGGGCGAGACCGGGATCGGACTCTCGCAGCGGGCCCAGAGCTTCGTGCTCGATGAAGCGGACAACCCGTACAACGTGATGGAGCCGGGGAAGCGGCCGCGCGCGACGCTCACGCCGAGCATGGCCCTCAAGGACGGTCGCCCCTTCCTCTCCTTCGCGGTCCAGGGCGGTGACGGGCAGGATCAGAACCTGCTCCAGTTCTTCCTCAACGTGGTCGAGTGGGAGATGAACGTGCAGCAGGCGGTCGAGGCGCCGAACATGAACAGCTACCAGATGCGCGGTTCGTTCGGCGAGCACGAGACGCGGCCGGGACGGATGCTCCTGCAGGACGCCACGCCGCCCTGGGTCCGCTCCGCCCTCGCATCGATGGGCTACGACCTGACCTTCTCCGAGCGCACCTCGGGACCGATCAACGCGATCTTCTTCGACTGGGAGAACGGTGCCTTCTGGGGCGGCTCGAGCCACCACGGCGACGACTACGGCATCGCGTGGTGAGCGCCGCGCCGGGGCGGGGCGATCGCTATTCGCCCAGATCCATCACGTCGAACAGGTCGTATCGCGCTCCGGGCCCCGGACCCCGGGCGCCGCCGTCCCCCTCGGCGGGCCGCAGTTCGTCCGGGTTCGCGGGGCGACGCAGATGCCAGTCCGTCGTCCGCTGGTACGCCGCGATGGCCGACAGGAGGTGGTGCTCCGCGTAGGGTTCGGCGCCGAACATGGCGCCGATCGGCCTCGGGAAGCCGGTCGACTCCGTCTCGAACCCGATCGGGAAGCCGATGAGCGGCAGCCCCACCATGTCGAAGGGGAAGGGCTGCGTCTGCGTCACCAGATCGCAGCGGCCGAACACGCCCTCGAGGATCTCCTCGAGGAGGATCAGCCGGGCCCGTGATCCGCGCACGTACTCCGCGGCCGGGAGGAGGAGCCCGTTGATCCACGGGGCGAGCGAGACGCCGAACTTCCGCACGTCGTCGCGCAGGTGTTCGAGGAAGATCTCCGAGCGCTCCGGGAGGCGCACGTTGTTGAAGTTGGAGCTGGTCAGCGTCTCCCAGTGGGTCGGGAAGGCGAGTTCGACGACTTCGGCCCCCAGTTCCTCCAGCGTCGCGAGCATCCGCCGTCGCGCCTCGGCCGTCGCCACCTCCCGCCGGTAGGCGGCCTGCGTGCGTTCGCGCCGGGGGAAGGAACTCCCGATGCGGTCGATGTCGGGGTCCGGCTCGGGCCCGGGGCCGGCGGGCGGCTCCGGCTCGTCGAGGTATCCGGGCAGCACGCCGATCCGGACCGGTCCGCCGCGCTCCGGATGGACGAGCGGCCGTCCGTCGCCGCCGCCGTCGCGCACGGCCCCCATGTAGTCCGGGACGGGCGGCAGCCCCAGCGAGCGCGGGTCCAGCGGATCCGGCCCCGCCATCACGTGCAGCATCGCGGCCGCGTCCACCGCGTCGCGCGCCAGCGGCCCCGGGTGGTCGCGCGTGTAGGTGAGCGGGAGGACGCCGTACAGCGACACGCGGCCCATCGTCGGCTTGATCCCGGTCAGCCCCTGGGCGTTCGAGGGGTTCGTGATCGACCCGCCCGTCTGCGTGCCCGTGCTCGAGGCGGCCATGCGGGCCGCGACCGCCGTCGCCGACCCGCTCGACGAGCCGCTCGGGCTCACGTCCTCGTGGTGCGGGGCCCACGCGTTGGCCGTCGTGCGCTCCCCGGTGGGCGTACTCGCGGCCGTCGTCGCGAGCGGTCCCATCTGCGTCTTGCCGAGCAGGATCGCGCCCGCGTCCCGGAGCCGGGCCCAGGCAGTCGCGTCGAAGTCCGGCACGAAGCCCTCGAAGATGAACGAGTTCGCCGTCGTCCGAACCCCCGCGGTGAAGAAGTTGTCCTTGATCGCGAGCGGTACGCCCGCCAGGGGACCGCTGCCGCGCCTCCGGTCCGCCATCCGCGCCGCCTCGAGAGCGGCCTCCGAGACCACGGTGTTGAACGCCTGGTAGCGGGGGTCCCAGCGCCCGATCCGCCGGAGATACGCCTCCACCAGTTCGACCGCGCTCACATCGCGGTCCCGCATGAGGCGCGCCGCCTCGACGAGCGTGAGTTCGGTGAGATCCGTTGGCTGGGGGCGGTCCGTGGCCGGCAGATCGAACTCCGGCGATCGTAACCCGTCACGCGGTGCGGCCGCGCGCCCCGTCGCGCGCCCGGCGGGGCCGAGCGACACGGTCCCACCCAGGACCCGCGGTGTCGCGACCGCCGTCGCGGTCAACGCCGTCATCCGCTCCAGGAAGCGGCGCCGGTTCAGCTCACCCACGGTTCCACGCGCCCATTTCGGAGGGATAGAGGGCGGGGGCGGGCCCCATGGCGTCGAGTTCGAAATCGGCGATGGCCCCCGGCGTCGAGCGCAGGAAGCGGCGCGCGGACGCCATGATACGCCGTTGATCGGCCGGCGCATCCTCGTCGTCGTCAGGGAGGACCGAGAGATCGACGCCGAGTAGCGCCAGACGCGTGCGGATGTACGCGTCGAGCTGTTCGTCCGTCAGCTCCTGCACGGCCGCGACGGATCGCGGCGGAGCCTGTCGGCGGGCCATGGCGCCTCCGTGGGAAGGGTGTTCGGAAGGATCATGACTTCGGCGACCGCCCCGCGCCACGGTCCAATCCGCCCCGGCGCATTCCCGGCCGCGGTCCGGACACCTAGATTTACCGGAGCCGCGGCCCGAGCGTCCGTGGCGCGTGGGGCGGAAGGAGAGACCTATGGCTTACCGAAGCGACGCAACGGGGCGGATGGGACGCCCGCGTGCGTTGGCCGGTGTCGCCTTCGCCTTGCTGTTCATCGTCTCCGGGGCGCTGGCGGGCCAGCACAGCCACGCGGATACGGCCGAATCGCCGGCCGCGTGTGCCGTCTGTGCGTCAACGCATCAGGCTCCTGTCCTCGCAGCCCCCACGCAGCTCCCTGACCTCAGGCTCGACTATCGGTCGACGCCGCTGGACGGCGCTTTCCGACTCGCCGCTCGGCCCGCGGCCGCGAGCCCCGACCGCGCCCGCGCTCCACCCGCCGCTTTCTCCCTCTGACCGACTGAATCCGGCAGCCAGGCACGAGGGTTGCCCCGACGTGCCGGCGTCATATCCGCAAGAACGGAGATCCGTCCGCCCCGGCAGGACCCACGGGGCACGGGTCGGGAGAGGACCATGAAGAGATTTCCGGCGAGCGGCCGGAGGGCCGCATGTCTTGCCGTAGCATTCATCCTCGTCGGGAGCGGCGCGGCCGAGGCTCAGGCCTCCGGCGAGATCCGCGTCCGCGTCGTCGACGTCGGTGGAAACCCGGTCGAGGAGGCCGACGTCAGAGTGGTCGACCTGGGTCGGGTGCTGCACGTGGAGGGCGACGAAGAGGCGCGCTTCGAGCGCGTCCCCACCGGAGAATACCTGATCGAGGTCGAGAGCCCCCGTGCGGGGCGCGGCATCCGGGCGGTTCGCGTCATCGCCGGAGAGACGGTCGAGGTGACCGTCACCGTGTCGCTGTTCTTCCACGGGCAGGAACTCGTCGTCTCGGTCGGGGGGGGCACCCAGGCCGACCTGTACACACCGAGCCACGTCGAGCGCGGCATCGACCTCAGGGCCTCGGCGCAGACCAGCCTCGGAGAAACGCTCGCCGACCAGCCCGGCGTGAACTCCTCCTATCACGGACCCGGAAGCTCACGCCCGCTCATTCGCGGACTCGGCGGGTCGCGGGTGCGCGTACTCGAGTCGGGTCTGGGATCGGGAGACGCCTCCACGACGAGTCCGGATCACGCTCCGAGCGTGGAAGCGATGGCCGCCGACAGGATCGAGGTCATCCGCGGGCCCGCGACACTCCTCTACGGCGGTTCGGCGGTCGGTGGGGTCGTCAATATCGAGGATGGACGGGTGCCGCGAGAGATCCCGGCTCACCCGCTCATCGCCACCCTGACGTTGAGGGGCGGCACCGTCGCCGACGAACGCAACGTCGCGGGCCGCGTCGACGGCGCGGCCGGACGGATTGCGCTGCACCTCAGCGGGCTCTATCGGAAGACGCAGGACTACGCCATCCCGGGCCTCGCCTCCATCGACGAGCTTCACGCGCCAGGCGAGGAGGAAGAGGATGAGGAGGGGCCCGAGGAGGCGCTCCCCGGGATCCTCCCCAACAGTTCCGTCGAGACGGCGAGGTTCGCCGGCGGACTCTCCTACGTCGGAGACAACGGATTCATCGGCGTCTCCTTCCTCGGATACGACAGCGACTACGGCGTTCCGGGCGATCATGGGCACGGGGAGGAAGAAGGGGAGGACCACGACGACGAAGACGATGAAGAAGAGGGACACGCCGGGGAGGAGGGAGACGTGCGCGTCGACCTTCGGCAGCGGCGAGCGGACTTCATGGCCAGCTGGCGCCTGGGCGGCGATTTCCTGAAGGGTGTCCAGGCCCGCTTCGGGGTGACGGACTATCAGCACTTCGAGATCCTCGTCGACGAGGTCTCGGGTGACCGCGACATCGAGACTCGGTTCTTCAACAACGAGTGGGAAGGACGGCTGCACGTCGAACACGCGCTCGCGGAAGGCAGTCGCGGCGCCTTCGGAATCCACGCCCGTAACCGCGACTTCGAGGCGATCGGCGAGGAAGCCTTCGTGCCCCCTTCCTCGACGCTCGAGTTCGCCGCCTTCCTGTTCGAGGAGTTCAGCGTCGGACGATTCGGACTCCAGACCGGCGCGCGGTTCGAGACCCGGGCGACCGAAGCCGAGGGTGTCGCCAGGAGAAGAAACGACCGCGGCTTCTCCGCATCCCTCGGCGGCGTGTTCGAAGCCTCCGAGGCGGTCTCGCTCGTCGTCAGCGCGGCCCGTTCGGCGAAGCTGCCGTCGGCCGAGGAGTTGTTCTCGAACGGGCCGCACCTGGCCACGCAGGTGTTCGAACTCGGCGATCCGGAGCTGGAGCCGGAGTTGGGGCTCAGCCTCGATGCCGCCATCCGGATCGGCACGGAATCCGTCCGGACCGAGCTGAGCGTGTTCTCGAACTCGTTCGACGGCTTCACCTACCAGGCGTTCACCGGCGAGGAGGAAGACGGCCTCGTGGTGGCCCTGTGGTCCCAGGCGGACGCGGTCTTCACGGGATTCGAGGCGCATGCCGAAGTGGAGTTGTTCCACTACGCGGACGGACACTTCGTGCTGGACGCCTTCGGCGACTACGTACGCGCCGAACTCACCGCGAACGACCAGCCGCTCCCGCGCATTCCTCCGTTTCGCTTCGGCGCGGGCCTAGGATATGAGTCTCCCGCATGGCACGGCCACGTCAAGGCCAGGCGCACGGCCGGCCAGGAGCGGGTGGCGGCGTTCGAGGAGCCGACGGACGGGTATACCCTGATCGACGCGAGTGTCGGATATCGGATCTTCCAGGGTCGGGTGGCGCACGACATCGTGCTCACGGGGACGAATCTGACCGACCGGGAGGCGAGGAGTCACACCTCGTTCCTCAAGGAACTGGCGCCGTTTCCCGGGCGGGAGATTCGCCTCACGTACCAGCTGAGCTTCTAGCGGGCTGCCAGCGATCCATCGTGACGTGCGAGCGCGGGCGCCGGAGGGGTTTGCCGCCGAACGGCGCCCGCGCTAACGTTCACGGGAGCCCGTGGCGGCAGCGCTTGTGCCGCGGGCCGCGCGATGTGGGGCCGTATTTCTTGAGCCAACAATTGCCCAAAGAGTCTCCCATCCGGAGGCGGACGCCATGCCCCGCGGGGGAAGGCGAAGACCGAAGGTAGGGGGCGAACCGTGTATCCGAGGGCTTCAAGAAATCACCTTGCATCCGCTCGGCAGTCCGCGGCGAAGCCCCGCGCCGCTCGATGCAGCGGGGCTTTCGCAACGGGCTGCCTACCAGAGGGGGTGGCCCACGGGTCGCCCCTTTTGCATCGGGGGTGCCCCGTGAATGGAGCGGGACTCCGCCTCGGCCCGCTGGACCATTGGAGGGCGTCGTGAGCGAAGAAAGCCTGGCTCATCGTCAGGTGGACCCGAGGACCAGGCTCGCCGTCGATCCGGCGAAGGTCGAGACCGACAACGAGGATCTCCTCGCGCGTCTCGTCCGCGAACAACTCGGACTGCTGGGCGAGGATCCCCGGCGCGAGGGTCTGGTCCGCACGCCCGCGCGCGTGGCCGGGGCCATGCAGTTCCTCACGCGCGGTTACGCGCAGACGGTCGACGAGGTGATCGGAGCCGCCATCTTCGAGGAACCCCATGACTCGATGGTCATGGTCAGGGACATCGAGGTGTACTCGCTTTGCGAGCATCACATGCTGCCCTTTTTCGGCAAGGCGCACATTGCCTACATCCCCGATGGCCGCATCGTCGGGATCTCGAAGTTCCCCCGCATCGTGGATGTGTTCGCCCGCCGGCTTCAACTGCAGGAGCGCCTCACGGAGCAGATCGCCCAGGCGATCGAGGACGTGCTGAAGCCGCAAGGCGTGGGGGTCGTCGTCGAGGCCAAGCACCTGTGCATGATGATGCGAGGCGTCGAGAAGCAGAACTCGAAGACGATCACGAGTGCCGTCCGCGGGCTGTTCCGGCGAGACTACCGGACGCGCGCGGAGTTCCTGCGCCTCGCCTATTCCCCCGACGCCTGACGGCCGCCGGCCGCGGACGGGCTGACCCCAGGCGGCCGGAGCGGCGATCCCGTGTTCCTCGAACTCGCCGAAGTCCTCGACTGTCCCGACTGCCGGGCCTCGGCCGGCCTGGTGGCGTTCGTCGACCGGGCCGAGCGTCGACGGGTGATCGAAGGGAGGCTTGGGTGTCCCCTGTGCGAGATCGAAGTGCCGATCCGCCGCGGAACGATGCGGTTCGATCTCTCGGGAGCCGCGCGGCGGGCGTCCGGGGCCGCGCTGGCCGCCCCGCCCCGCCCCGATCCGCCGCTGCCCGGCCCGGCTTCGGAGACCGCGCTGCGGATCGCCGCGCTGCTCGGCGTGACCGACCGGGCCGGCCAGGTGGTCCTGCTGGGCCCGGGTCTGGCCGGGCACGCGGGCTGGCTCGCCCGCATGGGGGACCGCCTCGAGGTCGTCGCCTGGCTGGATGCCCGGGGCGACCCGGCCGCACTGGGCGTCGCCGACCCCGAAGTGGGGGTGGACCCGCTGCTCGGCGCCTCGCCCGACGGCTGGCCCGTCAGGTCGGGCGCGCTGCACGGGGTCGCGCTCAGCGGACCGCTGGCGCTCCACCTGACCGAGATCGAGCGCTGCGTTCGCCCGGGCGCGCGTCTCTTCGTGGCTGAGCCGACTTCGGAGGACCTCGAGTCGCTATCGGAGTCGGGCTTCAGGGAACTGGCTGCGGACCCGACGGCCTGGGTCGGCGAACGCCGCTGACATCGCCGGGTCGAACGCCGGACGGTCGCTCACGCCGATAGACGTTGCACCAGCTTGACAAGACTGTATAATCCCCAGTGTCCAGATGTACGAGCGAATCAGGATCGGGGGCGGGCAGGTCCCCGGCTCGCTTTCGGGGGGGTGGGTATGACGTGGTGGAAGATCTGGAGCAGGAGTGGTGGGCGTCGGGCGGGGGAGCCGGACTACTATGAGGAGGGCGTCGACCTCGTCCGGCACGGGCATTATCACGAGGCGCTGATCTCTTTCCGCCTTTCCCTGAAACACCAACCGCGGCACGCCGCCACGCTGGAGCAGATGGCCGTGGTCTACACGCATATCGGACTGGCGGACGAGGCCGTCCGGGCCTACGCGGCCGCTCTGGAGGAGCGTCCCCGCAGCCCCGCCGCCCATTACGGGCTGGCATTCCTTCTTCTGAGGAAGGGAGCCGAAGGGGAGGCCAGGCGGCACCTGGAGGAATTCCTCGTCCTGGCCCGCGCGGACCGGGAGGAACCGAGACACCTCGATCACGCTCGCCGGACCCTGCAACGACTCGGCGCTCCGGTGGCCGAGGCGGCGACGAACTGAGAGCCGCCGCCGCGTGCACGTCTCGACCCCCCTTCCCGAAGACTACCGCCCCGGCACCCTCCCCGAACTCTTTCTGAACGGACTTTCCCGCCAGCGGGCCGACGCGGCCCGCACGCGAGGGTCCGATGGCGCCTGGACATCGACCTCCACGGACGAGATCGGGCGACGCGCGCGGGCGCTCGCCCTGGGACTGAGGGCGAAGGGCTTCGCGCGCGGCGACCGCATCGCGATCCTCGCGCGGACTCGGCTCGAGTGGGCGCTTTCGGACTGGGGCATCGCCATGGCGGGTCTCCCCTCCGTGCCCGTCTATCCGGTGCTCCCCGCCGAGCAGGTCCAGTACATCCTCTCCGACGCCGGCGCCCGCGCCGTTTTCGTCGAAGATCAGGAACAACTGGACAAGATCGCGGAAATCGAAGCTGATCTGCCCGCGCTGGAGCTGGCGATCGCGTTCGAACCGGTGACGGCGCCCGCCGGGTCCGCCCTCGAGACGATGCAGCTCGACGAGTTGTCGAGACTGGGAGAGGCCGCGCCCGAGGCGCTCGCGGAGACGTACGAATCCCACGCGCGAGAGACGCGCCCGGAGGACCTCGCGACGCTCATCTACACCTCGGGCACGACCGGCGACCCGAAGGGGGTGATGCTCACGCACGGCAACTTCCACTCCAACGCCGATCTCGCCCTGCGCGTCTTCCCCGTCGACTCGAGCGACGTGGCCCTCGGGCTGTTGCCGCTCGCGCACGTGTTCGAGCGCACGGTGGGGCACTACATCATGTGGCATGCCGGCGTGACGGTGGCGTACGCGGAGTCGACGAATACCGTGGCCCGCGACCTCGGAGAGGTCTCTCCCACCTTCATGGCCGCCGTGCCGCGGGTGTTCGAGAAGGTGCTCGAGAGGGTCGAAGAGGCTGCGAGGACGGCGGGGGGCGCGAAGGAGAAGATCTTCGGCTGGGCCCGGCGGGTCGGGGAGCGGCGCGCCATCGCGGATCTGGAGGGGCGGCGGACCGGACCCCTCCTCGGTCTCCAGGCCGCCGTCGCGGACCGCCTCGTATTCTCGAAGCTGCGCGCCCGGACCGGCGGCAGGATTCGGTACTTCGCGAGCGGCGGCGCCCCGCTCCCGCCGGCGGTGGGCCTCTTCTTCTTCGGTGCCGGCCTCCGGGTCGTGGAGGGGTACGGGCTGACCGAGACCTCGCCGGTCCTCACCTTCAATCCGGTCGACGCCATCCGCCTCGGCACCGTCGGAAAACCGATCCCGGGCACGGAAATCCGCATCGCCGAGGACGGGGAGATCCTCGCCCGCGGACCCCAGATCATGGCGGGCTACTTCAACAAGCCCGAGGCGACGGCCGAAGCGATCGACGAAGACGGCTGGTTCCACACCGGAGACGTGGGGGAGATCGACGATCACGGGTACGTCAGGATCACGGATCGCAAGAAGGACCTGCTGATCACGGCCTACGGCAAGAACATCGCGCCGCAGCCGATCGAATCCGAGATCAAGCGCCACCCGCTGGTCGCCGAGGCCGTGATGCTGGGGGACCAGCGCAAGTTCCCGATCGTCGTCATCGTGCCGGAGTACGCGGTCCTCCGCCCGCGGTTGCACGGCGTAGAGGAGGCGGCGGACGCCGATCTGGCTACGGACCCGCAGACCCGGGGCCTCCTCCGACGGGCGGTGCGGGAGTGCTGCCGCGAGTTCGCGCACTACGAACAGCCGCGCGAGGTGCTCGTCGTCCCCGGTCCGTTCACGATCGAGGGCGGGGAGTTGACCCCGACCCTCAAGGTGAAGCGCCGCGTCATCCAGACCCGCTTCGCCGACGCGATCGACGCGCTCTACGAGCGGGCCGAGGACGCCATGAGCCGGCGGGAGAAAGAGCGGGACGGCCCGTGAGCGAGGTCGTGGTCGGGTTCATGACCGGGCCCGACCGCGAACAGCTCGTGCGGATCGGACGGGCGCTCGTCGCCGAACGGCTCATCGCCTGCCTGAACGTCGTCGAAGGCGTGACGTCCCTCTATCGCTGGGACGACGAACTGCGGGAGGACGCGGAGGCCCTCGGGATCCTCAAGACGACGGCCGCCCGCGTCGACGCCGTCGGAAGGCGGATTCGCGACCTCCACCCCTACGACGTGCCCGAGATCCTCTTCCTCCCCGTGGCCGCCGGCTCCGAACCCTACCTCGACTGGGTCCGCGGCGAGGTGGACCGCTAGCCTCCGGCCGCCCGCGGGGGACGGCGCCGCGCCTTCAGCGCGCCGTCTCGTTCTCCGATCTGTACCAGAGCCAGAAGAGGACGCCCGCCGCCGTCCACAGGATGGCGCCGCCCCCGATCCTCATGATCAGCCCCGCCATCCGCTGGTCCTCGCCCGCCGAGAGGATACCGACCGGGGGGGCCAGTTCGTACGTCGCGTAGAACGGAAGCTCCGCGAACGTGAGGAAGACGTAGGGGAGGGTCATCAGCACCGTGCTCGCGATCAGATAGCAGATGCGGACCCCGAACGGGAAGCGCGGGCGGTGCGGGACCGGGCTCACCACGGGCCACCAGAAGACGAGGCCGCCGCCCAGCCAGACCATGTCGAGAACGAGTGATCCCGCCTGCGAACCCATGAGTCCGTCCACCACGCCCGGCCAGTGGGTCGCGATGACGACCGTCTGGAACAGGAGGAGGGCGATCAGCGGTCGCGAGAGAGCGCCGGCGACGCCCGCCAGCCGGCTGCCGGCCGCGCGTTGGAGCGCTCTCCGGGGAAGACCCGCGATCAGGAGCGGTGGAGCGAGGAGGGCGATGAGGAGGAACTGCACCATGTGCACCGAGGCCAGATAGCCCGAGCCCAGCGCGCCCACCGGCCAGTCGAGCGCGACCCAGAGTGCGAGCGCGCCGACGCCGAACCGCGTGAGTTCCGCCCGCGAGGGCCGCGAGCCGCGGGTGAACCGCCGGTAGGCCAGCAACAGGAGCGCGATGAACAGCCACACGCCGGGGTAGGGACGCCACGACCAGCTCCAGGGGATCCCCTGGGCGGCGCACCACCATTGCATGGCGAGGGGTCAGCCGCCCGCTTCGTCCGCCGGACGCGGGGCGGTCCGGTGGAGACGCAGCAGGATGGGCAGATCGTGCCTCCAGTCCGTCTGGCGCACGCCGCCGGGATACAGCGCCCGTACGACGGCGTCCCCCGTGATGGCCACGACCGGCGTGGCGTGACCCACGTCGTACGGTTCGCCGCTCCCCGGCGCGGGCGGATCTCCCTCGATCTTCGCCGCCGGAAGGCGGAAGGCGGCCTGGACCTCGTTCACCGCTTCCATGTCGCCGCGGAGTCCGACGAAGGACCGGTCGAAGCGGTCGAGCCACGCCCGCAGCCGTTCAGGCGTATCCCGCGCAGGGTCGGTGGTGACGAAGACGACCTCGATCGCGCGCCGGTCCCCGTACGCCAGATCGTCGAGCGCCGCGCTCAGCACCGCCATCTGCACCGGGCAAATATCCGGACACCAGGTGTAGCCGAAGAAGAGGAGCGTGAGAGACCCCGCGGTCGCGCTCCGGAAGTCGTACCGGCGTCCCTCGGTATCGAGGAGCGCGAACTCCGGCGCCTCGAAGGGGCGCTCGAGGGCGAGGCCGCGCAGCCCGCCCGCGCCCTCCGCGCGGTCGATGCCCGCGTCGGGAGCCCCGCGGTCGATGCCCGCGTCGGGAGCCCCGCAGCCGAAGGTCGCACCGGCGAGCGCCGCGAAGGCGAGGGTCGCGCCTGTCCGGGAGCGTGTCATCGTTCGAGCGCGTCCTACGCGAAGAGAGCGGCGAGGGAGGAGGCGATGCCGTCCAGCAACCCCCGTATGTAGTCCAGGACGGGGAGGGTGTCCAGGACGACGAGGCCGGTCCCGATCACCGCGCCGAGGCCATAGCCGAGCCGAACGATCAGATCGAACTCGCGCTGGCTGATGTCGCGTACGAGCCGTTCGATCCGCTGGATCGGGAAGTTCTCGATCTTGCTGGAGATCCGCTCCGCGATCCGGATGCGCTCCGCCACCTCGGGCACGCGCCCGGCCACCCAGTCCCAGGTCGGGGCGGCCATGGTGTCCGCGAGCCGCACGGCCGCGTCCTCGCGCAGGATGCGGTCCAGACGGCCGATCGGCGTGCGGAGCAGGCGATCCGCGACCGGTTCGGCGATCGAGTCGAAGAGTGCGCGCCCCGCCTCGGAGCGGAACCCCGCCGCGAGCGCACTCGCCACTCGATCCGCCGGCACGGCTCGCAGCACGTCCGCCCAGCTGCGTTCGGCGAAGCGCTCGAGCAGTTCCTCGAGCTGGTCGATCAGGAAGGCTCGTGATCCGGGATCGCGGGCCGCCCCCACGAGCCACCCGGCGATCGAGTCGAGCGCGCTCTCGACCTGGGGGTCGCCCGCGACGCCGAACACCTCCGACGGGGGGTGTCGCAGGAACTCGACCACGCCTTCGTTGACGTTGCGGGCGATGGCCGACTGCACCTCCTCTTCGCGCAACACCTTCCCCAGGCGGTCGGCCCCCTCCGTCTCGAGCGTGTCCAGCGCGCGCGTCACGGTGTCTTCGGTGACGACGAGGCGGGCGACGACGCGCTGGTGGAATCGGAGATCCTGCATGAAGCGGGCGAGCAGCTCGCCGATCAGCCGCTCGATCCGCTCGCGCGCCCCGGGATCGTCGAGCAGCCGGCTCAGCCGCTCGATGGCGACCGGGAGGTAGTCCCGGATGGCGTGTTCGAGTGCGGCCACCAGCCCCGGCGGAACGAGCTGCTCGAACGTCCGGTCCGATCTCAGCATGTGCCGCGCCGCCTCGTCGAGGTGACGCCGCACCGTGGCCTCGAAGGCCGCGGACTCGACCAGCCGCGCGAGCCCGCCCTCGATCGCCTCCTGGACGGCCGCGCGCCGCTCCGGGTCGAGCGTCCGCGACAGTGGCGCCTCGCTCAGCGATTCGCGCACCGTGTCGAGGAGTCGGGACGCCTCTTCCCGGAACTCGGGCGAGTCGAGAGCGCCCGCGAGGAAGTCCCGCCCCTCCGACAGGAACCCCATGAGGAGTCGCCGAACCTCGACGAGCGCCGCTTCGGGCAGCAGGTCCGCCAGCGCCGGCTGCTCCCGTTCGGTCAGCTCGATGGCCAGTTCTCGCAGTCGTCCCTGAAACGCGGTCTCCAGTTGCTGCAGTTCGGAGGCGATGTCGTCCGGGGTCAGGAGGGTGCCGCCGACGACGTTCCCCACGGAATCGGCCAGCCGATTCTGGTTCTTCGGTACGGCGCCCTGCAGCCACCGGACCTTCCGGCCGAAAAACCGCGGCGGTCGGTAGGGGTGGAACAGCATCCAGACGGCGATCCGGTTCGTGATCCCGCCCGCAAGGGCTCCGAAGGCGACGGTGACGACGGCGCGCAGCCAGTCGATGTCCATCAGGGCGTGGGCAGCGTGGCCGAGAGCCCGGTGAAGTGGAACTCCTCGCCCCCGATGCGGAGGACCGCCTCCAGGCGGACCGCGGACGCGACGCCCGGCACCTCGGTCGCGAGGGGTCGAAAGGTCCCCCACAGCTCCGAACCGGCGATCTCGAAGCGCCGCGTCGAGGCGGACGCGGGGTCCGGCGGCGCGAGCATCACCTCGCCCCAGCTGGCCTCGATTCCGTGCAGCCAGGTGTAGGCCACGGCGGGCTGCCCGAGCGCCCCGGCGTGGATGAGGAATCCGTTCCCGAGCGAGTCGGCGAAGAGAAGGGTCTCTCCCCCCTCGGCCGGCGCGGGAATCCGCAGCGCCCGGGCGGCCCGCCGAAAGAAGAGCATGCCGGGCAACGCCTCCGGCCCCGTATGGAGGACGCCGATTCCGAGGGACTCCCGCTGCCCGGTCGGCCCCGTCCAGACCGACACCTGTTCGCCCGCCACGAGCCGCATGGCATCCGCGCCTTCGTCGGCCCGGTCGGTCGGTCCGGTGAAGTGGAGGCTCACGACCTGGCCGGCGTCCCCGACGCGCACGGACATCCCGGGCGCGGGGAGCAGACGCCAGGCCGCGCGGGCCACCGCCAGCGTGTCCCGGGCCAGCAGGAGCGACCGCCAGGGGCCGCCGTCGCTGACCTGGACCTCGTAGTCGCGCGACAGATGCGGCCCCCGCGTCGTCTGGTCGAACGAGCCGAAGAACGCGTTCCCGTCGCCGTCGGCGAAGAGCAGGTGCGTCAGATAACGTGCGTCCACCGGCGCCGCGAGCAGTTCACCGCCTGTTTCGTCGCTGCTCTCCGCCGTCCCATCGGGGGAGGGGGGCGCGCACGCGCACAGGATCGCGACCGCGCACGTCGCGGGGAACGGAAGCCGCCGCATCACGATGCCCCCGGGAGTGCCTCCGATGGGGGGCCGGGTTCGGAGGTTCCGGCGGACTCCGACAATCGGGCCGCCGGCCCGAGGGCCCGGTCGAGCCACAGCAGCATGCGCCGGATCCGACGCCGGTTGGCCCCGAGGTCGAAGTCCCTCCGCCGGGCCCGCGACAACGCATCCACGCGGGTGAGGCCGTTTGCATCCAGCGCGACCCAGACCGTGAGGTCGTCGACGAACCGGAGGACCGGGTTCACGCACATCACGCTGATCAGGCCGAGGTCTTCATCGCTGAGCGCGAGCTTCCACGACGGATGTCGCCGCACGTACCTCAGCAGTTCATCCCAGACGCACGCGAACGGCGCCTGGTAGAGCCGCGGCTCGGGTCCGTCCGGACGCCGCGTGTCCGCCGAGGTGCCGCTGACCTCGCCGGCTCCGGGCGACTCGGCCCATCCCTCCGTCATGCGGAATCTCCGTTTTGCCCGGTTGCCCGCGTCTTCGGCGGCCGGATAGCTTGCCGCTCGGTGCGGCCCGGTCGACGAGTCCACTCGACCCCCGTCCGCGGAGCGACCCCAAGGAGAAACCGACGGTTCGTCATGCAGGCCATAATACCTCTGGCGGGGAAGGGTACAAGGGTCCGTCCCCACACCCATTCCCGTCCCAAACCCTTGTTGCGCGTGGCGAATCGGCCCGTGCTCTCCTACGTTATCGAGCAGCTTCGCGCCGAAGGCGCCGACGATTTCATCTTCATTACCGGACACCTCGCGCCTCGGATTCAGGCCTGGATGACCGAGGAATTCCCCGGGCTCCCGGTCACCTACGTGGAGCAGGTCGCGCAGCGGGGGACGGCCGACGCGATCGCCCTCGCCGAACCGCATGTGACGGGTCCGGTTCTCATCGTGTTCGTCGATACGCTCTTCGACGCGGACTTCAGCGTGCTGCACCGACAGGCCGACGCCTCCGGCATCATCTGGGCCCGGGAGGTCGAGGACTACCAGCGGTACGGCGTCATCCTCACCGATGAGGCCGGGTATATGAAGCAGATCATTGAGAAGCCGGAGGAGCCCGTCTCGAAGCTGGCCAACATCGGCCTGTACTACGTCCGGGACCATGAACTGATGTTCGAAGGCGTTCGACATGTGCTGAATCAGGATCCGAATCTGGGTGAATATTTTCTCACGGACGCGTTCCAGTACATGATCGACCGCGGCGCCCGTCTCTATACGGCGGAAGTGGGCGGATGGTTCGATTGCGGGAAGCCGGAGACGCTGCTGGAGACGAATCGGGTCATGCTCGAGCGCGGCCACGGAGACCGGCCGGAGCTTCCGGACTCGGTCTCGATCGAGGGCGCCACGGCGATCGCACCCGACGCCACGGTCGAGGCGTCCAGCCTCGGACCCAACGTGAGCATCGCGGCCGGGAGCCGCGTGCGGGGCTCGCGCCTCCGCGACGCGATCATCGGGGAGGGCAGCGTCATCGAGGACTGCGATCTCCGGGATTCCCTCGTCGGGGATCGCGTGGTCCTGCGGGGCGTGCGCGGGAGGGTCAACGTGGGAGACGACGCCGTCATCGAGGGGGGCCGCTGATGCGGGGTTGCGGCGCGTCGGCCGTCCGGGACGGGAGGCTTCGGGGTTGAACCACGATGATCTGATCTACGACTGGAACCGGCTTCCGCCGAGCCACGACTACGCCGCGACGACGGTGGAACTCAGCGACGAGACGCTCCGCGACGGCCTGCAGAACCCCTCCGTCACGGACCCGCCGATCGAGAAGAAGATCGAACTCCTCCACCTCATGGCGGACCTCGGCATCCACTCCGCGGACATCGGACTACCCGGCGCCGGACCGAGGGCGTACGAGGCGTGCCTCGCGCTGGCGCGCGAGATCGCCGACACCGGACTCCCGATCGACGTCACCCTGGCGGCCCGCACCGTCCGCGCCGACATCGAACCCGTGGCGCGGATCCAGGAGGAGAGCGGCCTCAAGCTCGAGGTCGCCACGTTCATCGGGAGTTCTCCGATCCGGCAGTACGCCGAGGACTGGGACGTCGAGCGCATCCTCGACGCCACCCGCGGCGCGATCGAGTTCGCCGTCAGCGAGGGTCTCGATGTGATGTACGTGACCGAGGACACCACGAGATCGCGGCCGCGCACGCTCACCCGGCTCTTCTCCGCCGCGGTCGAGGCGGGGGCGCGGCGGATCTGCCTCGCGGACACCGTCGGCCACGCGACGCCGCACGGCGTACGCCGGCTCGTCCGCTTCGCGAAGGACTTTGCGGCCGGCACCGGGGAGCCCGTGAAGATCGACTGGCACGGTCACCGCGACCGCGGTCTGGGGCTCGCGAACGCCCTGGCGGCGATCGAGGAGGGCGTGGACCGGGTGCACGCCACGGCGCTCGGCATCGGCGAACGGATCGGCAACGTCGAGATGGACCTGCTGCTCGTGAACCTCCACCTCCTCGGGACGCACGACCACCCCATCGACCGACTGGCGGACTACTGCCGCGTCACGGCGGAGATGTGCGGGATCGACATCCCGTACAACTATCCCGTGATCGGAGACGACGCGTTTCGCACGGGGACCGGGGTTCACGCGGCCGCGATCATCAAGGCCATGCAGAAGGGCGACCGCTGGCTGGAGGACTGCGTCTACAGCGGCGTCCCGGCCTCGCTCGTGGGGAGGAGCCAGATCATCGAGATCTCGCCGGTCTCGGGACTCAGCAACGTGCGTCACTGGCTGAGCCATCACGGACACGACGCGGACGACGAGGCCCTGTGTACGGCCGTCTTCCGGCTCGCCAAGAAGTGCAATCAAACGCTGTCCCGCGGCGAGATCGAGTCGGAGATCGCGCGCGTTCAGGCCGAGCGGACCTGAGGTGTCCGACGGAGCGATGCGCGAGATGCGGGCGCGGGCCCCGGCGACGGCGGCGGCGCGGAGAGCCGCCGCGGGCGTCCTCCTGCTGCTGCCCCTGCCGCTGAACACCGGCCTGGCGGCGCAGGATGCGAGCTTCGAGCGCGTACCCACGCTTCCCAACGGGGTCCCCGTCGTCGTGTTCCCCGTGCAGTCGGCCGTGCCCCCCGCCGAAGGGGGCTGGGTCGGGGACACCGGGAGCGGACGCCGAGCGATCGACCTCCTGAACGCCGAACTCGCCTTCGCCTTCGGCGAGGAAGCGGGCGCGCGCAGCTGGGCGCTGGGGCCGGCGGTCGAAGCCCGACTCGCGCGCAATCCGACGATCGGCGTCGATCCGCGTCGGCTCGCGTACCACGGGCTGCTGCGCGACCCCGGGCGGCGACAACTCTACGAGCCGCTGCACACGCAACTCCGTCAGGTGGCGTCGCTGTTCGACGCCCGTCTCGTGGTCCTGCCCCTCTCCGTCTGGTACCGGCGGGCGGACCGCGCGCCGGACGCAGGTCGGGCGGTGCTGCTCCTCGCGGTGATCGACGTGCGGCGCAGCGCGGTGCTGTGGCACGGCACGATCGAGGGGAGAGCCGCGGACGCCGCCTCCCCGGCCGCGCTCACGACGCTGGCGCTGCGCGTGGCCGATCAGCTGGTGCCTTCCTGACGGTGCCTCCGCTGCACAACGAGACGTTTGACGAGACCCACGACGAGACGGATGACGTGACCCACGACGTGACGCTGCTACCGGGCGACGGGATCGGTCCGGAGATCTCGCGCACGGTCCTCGACATCCTCGAGGCCGCGGGCGCGCCCATCCGCTGGCACGAATGCGTCGGCGGGGTGACCGCCCTGGAGACCGTCGGCGAGCCGCTCCCGCAGGCGACCCTCGACTCGATCGAGACCACCGCCGTCGCGCTCAAGGGGCCGCTCACGACCCCCATCGGCTCGGGCTTTCGCTCGGTGAACGTCGCCCTCCGCAAGCACTTCGACCTGTTCGCGAACGTCCGCCCGGCCCTCACGCTCCTCCCGTCGGCCCGCTATCCGGGCGTCGACCTCGTCATCGTGCGCGAGAACACGGAGGGCCTGTACGCGGGGATCGAGCACTTCATCGGCATGGAGAACGACCCCCGCGCGGTCGCCGAGTCGGTCATGCTCATCACGCGCTACGGATCGCGCCGCATCGTGCGCTTCGCCTTCGAGTACGCCCTCGCGCACGGCCGCCGTCGCGTGACCCTCGTCCACAAGGCGAATATCCTCAAGTACACGCAGGGTCTCTTTCTCGAGGTCGGCCGCAACGTGGCCGCGGAATACGAGGGGAGGGTGGAGTTCGATGACCGGATCGTGGACGCCACCGCGATGCAGCTCGTGCTGGACCCCTACCAGTTCGACGTGATCGTGACCGAGAACATGTTCGGCGACATCCTCTCGGATCTGGCGGCCGGGCTCATCGGCGGACTCGGCTTCGCGCCGGGCGCGAACCTCGGCGAGCGGGCGGCGATCTTCGAGGCGGTGCACGGCTCGGCGCCCGACATCGCCGGGCGGGGGATCGCCAACCCGACATCGCTTCTGCTCGCGAGCTGCCTCATGCTCGACCATCTGGGCGAGACGTCGACGGCCGCCCGCATCCGGGCCGCGCTCCGCCGCACGCTCGACGAAGGCGCCGCGCGCACGCCGGACTTCGGCGGAACGGCCCGCACCGCGGAGTTCGGGGAGGCGGTCATCGAACGGCTGGAGGGGGATACCGCATGACCGGATCGCGACGCCAATCGGTCGAGGAGTTGCACTTCAAGGGGGGGGCCTGCGACGCCTGCGGTCAGGTGTTCCCGAAGGACCAGCTCGATGAGGATCAGTGGTGCGAGGCGTGTCGCCCGCTCATGCAGCGCCGCATGCGCCGCTGGCGGCACTTCATCGCCGCCCTCATCACGTTCCCGTTCGCCGTCTGGGTGGTGATCTGGACGGGGCGCTTCCCGCAGTTCGACTACCTGCCCCGCTTCGCCTGGCTGCTGCCGCTGTCGGCCGCGTACTATCTCGGCTTCCGCATCGGCCGCGAGGTCGTCAAGGGCTACGGACGATGGCGTCGCGGCCGCTAGACGGTCCGCGGCGGCCGGGGATGCGCGTGATCGCGGGGCTGCCGGCCGCGGCGCTCGCCGTCATGGTCGGCGTCGTCCTCGTTGTCAACGCGCACCTGTTCGGCTGGCCGGGGGTGGCCGGCGGGGTCGCGCTCGGCGCCGGCGGCATTGCGCTCGGCGTCTACTGCTTCCGCCCCCGACCATCCGACACCAACCGTGAGGCGGCCGCGGGCTGCCCCGACCCGGGAGAACTTCCAGAATGACCTTCGAGGGAGTGGATTACTTCAATCTCGACGCGCTCCTCGACGAGGAGGAGATCGCCATCCGGGACCTCGTCCGGGAGTGGGTGGACCGGGAGGTCATGCCGATCATCGGCCACCACTACATCGAGCGCACCTTCCCGCGCGAACTCATCCCCCAGATGGGGGAACTCGGCTTCCTGGGGGCGAACCTGCCCGAGGAATACGGGTGCGCCGGCCTCAACAACGTGGCCTACGGCCTCATCATGCAGGAACTCGAGCGGGGGGACTCGGGCATCCGCTCGTTCTGCTCCGTCCAGGGTGCGCTCGTGATGTATCCCATCTTCGCGTTCGGGTCGGAGGATCAGAAACGCGAGTGGCTCCCGCGGCTGGCCAGCGGTGACGCCGTCGGCTGCTTCGGCCTCACGGAACCCGACTTCGGCTCGAACCCCGCCGGCATGATCACCCGGGCGGTCGAGGACGGCGACGAGTGGGTGCTCAACGGCGCCAAGATGTGGATCACGAACGGGTCGATGGCCGACGTGGCGGTGATCTGGGCCAAGACCGGGGACCTGGACGATGTGGGCTCCATCCGCGGCTTCCTCATCGAGACCGAGCGGGACGGGTTCTCCGCCCGTGACCAGAAGGGGAAGCTCTCCCTCCTCGCCTCGGACACCTCCGAACTCGTGCTCCAGGACGTGAGGGTGCCGCGGACGAACCTGCTCCCCGGGAGCGGGGGGCTCAAGAGTCCGCTCAAGTGTCTCACGCAGGCGCGCTACGGGATCTCGTGGGGCGCCGTGGGCGCGGCGATGTCGTGCTACCGCGAGTCGGTCGAGTACGCGAAGAACCGTCTGCAGTTCGACGGGACCCCGATCGCCCAGACCCAGATCCAGCAGGTGCGGATCGCCGACATGCTGACCGAGATCACCAAGGCCCAGCTTCTCGTCCTCCGTCTCGGCCGCATGAAGGACGAGGGCACGATGCGGCCGCAGCACGTCTCGCTCGCGAAGCGCAACAACGTCGACATGGCGTGCGAGTGCGCCCGCGAGGCGCGGCGCCTGCTGGGCGCGAACGGGATCCTCGCCGAGTACGCTTCGATGCGGCACATGGCGAACCTCGAGTCCGTCTACACCTACGAGGGCACGCACGACATCCACTCCCTCATCCTGGGACACGACGCGACCGGGCTTCCCGCCTACAACTGACGAGCGCAGGACGAAAGCCATGAAACGAGTCACGGCCATCTTCGTGCCGGCCCTCCTGGTGGCGTGCACCCCCGAGCCCGGGGCCGAGGCCGCCGGGGGAGAGGCGCCGGCCCTCGTGTCGGAGTTCGGCCGCTACGAGGGCTACAGCGAGCCCCGCTACGACGGCTGGATCACGACCTCCCGCTACGTCGAGATGCGGGACGGCGTGCGGCTGGCGGTTGAGACCACCCGTCCCGCCCTCGGGACCGTGCCCGAGAGCGAACCCCTCCCGGTCGTGTGGACCCACTCGCGCTACCACCGGAATCCGAGCCGGATCATCAGCGTACTCACGCCGGACCTGGACCCGATCCCGGACATCCGTTCCATGGTCGACGCGAACGAGGATCTCCAGCGACTCGTCCTCCACGGCTACGTGGTGGCCGCGGCCGGCGTGCGGGGGAGCGGCGCCTCCTTCGGCCGCTACGAGGGGCTGTTCTCGGAGGCGGAGACGGCCGACGCGGTCGAACTCATCGAGTGGCTCGCCTCGCAGCCCTGGTCGGACGGGAACGTCGGTATGTACGGCGGTTCCTACCTCGGCATCACGCAGTACATGGCCGCCTCCGGCAAGCCCCCGGCGCTGAAGGCGATCTTCCCCGATGTCGCGGCGCTCGACATGTACGATCTCATGTATCCCGGCGGCGTGTACCGGGACGACCTCATCCAGCACTGGGGCGGCCTGACGCGCGAGTTCGACACCACGATCCCGGCGCCGGCCGTGGACGAAGACGTGGAGGGAGTCCTCCTGCGGGAGGCGATGGAAGAGCACGAGGACAACTGGGACGTGCTCGATCAGTACGGCGCGGGGCGCTACCGCGATCATGCGGCGCCCGAACTGGCGTGGGAGCGCCACGGACCGAGCGGCGTGCTCGAGGATGTGCTGGAGGCCCGCATCCCCGCGTATCACTGGAACGGGTGGTACGACATCTTCGTCACCGACGCCGTCCTCTGGTTCGAGAACTATCGGGGACCCCAGAAGCTCGGCATCGGAGCCTGGCCGCACGCCGGCATGCCCGATCCCGATCTGATGGCGGAGCGCATACACCTCTACGCCATCGAGCAGCACAGGTGGTTCGACTACTGGCTCAAGGGCATCGACAACGGCGTCCTCGACGAAGCCCCGATCCACTACGCGGTCATGAACGATCCGGGCGACTGGCGCTGGACGTCGACGGACGCGTGGCCGCCGGAGACCACGAGCCGGCGCCTCTTCCTCGCGCCCGGGGCGAGCGGGAGCGTGGCCTCGGTCAACGATGGCGGGCTCTCCCCCGACGCCCCCTCCGCCGAGGCGGCGTTCGACGAATACAGGGTCGACCTCACGACGACGACCGGGACGTCTTCCCGCTGGGACAACGCGGTCGGGGCCGCGCCGGAGATGCTGTACCCGGACCTGCGCGAGACGGACGCGAAGTCGCTGACCTACACGACGCCGCCGCTGGAGTCCGATCTCACGATCACGGGGCACCCGGTGGTGACGCTGTGGGTGACCTCGTCGCAGCGGGACGCCGACTTCTTCGTGCTGCTCGAGGAGGTGGACGCGGCGGGATCCTCCCGCTACGTGACCGAGGGCGTGCTGCGCGCCTCGCACCGGGCGCTCGCGGAAGCCCCGTGGGACAATCTCGGGCTCCCCTTCCAGCGCAGCTACGCGAGCGATGTCCAGCCGCTCCCGGACGCGCCGGCCGAACTCAAGCTCGATCTGCACCCGACCTCGACCGTCTTCAACGCCGGACACCGCCTCCGGCTGACGGTGATGGGGGCGGACCGGGACAACGCCGAGGAGGTCTCGGAGGACCCGCCCACGGTGCGGGTCTACCGCTCCGCCGCCCATCCGTCGAGCGTCGAACTGCCCATCGCCGAGGGAGCCGCCCCGGGTTCGTAGCCGCCGCCGAGGCGTCGCCGCGGGGAACGCCACGTCACCGCGACGACCGGACGTGCACAGGGGGCTCGGTTCCGTTCCACCTGGGCACGGCTGTGGAATGTCCTCCGCTGTCGGACCGTGATATTCGCGAGATCCTGTACGACGGGACGGGAAGGGGGTAGCGGTTCGTCGTGCTGCCGACCGACGCTCTGGCCGATCCAATCCACCCCGGAGGGTGGGTATCCGGCCAGCCGTGAAGCCGTCGAACGAGTGAGGCAGCTCTAACATCAATCATCGACATCGGCGCGAGACATCGCGACTCTTCTCCACGGACTTCCGGGACCGGAAAGGAGGAAGCCCTGGGCAAGATTGACCGCCGCGACTTCGTCGTCAGGGCCGGACGCTGGGCGGGGGCCGCCGCGATCGCCCCCTCGCTGACCGGGCTCGCAGCCTGCGCCGAGAGCCCGTCCGCTCCATCTTCGGGGAAGCTTGCCGGGTCCAGACAGAACGGGAACGGGTACGGGCCCTTGCGCCGCGCAGGCCCGGAACTGGCGCTGCCGGATGGGTTTTCCTACGCGATCCTCAGCGTAGAATGCCGTCCCATGTCGGATGGAACGTTGACGCCGCGCGCTCACGACGGGATGGGACTCTTCCCGATGAGCGACGATGTCGTTCGCCTCGTGCGGAACCATGAAGATCGGGACCTGCCCGGCCTCGCAATGCCGCTGGTCTCGCCGGACCTGGCGTACGATCCCCAGGGGGGCGGCGGAACGACGACCCTGGAGGTCCGGCTGGAGGCCGATGGACGCCCCACCCTGCTGCGCGACTTCGTGAGCCTGGGGGGGACCATCGTCAACTGCGCGGGTGGCACGACCGCGTGGCGCAGCTGGCTGTCGTGCGAGGAAACGACCGAGGGACGACGGGACGGCGGCTGGTCCGTCCCCCACGGATACGTGTTCGAGGTCCCCGCGGACGCCGACGGGCCGGTACAGCCGCAGCCGCTGCGAGATATGGGCCGTTTCACACATGAGGCCGTAGCGGTGGATCCCGGTACGGGGTTCGTCTACGAGACGGAGGATTACAGCAGCCGCGCGGGTTTCTATCGCTTCAGACCCCACACTCCGGGCGTCCTTGCGGATGGGGGCGCCCTGGAGATGCTCGCCGTACGCGGTGACCCTCAAGTGGATCTCCGCGCCAGCCAAAGCACGGGTATGTGGCGCGAGGTCGAGTGGGTTCCGATCGAACGTCCCGATCCGCCTGAAGCCGAGGAGAGCCCGACGACCGTTTGGCGCGAAGGATTCGAGGCGGGCGGAGCCCGGTTCTCGCGTCTCGAGGGCTGCTGGTACGGCGACCAAAGCATCTATTTTCACGCCACCCACGGCGGAGACGCCCAACTGGGTCAGGTCTGGCGGTACGTGCCCGCGGAGGAAGCCATGGTCCTCGTGTTCGAGTCGCCATCGGTGCAGGTTCTGGACAGCCCCGACAATATCACGGTCAGCCCCAGGGGCGGCATCCTCATCTGCGAAGACAACAGGGACGCACATCTCCGGGGCCTGTCGCCTTCGGGAGAGATCTTCCCCTTCGCTCGGAACCTCCTGAACCGGCGCGAGTTCGCGGGGGCATGCTTCAGCCCGGATGGCCGGACGTTGTTCTTCAACCTTCAGGGCGATACGGACTTCACGGGGCCGGGCGACCTGAGTTACACGTTCGCGGTCTGGGGACCCTGGGAACGCGGGGCGCTCTGAACAGGCTTCAGGCGCCGGGGCCGGCCGGCGCTGTATCGAAAGAAGAAACCCGGGAATCCAGGGTGGCCTCCGGTACGACCGGAACCAGCAACCGACCAGCGCTGGAGCGACGCGATGAACGAACGAACATCGGTTCGACGCAGGCTTCAACGGCAAGATAGACTCCGATACCGAAATCCGGTTCGGTCGTCGCTCCTTGTCGCGGCTCTGTTCGGGATTGCCTCCTGTGGGGGAGACGGGACAACGGATCCGCCGCCCCCGCCACCTCCGCCGCCATCACCCCCACCGGTGGCCCCGGTGGCGGTCGGCTCGATACCGGCGCAGGTCCTCGCTGCGGGACAGGCCGTCACGGTGGATGTGACCCCGTTCTTCAGCGATCCCGATGGGGGCGCGCTGACCTACGCTGCGGCATCGTCGAACGAGGCGGTGGTCTCCGTCTCGCTGTCGGGGAGCAGCCTGACGGTGACGGCGGTGGCCGCGGGTACGGCGGCGGTGACGGTGACGGCGACGGACCCGGACGGTCTGAGCGCGACGCAGAGCGCCGATGTGACCGTGGTGGCGGGATTCCGGGACGACTTTGACTCCGCCGAGAGTCTGGACAAGTGGGAGCTCGTTGAAGGGCGCGCCTCCGTATCCGATGGCCTGCTGCGCCTTACCAACACCGACGACGAAGCCGGATGGATGCGCCATCTCCTGGACTCCTCGCTGACGTCCTGGACGCTTCGTGCGAGAATGTCCCGGGCCGAGGGGCGTGGCCGGGTATCCCTTGCGTGGTATTCGGGCCACGAGCGGTACACTCTATTCACGTTCGACATCAAGGATACCAGCAGCGGCAACTACGGTTTGTACATGTGGGATGAGGAGCAGGAGGACTGGCTCAAGCTCGAAGACCAGTCCGGCTACTCGGACGCCGTCAGACACGGCGCGAATGAAATGACGGAGATCACGATCGCCCGGGAAGAGGAAGAGTTGATCGGGATGGCCGGAGACACGGAACTCTTCCGTTGGCGGCTTAACAAGACCGCCGCCACTCTGTTCGATGAGCTGACCGGGATCGAGCTCTACTATGACAGCTCCAGCGGGGGCAGATCGGGACTTTACGACTGGGTGGAGGCGGCCGGCACTCAAAGCGGCGCGGCGATGCCGGATGTGCCCGTCGCGAGACCGGGGACGCAATCTCCGAGGCTTGGCGGGGAACGCCGCTGACATCTCCAGCGTGAGCCGAGGCCGGTGGGCCAGCGGCTGCTACCGCCGCCGGCACACCGAGGTTGACCCTCGAGGTGTACTCGGCCGAGCATCGGCCCGGGATTCGTCCACCGTGGCTGCGGGCCCTGCGGGTCTCGGTCGGGCCGTCGCGTCATGGCAGGTGCGAGCCTCATGCCTCCGTCCAGCAGCAGCCCGCCTACTGAGTCCCGCCTGAAGACCAGCTAAGCCGAGAGGCTCACGTGTCGTTGGACAGGACTGGCTCTGGCCAGTATCGCTCCACGGCCGCACGTTGCCCCGACCGGAGGCAACGATCCGCTTCAATAAGGACCTGGCCATGAACCACGTTCGCCTTTCTTCCCTCAGTCTCGCCCTCGCGCTCGGGGCGGCCGCGCCACTGGGAGCGCAGCAGCTCGCGCCGGAACAGTACGAGGGGCTCCGGGCGCGCCACATCGGACCCGTGGGCAACCGGGTCTCCTCCGTGGCCGGCGTCCCCGGAGACCGCAACACGTACTTCGCCGGCGCGGCGACCGGGGGAATCTGGAAGAGCGACGACGCCGGCCTCCACTGGCGGCCCGTGTTCGATGACCAGCCGGTGCACGCCATCGGCGCCCTGGCCGTGGCCCCGAGCGACCACGCGGTCGTGTGGGCGGGGACCGGAGAGACCTCGATCCGCTCGAACGTCTCGATCGGGAACGGCGTCTGGAAGTCGACCGACGGCGGCGAGAGCTGGAGCCACATGGGACTCGAGGGCACCGGTCGCGTGGGCCGCATCCTGATCCACCCGCACGACCCCGACGTCGTCTACGTCGCCGCGCTGGGCCACGCCTACGCGGAGTCCGACGAGCGCGGGGTGTATCGGACCATGGACGGCGGCGCCTCGTGGGAGAAGGTCCTGTTCGTCGACCGCGGGACGGGCGCCTACGAAATGGTCATGGATCCGGCGAACCCCCGGAAGATCTTCGCGACCATGTGGGACATCGATCTCAAGACGTGGAAGCGCGACAGCGGAGGGCCGGGGAGCGGGCTCCATCTGACGATGGACGGCGGTGACACGTGGACCGAACTCGAGGGGAACGGGCTCCCCACCGGGACCCTCGGCAAGATCGCCGTCTGCATGTCCGCCTCGGACTCCGACCGCGTCTACGCCCTCATCGAGACGAGCGACGGCGTACCGATGGAGGGCTACGAGGCCGACACCGGAGAGCTGTGGAGCAGCGACGACGGCGGCCGCACGTGGCGTCTCGTGAACTACAGCCACAACCTCGCGAGCCGGCAGGCGTACTACACGCGCTGCGGCGTGGCCTCCGACGACCGGGACGAGATCTACTTCCTCTCCTCGAGCTTCAGCGTGAGCCGAAACGGCGGCGAGACGTACACCAGCTACAACTTCCTGGGCGGTGGTCCGCCGGGCGGTGACCCGGCCGCCCCGGGGTGGGACCTGCACGACATCTGGGTCGATCCGACCAACGCGGACCGCGTCTTCATCGGCGGCGACAGCGGCGTGGGGATCACCGAGAACCGGATGAAGTCGTGGTCCCGAATGCAGCTCCCGATCGCGCAGATGTACCACGTCACGGTGGACAACGAGATCCCCTACAACGTGATGGGGAATCGGCAGGACGGGCCCTCCTACCACGGGCCGTCGAACACGCGCTACACCGGCTTCTGGGCGCGCGGCCTGATCCCGCGCGGCGACTGGACGACCGTGGGCGGTGGCGAGAGCGGCTTCGCGACCCCCGATCCGACCGACCCCAACATCGTGTGGTCGAGCGCCTCCGGAGCGGGCGCGCGCGGCGGCATCGTCGTGCGACACGACAGGGCGCGCGGCCAGTTCCGCGATGTCGAGGTGTGGCCGGAGTCCACGGGGGGATATCCCGCGGGCGACGTGCGCTACCGTTTCCAGTGGACTTTCCCGCTCCTCATCTCGCCGCACGACAACGAGACGATCTTCGTCACGAGCCAGCACGTGCACCGCACACGCAACCGCGGCCAGAGCTGGGAGGTGATCAGCCCCGACCTCTCCACGAACGACCCGTCGCGGATGGGGATCTCCGGCGGCCTCACCCCGGACAACATCGGGGTCGAGTTCTGCTGCGTGATCTACGCCTTTGACGAGTCGCCCCTGCAGCAGGGCGTGTTGTGGGCCGGTACGAACGATGGCCTCGTACAGGTGACGCGCGACGACGGGGCGAGCTGGACCGACGTCACCGCGAATATTCCCGACCTCCCGCCGGACGGCGTGGTGCGGAGCATCGACGCCTCCCGCTACGACGTGGCGAAGGCCTACATCACGATCGAACACCATCAGGTCGGCGACTTCGAGGCGCGCGCCTACAAGACCGACGATTTCGGGGAGACGTGGACCCGGATCACGAACGGGGTCGACAACTATCCCGTCGACTACACGCGCTATCTGCTCGAGGACCCGGTGCGGCCGGGGCTCCTGTACCTCGGTACGGAGACCAACGTCTACATCAGCTACGACGATGGCGAGAGCTGGCAGCTGTTCATGCCCAACCTCCCGCCGACGCCGTATTACGGGCTCATCATCCAGGAACACTTCAACGACTTCGTGGCGGGGACGTACGGACGCGGCTACTGGATCCTCGACGACCTGGGCCCGGTGCAGCAACTCACGCCGGAGATCGCCGCCTCCGACGCCCACCTGTTCGAGCCCCGCGACGCCTACCGCTTCAATGACATCTCCGAACCCCAGGTGATGTACGAAGACTGGTCGGTGGGCGAGAACCCGCCCAACGGGGCCTCGATCAACTACTGGCTCGCGGGCGGTGATGGGCGCGAGGTGCAGGTCCGGGTCGAGAACGCCGCCGGCGAGACGATGGCCACGCTAGACGGTTCAAGCCACGACGGGTTCAACCGCGTGTGGTGGAACTTCCGGGGGCCGGACGCGAATCCCATCCTCTACCGCACCAAGCCGCAGTTCGCGGACTGGATGCCCATGCCCGAGGTCTCCCGGCAGGGCGGCGGCGGCTTCTTCGGCGGCGGCGGCGGGCCGAGACAGCCCCCGGCCACGTACACGGTCACGCTCGTCGTGGATGGCGAAGACATGGGGACGCAACAACTGACTGTCCTCCGGGATCCCGGCTCCGCGGGGTCCATGGCCGACATCCTCGCCCAGAAGGCGCTGCTCGACGAGATCGTCGCGGACCGGAACCGGCTCGCCGATGTCGTCAACCAGATCGAACTGTTGCGGCGCCAGATCCAGGACCTGCGCCCGGTGCTCGAGGAGGCGGGAGACGCCGAGGACGTGCTGGAGGCGGGCGACGCGCTCGACGCGCTCCTCATCGAGGTGGAGAGCGAACTCGTGCAGGTGAAGAACACGGGACCCGACGGGGTGCGCTGGCCGGCGATGGTCAGCGGCCGTCTGTCGTACCTCCAGGGCGCGGTGGGGAGCGCGGACTTCCCCCCCACCGACCAGCACGCCGAGGTGGCGGAGATCCTGAGCGATCAGGTCGACGAGGTGGAAATCCGGCTGCAGGAGGTGCTCACGGACGAGTTGGCCGAGTTCAACCAGATGCTCCAGCAGAAGGTGGGGCGCGTCATCACGACGGAATAGCACCGTTCACGGCAGACCGCGGGCCGCGGGAGGTCGATTCGGGTGACCGACCCCATCCGGGCCTCCCTCGAGCGCCAGGGGTTCCTCGTCCTCGACGGGGGTCTCGCGACGGAACTCGAGGCGCTGGGCTGCGACCTGAACGACCCCCTGTGGTCCGCGCGCGCACTCCTCGGCGATCGCGAGGCGGTCCGTACCGCCCACCGCCGTTTCCTGGAGGCCGGCGCCGACTGCATCGCCACCGCCACCTACCAGGCGACCTTCGAGGGCTTCGGGGCCCGCGGCCTCGACGCGCGGGAGACGGTCCGGCTGCTGCGCGCGGCGGTCGAGGTGGCCGTCTCGGCCCGCGACGGCTTCTGGGCCGACCTGTCGATGCCGGCCGGTCGTCTCCGGCCGCTCGTCGCCGCCAGCATCGGTCCCTACGGCGCCTTCCTCGCCGACGGGTCGGAGTACCGGGGCGACTACGGACTCTCCGCAGCCGAACTCTACGACTTCCACGCCCCGCGCTGGGAGGTCCTCGCCGAGACGGAGGCCGATCTCCTGGCGTGCGAGACCACCCCCTCGCTGGAGGAAACACGGGCCTACTGCCGGCTCGCGGCCGTCGCCCACCGGCCGGCCTGGATCAGCTTCCAGTGTCGCGATGGCGCGCACCTCGCGGACGGGACCCCGCTCGAGACCGCCATCTCCCTGTGCGACGCGGAACCCCACGTCGTCGCCGTGGGCGTGAACTGCGTCGATCCGGGCTTCGCTTCCTCCCTCATAACGGCGGCGCGGGGGGCGACCTCGAAGCCGATCCTCGTCTACCCCAACTCCGGGGAAGCGTGGGACGCCGAGGCGAAGCGGTGGACCGGCCCGGCGACCCCCCTGGACTGGGCCCGGAGCGCCATGGAGTGGCGCAGCGAGGGAGCCGACGGCGTCGGCGGCTGCTGCCGCGTCGGACCGGCCGCGATCGCCGCCATCCGTAGCGGGGCTCTATCTTGACCCTTTCCCGCCTGCCGGGCCGTCACTCCAGGGAGCTAAAGAGATGAGGGGCTGCATGCCCACACTTCGTGGCATCGCCGTCAGTACCATGCTTGCCGTGCCTGCCCTGCCTCTGCCTGCCCTGCTCCACGCCCAGCAGTCACCCAGGGCGCATGCGTCGGAGATCACGGCGCCTCCCGTCATCGACGGTCGACTCGACGACGATGCCTGGTCGGGCCTCGAGCCCCTCGCGGGCTTCACCCAGCGCGAGCCCTCGGAGGGCCAGCCCGTGTCGCAGCGGACGGAGGTCCGAGTCAGCCATGACGACGCGGCCCTGTACATCGGCGCATGGCTCTTCGATGAGGACCCGTCGGGCATCGTCGTGGGCCAGACGTTGCGCGATGCCTCGCTGAACGACTCGGACGCCTTCGTCGTCGTCCTCGACACCTATCTGGACCGGCAGAACGGCTTCGTCTTCGGCACGACGCCGGCCGGCATCGAGTACGACGGCCAGGTCACCGGCGAGGGTGTGGGCGGCGGCCGGGGCGGGGGCCGCCAGCAGCGCGGTTCGGCGGGCGGCTTCAACCTTAACTGGGACGGCTCGTGGGAGGTCGCCACGACCCGCGACGATCGCGGCTGGTACGCCGAGATGCGGATCCCCTTCTCGACGCTCCGCTACGGCGCCGGGGGCGCACAGGACTGGGGCCTGAATCTCGAGCGAAGGATCCGGCGCAACAGCGAGCAGTCGATGTGGGCGCCGCTGCCGCGGCAGTTCGATGTGTACCGGATCTCGCTCGCCGGAACCCTCACGCTGGAGGCCCCGGCCAGGCGGACGATTACGGTCAGCCCGTACGCGCTCGTGGATGGCTTCAAGGACTACGGCGTCGCCTCTCCGGGGGTGACCCTCGGTCAGCAGGTCGGGGGTGACGCCAAGATCGGCCTCAATCAGAGCCTGACGCTCGACCTCACCGTGAACACCGACTTCGCGCAGGCGGAGGTGGATGACCAGCAGGTGAACCTCACGCGGTTCAGCCTCTTCTTCCCCGAGAAGCGCGCCTTCTTTCTCGAGAATGCGGGCACCTTCGCGGTCGGCGCGAGCCGTTCGGCCGAACTCTTCTTCAGCCGCCGCATCGGCCTCCAGGGTGGACGGGAGGTGCCGATCCAGGCGGGCGCCCGGATGACGGGCAAGGTCGGTGATTTCCAGATCGGCATGCTCAACATCCAGACCGACGAGGCCTTCCACTTCAACGACGAGATCGGGCTCAGCGAGCCGATCGCCCCGGCCAACAACTTCGGCGTGCTGCGCGCGTACCGGGAGTTCGGCAACCGGTCACAGCTGGGCGCCATCTTCGTGTCGCGCCTCAACACCGCCGACTCGGAGGACCACAATCTCACGTACGGCATCGATGGCCGGCTCGGCATCGGGGAGGCGCTGACGTTCGACGGCTGGGCGAGCCTCACCACCACGCCGGCCCCCGCCGGGGAGGAAGCACCAGGGTCGGGGTTCAACGACGGCGAGTACGGCTTCGCCGGCGGCATGCGGTACGTCACGCGCGATTGGCAGGTCACGACCGGGTACCGGCAGGTCGGCGACGCCTTCAACCCGGAGGTCGGCTTCGTCAACCGGCGCGGATACCGCCACCTGAACTTCCGCTTCCTGCGCCATCTGCGCACGGAGAGCGTGCCCTGGTTCCGGGAATTCCGACCCCACATCTCCGGGAACACGTTCTGGACGCTGGGCGGCTTCAACGAGTCCTACCTGTTTCACTTCGACAACCACTTCGCGTTCGAGAACGGAGCGTTCTTCCAGCTTCCCGGCTTCAACCTGACCGGCGAGGGTCTCGAAGAACCGTTCGCGATCCGGGAGGACATCGTCATCCCGGCCGGCACGTACCACAACCTCGACTGGGAATTCAGGGCGAACACGAATCGCGGCGCCCCACTCTCGGCGTCGGTCGGATGGGGACTGGGAGGCTTCTACAGCGGGACCCGCTTCGGCCCGAACGCGACACTCACGTACCGTTATCGCGACAAGCTCACCGCGAACGTCCGCGCGAACTACTTCGACGTAGACCTCGACCAGGGCAGCTTCACGACTGCCGTCCTGCAGCTCAACGCGTCATACTCGTTCACGCCCCGCCTGTACCTGCAGACCAACGTCCAGTACAACGGCGATACGAAGGACGTCGGGACCAATCTCCGGCTTGGGTGGCTCGATACGGCCGGCACCGGGCTGTATATCGTGTGGAACGACACGAGTCACACCGGCTCGCTCGACCGCACCGGAATCATGGCGGGGCCGAAGCAGCGCCAACTCGTGGTCAAGTACAGCAGACTGTTCAACCTGAGCGGGTAGCCCTATGTGGCACGACGACATCCTCGGCACGATCGGCGGGACGCCCCTGGTCCGGGTGAACCGGCTGGCGGCGCACCTGCCGGGCACGGTTCTTGCAAAGCTCGAGTACTTCAACCCCGGCGGTTCCGTCAAGGACCGGATCGGGATCTCGATGCTCGAGGACGCCGAGGCGCGGGGCGAACTTGCTCCCGGCGGCACGATCGTCGAGGGCACGAGCGGCAACACCGGCGTCGGGCTCGCGCTCGCCGCGATCGCGCGTGGCTACACGTGCATCTTCGCGACCACGGACAAGCAGAGTCCCGAGAAGATCGCCATCCTGCGGGCGCTGGGAGCGGAAGTCATCGTCTGCCCCACCGCGGTGGACCCCGAGGATCCGCGCTCCTACTACCAGGTCTCGCGCCGTCTCGCGGAGGAAACCCCCAACTCCTTCTACATGAACCAGTACGACAACCCCGCCAACACACTCGCCCACCTGCGGACGACGGGCCCGGAACTGTGGGAGGGGACGGAGGGGAGGATCACGCACCTCTTCGTGGGTTCCGGCACGGGCGGCACGATCTCGGGCTCGGCCGCCTACCTCAAGGAGCGCAATCCCGATGTCCGGATCATCGGCGTCGACCCGTACGGTTCCGTCTACTGGAAGTACTTCCACACCGGGGAGTTCGACGAGGACGAGATCTATCCCTACGTCACCGAGGGGGTGGGGGAGGACATCCTCGCCGGCAACATGAACTTCGACATCGTCGACGACTACGTGCGCGTCACGGACCGGGAGTCGATGCTCATGACCCGCCGCCTCTCACGCGAGGAGGGGATGTTCCTAGGGGGCTCGTGCGGGATGGCGATGGCCGGCGCGCTCCAGTGGATGGAGGCGAACCGCGACGCGATCGATGACGATGCGGTGCTCGTCGTGATCATGCCCGACGGGGGCTACCGCGCGCTGGGGAAGGTCTACAACGACGTCTGGATGCAGGAGCACGGCTTTCTCGAGGAGGACGAGACCCTCACCGCGGGGGCTCTGGCTGCGCGCCGTTCGACCGAGAAGGCGCTCGTCTCGGCGCCGGCCGACATGACGCTGGACGACGCGATCGGCGTGATGCGGGAACACGCGATCTCCCAGGTGCCGGTGATGGAGGGGGAGGAGGTGGTGGGCAGCCTCACCGAGCGGGACATCCTCCGCTACCTGATGGGAGACCCCGACGCGCGCGCGCACCTCGTACGCGACCTCATGGGCCCGCCCTTCCCGGTGGTCCGGGCCTCCAGCCCTGTTCACGGCTTCGCGGACCAGCTTCGCGGCGAGCAGCCCGCCGTGCTTGTGCGGGAAGAAGACGGCACGCTCGGCATCCTCACCCGCTCCGACCTCATCTCGGCACTGGGTGCGGGGAGCGGTGGGGATGAGTGGCCGGAGAACGTTCGCACCCGCAAGCAGCTGTCGAACAATCGCGTGACCACCGAGAGCATCCTGCGGGCGCGGGATGCCGATCGGAAGTGACGGTCGTCAGTCGACGACGGGTCGGTCGTCGCTCCAACTCTCTCCTATCCCCAGGTGCCCCATAATTTGGGGGCTTGGTTCAAGCCCTCCACTTGCGCCGGTCCATCACTCGTCCGTATTTTCCCCTTGACGTCATCTGTCGGAGAACCCTTATGTCGGGTCTCCTGCTGAATACAACAGCCCGCTCTGTAACGGATTAGCTACCCGGTTTGGCTTGGGTGAACAGGCAGGGTCAAACCGCCGGTACTCTCCGTGTGGATGGCGTCAAAGACCCGGCGCCATCTAGTTCAACCACGGAGAATACCATTTGCACCGCCTCGCGACGGTTGTGGACAGCCAGGGACACGCGTCTTGCGCCCCATCCCGGCGATCCGCAAGCTCCGCTTTCCGACACCTCGTCGGGACTCCTGCCGGTCGGCCCGGGTGTGGACAACCACCTCTTCACCGATTGACAAGCGACAGATGACCCTGCCGCGGCAGCCGTAGTGAATGCCGGGAACGGCGCTAGACCCTCTGACTTCTGATGAACTTCTGACAGCGAGACGACCTGTGAAATATGACAATCTCCGCTCGGGACGTGTACGGCTTTGCGTCGTGGTGGCATCCTTCGTCCTGGGCGTAGCGGCTTGCGGCGAGAGCGAAGATGGGATGATGGAGCCGATGATGCCCAGTACGTTCAACGCGGCCCCCGTCCCCGTCGGCACGGTGCCCCCGGTCAGCATCGCGGCCGGAGAGTACGTCAAGGTGGACGTGTCCGCCTTCTTCCGGGACCCTGACGACGAGCCACTCTCGTACGGCGCCATGACGACGAACATTCTCGTGGCCGGAGCGTCCATTTCGGGCAACACCATGACGGTAATTGGAGTGTCGACGGGCCAGGTGGGCGGAAGCGTCGTCGCAAAGGACCCGGCCGGCGCTGAGGCCGTGCAACACTTCTTCGTGGAGGTGCGGAATCGGGCGCCCGAGATTACCCGCCTGCTGCCGGTCGTGTTCGTTGACGCCGGTCAGGTGCTAAGGATTGAGCTCCTGCAACACTTCGCTGATCCGGATGGTGACGCACTCACATTTGTCGCGACGACGGCGGACGCCCAAGTTGCTGGAGCCTCGGTCTCGGGCAGCACCCTCTCTGTGGGCGGCGTGGCTGCGGGCGGCACGACCATCACCGTCACGGCGCGTGACTCGACCGGCGAAGAGGTGGAGCAGCGATTCGAGGTGGTCGTCCTCGGGAGGTAACCGTAGTGTCGTAAAGGAGACACCCGGGTTTACGCACCCAGGGTCTCGAAGGCTGTGTTGGTGTCACCTCCTCCTCGCGGTGCGCGTGGGGTTGGCCGGCCTGAGGAGATCGTCCAACCCCCGCCGCCTGTAGCTGTGGCCGTCGATGTAGATGATGCGGACGTGGTGTGGCAGGCGGCTTGTTCCAGGTCAGGATGATCGGGCCCTGCTCGTAGCGCGCGCTCACGAGGCGGAAGAGGAGGTTCGCCACCTGGCGGCCGAGGGCCGGAAGCGCACCTTGTCCTTGAGCACATGGATCAGGTGAGCAGCCGGGCTTCGGTGCCTCGCGGGGCCGCGGCAAAGGGTGGCTCCAGCTCCTCTCCCGTACCGAACATAGACCGTAAGACGACATTTCTACTTGCGGTGTTGGCGGGCATTGAAGACTACACACATCCGGGCATCGAAAATGGCACGGTCCGGGTGGGTGCGGGGGAGGTCCTGGAGAGTCGGCTCGTGCCGTGTCGCGATGCTACCGGCAGCGTTGGGTATGCTGGCGTCTTCACTCGCAAGAGGAGAAGACGCGATGATCGGGAGAGAGACGCGGGTGCTTCTGCGGCACTACCTGGAGCAGGACGCGAGCAAGGCGGAGGTGGCGCGGCGGCTGGCGGTCAGCCGCCGGACGGTGTACCGCTGGATCGCCTCGGGGCAGCTGGACCGGGAACTGGACGATGAGGCGGTGAGGTACGGACCGCGGCGGCCGGGGCCGTCGAAGCTGGATCCCTACAAGGGGATCATCGAGGTCCGCCTCGCCGCGTACCCGAAGCTGAGCGCGGTACGGCTGTTCCGGGAGGTGCGCGCGGCGGGCTACGCGGGCGGCTACGACCAGGTGAAGCGCTACGTGCGGGAGGTGCGACCGCGGGAGTCGGAGGAGCCGGTGCGACGCTTCGAGACGCCTCCGGGGCACCAGGGGCAGGTGGACTTCGCCGACTTCCGGCTCCCGTGGGGCAAGCGTCACGCGCTGGTGGTGGTGCTGGGCTACTCGCGGCTCATGTGGCTCCGCTACTACGAGCGGCAGACGATGCGGGTGGTGATGCGGGGTCTGGAGTCCTCCTTCGCCTACTTCGGCGGGGTGCCGTCGGAGCTTCTGTTCGACCAGATGAAGGCGGTGATCACCGACGACCAAAGGGACGCGGGCGGGCGGCTGCTGGAGAACGGAGAGTTCCTGAGCTTCAGCCACCACTGGGGCTTCCGGATCAGGGCCTGCCGGCCGTACCGGGCTCAGACGAAGGGGAAGGTCGAGCGCCCGATCGGCTACATCCGGAAGAGCTTCTTCTACGGCCGGGAGTTCGTCTCCGACGCCGACCTCAACGCGCGGGCCCGGCGCTGGGTGGACGGTGAAGCGAACGTGCGGATCCACGGCACGCTGAAGGAGCGGCCCGCCGACCGCTTCGAGCTGGAGCGGCCGCACCTTACGCCTCTGGCCGCAAGACCCTACCGGTCGCTGGCCGCCCCGGTGTCGGAGCAGGAAGCTTCGCAGGCACCGGAGACAGCCACACCGCGGATCGTCGAGGTCGAGCGCCGTCCGCTGGCCGAGTACGCCAAGATCGCTGGCGGCGTGTCGTGAAGCGGCCCTCGCGCCGGGAACGCATCGCGGCCCAGCTCGCCGACCTCAAGCTGCCCGGGGCTCTCGAAGCGCTGGACGGCGTCCTGGCGGGCGTGGACGGCGGCGGGACGACGGCCGCCGAGGCCATCGAGCAGCTCCTCGCCGCCCAGATCACGCTGCGCAACAGCCGACGCCTCGCCACCGCCATGCGCTCCAGCCGACTGCCCGCGCTCAAGACGCTGGCCGACTTCGACTTCAGCTTCCAGCCCTCGATCAAACGCGAGCAGATCGATGCCCTGCACGAACTCGGCTTCGTCCAGCGCAAGGAGAACGTCGTCTTCCTCGGTCCGCCCGGCGTCGGCAAACCCCACCTGGCGATCTCGCTCGCCATCGCCACCGCCGAGAGCGGGCGCAGGGTCTACTACGGCACCCTCACCGCACTCATCGACTCCCTCGAGGAGGCCCGGACCGCCGGGAACCTCAACCGGCGCCTCAAGACCCTCTCTCACCCGGCGCTGTTGATCGTCGACGAGATCGGCTATCTCCCGGTCACCCAGAGCGGAGCCACGTTCTTCTTCCAGCTCGTAAACCGGCGCTACGAACACGCCTCGACCGTGCTCACCTCCAACAAGGGCTTCGAGGAGTGGGGCCGGGTCCTGGGCGACGAGGTCATGGCCGCCGCTCTCCTCGACCGGCTCCTGCACCGCTGCCACATCGTCAACATCCGCGGCAACAGTTACCGCATGCGCCGCCACGCCGATCTCTCCAAGGCCATCCGCCCCGGCGCCGCCCGCGACGTCTCCCCGCCCGGAGCGACCGCCTCATGACCGCCGCACGGCTCCGCGCCGCCCTCCCCCGAGGTGGGACATTTTCGATGCCCAGGAGTGGGACATTTTCGATGCCCATTGACATGGTACGACACTCGCTCGAGCCATCGACTTGCGCCACGTCGCCGCTTGTTCGTAGCATTGCCGCCGACGCTATCCTCTGGAGAAGTCCGCATGTCGGGCTTCCTGCTGACCAGAGCCGTTTCGCAAACGCGTGCCGCACCGGACTAGCTACCCGGTGTACGTGTAAGCGGGCGGGGTCATGCGCGCATGTGCTTTCCGCGTGGCTGGGCGTTGAAGATCTGACGCTATTTCGACGCCATTCACAGGAGAGTACCAATGCACCGCTTCGCGACGGTTGTTGCCTTCGCGTGTGCTTGTTCATGCGGCCTGCTGGCCTTCGCCACGCTCCTTGCCCTGCCCCTGCAGGCGCAGACCACCTGTGCCAGCCTCTTGGGGAAGGCCAATTTTTACGGTAACTCCGCTTACGGAGTTGGCGGTCAGTATCAGGGACGCCAGGACCGGAACCCCGGCGTGCGCCATCTACACGAGCACGGCGGACGACAGACCGGGCACCAAGGTCGCGGATCTGGACTGCGACGGTTCCACGGCTGGCGGGAAGGACTACCAGACCCGTTCAGAGATCCTGAACTTCAGATTTCGCGGCTTCACGGCGGTCGGCACGGTGTAACGGGCCCGAGAATTCACTCCGCATCACGATCACTGGCGACATTTTCGCCGATAACGGCGCGACGCTCGAGATCCGCCCTCAGGGCGCCCCCCGAAACGCCCGTCAAGTACTCGTAGAACCTCCCCAATCCCGCGAGTCAACGCTGCGGCCCCTACCGCGCAGGTCACCGGCCACGGTGACCTGCGCCGCTCCGCTAGGCGCAAACAACCGGGACTCGAGATCACCAGTTCAGCGGTCACGAGCCCGGCAGGTCGCCAGCGCGCAGCTGCGCCTATCGATGATCCGTGAGGCGTGAGGAGGGGGAGGGGAACAACGATGAGAGCCTTTGCAAGTGATAGAGAACCGATCCCACAAGAGATTCTGTACGGGCCGCGAACTGGTCCATGGAACCGAGTCGCCGTCCTGTGTCATGACACGGGCTAGGTGTTCGTTGAGCTCCTGGGTTCGGAAGGCTCGCCCGACTCCCACCGCCTTGCGCGGAGGCTTCGCTATTATCGTCGCCCTGGCCCTTGGCTTGGCAGATGCTCCTCGGGTCCACGCGCAACAGCCGGTGTTAAAATACGTCGGCAACTATGATCAGCCGCGTCACGGCGGCGTCCAACTGAATGTCGACGAGGAGGGCGTCGCGCAAGAATTCACGACCGGCGGGTCGCCCGCCGGATACGTGCTGGACCACTTTACGGTTCACGTAACCCGGAAACATGAAAGCAGATACATGACCCTTGGGGCGGGCCTCTATACGGTCCGGTCCGACGGGTCCGTCGGCAGCCTGGTGACGGGGCTTGCTCATACCCAGGATTACGAATCCAGGGAGAGCTACAGGTTTTGGGCTAACACACAACACACCGTATTGCAGCCGGCACAGCGGTACATGTTACTGATTGCGTGCCGGAGCGGCTGCAGCAACGACAACTACGTGGAGTTCGCCACGACCCAATCGCCCGACGTGGACCCCCTGGGTCCAACAGCGGATGCGCACAGTCCGCCGGATATGGCCGATACCTTTGTGCTGGCGTCCGATGGATGGGCGCCTTCGAGCGACGTAAACGAAGCGCTGGCCATGAGTGTCTACGCCAAGCTCGCTGTTCCTCCGCGAACCCCGGGGAGGGTAACGGCCACTATCCCCACCGACTCTCTAAACTCCGTCCTGTTCGAATGGTCAATTTCGGCTCCTGGCTTGGACTTTATCCCCTCGGAGGGCATACAACTGCGGAACAAGTTGTCCTCTGAGACAGACTATGGGAATTGGGTGCTGATAAACAACAGCAAGCCCGGAGAAACTAACGCCGAAAGTTACACGCTCATTTCCCTGACGAACGGCGTCTCATACGATTTCCAGGTGCGAGCTCTGAATATGGACGGCGCGAGCGGTGCGTCCAGCGTCGTATCCGGCGTGCCGGGCGTTCACTTGGGGATCTGCTCCCGGACCCGCGCGGTGCAACTGGCGATTATCGACCTGGTGAGCGAGGTAAACGACTGTGCGCTCGTCACCGCAATGCATTTGCGCGGGATTCAGTCGCTTACGATCCATGACGCCCTCACCGAGTTGAAGCGCGGCGATTTCGATGGACTTACGTCTCTGACGCTGCTGTCGTTGCCCGATAACGACCTCACCGAGTTGCCCACAGACGTGTTCGACCCCCTGACGTCGCTCGAGACACTGTATTTGGCCGATAACAACCTCACCGAGTTGATCGGCCGGCCGTTCAAGGAACTGTCGTCGCTGAAGACGCTGTATCTGTCCAATAACGACATCACCGAGTTGCCCGCAGGCGTGTTCGACCCCCTGACGTCGCTGGAGACGCTGTATCTGAACGGCAACCAGCTCACAGGGTTGTCGAACAGTGTGTTTGACCGGGTCCCGCTGAAGTTTCTCTGGCTCAACAATAACCTGCTCGACGAGCTTGACCCGGACGTGTTTGCAACGTTGACGTCGCTGGAGGTGCTCTTGCTGTCGGACAATCAACTCTCGGATCTGCCGGCCGGGCTCTTTGAAGACCTCTCGCAACTGAGCACGCTTCAGATGGAGGGGAACACCGTGGATCCGCTGCTCCTGTCCGTTAACCTGGAACTGGTGGGTCAATCCCAGTTCAAGGCGGTGGCGCCCGAGGGGGCGCCGTTCGACATCGTGCTGCCGGTGAGCGTGACGAACGGAAGCATCGCGGGCGGGGCCGGCACGGTCACGATTCCCGCAGGCGCGCTCGAAAGCGCGGCCACGACCGTGACCCGGTCAATCGGTTTGACTTCGGCCGTGACGATCGACATCGGGACCGTGCCGACGTTGCCGATGAATCATTCGGGCTATCAGTTCGCCAAGTCCGCGGACCTGCCGGTGACGATGCCGGGGATCACGGTGACCCCCACGTTCCTGACGGTGGATGAAGGGGAGTCGGCGACGTACACGCTGGTGCTGGACACGCAGCCGACGGGGACGGTGTGGGTGACGATCGGCGGCACGAGCGGCACGGAGGTGAGGGTGGAAGACGACTACTTCGTGTTCACCGGGGTCGACTGGTCGACGCCACAGACGGTGACGGTGATCTCGGCCGAGGACACGGATCTCCTGAACGACAGGGCGATACTCACGCACGGGGTGACCTCCAATTACCTCGACTACGCCGCCTTGGCGGTCGATGACGTCGAGGTGATCGTGCTGGACGATGATCGCGGCATGACGACGGGGGTACCCGCGCTCGCGCTCGTGAGCAACACCGGGCAGACGTATGTCTCTAGCAACATATCTTCTGTAGGCCCCGTAGGGGAGCAGGCACTGGCACAGCAATTCACCACGGGCGACAACCCGAGCGGGTATGCGCTGTCGTCGGTTCAAATATATCTCACGTCGTTCATCCGCACGAACAGAGCGAGGGTAAGCATCTACGCAGCGGACGCATCCGGCAATCCGTCCAGCAGCAGGTACACGCTGACGAACCTGAGTGCGATTACGAGCGGAAGTCTCAATACGTTCACTGCGCCGGCAGGCGCGACCCTCGAGAAAGAGACGAAGTATTTCGTCGTGGTGGAGTCTCTGAGTGGCCATTTCAGCGTTGGCAGGACGGCTTCCGACGGAGAGGACTCGGGCCAGGCGAACGGATGGAGCATCTACGACGTGCCCCATGGCAGAAACTCCGACTCCGAGAACTGGTTTGCGGGTACAAGCACCGATAGTAATGTGCGCATCGCCGTGCAAGGCACCCTCAGGCCGATCGTGACCATTGCGGCGGACGTGGATGCCGTCATCTACAACCTGTTGCGGAACGAATTCGATCTGGACAACGCGAGTTTCACCGTGACGCGGGATGGTTCCACGACAGAAGCGCTGACGGTGACGCTGACGCTGACGCAGGACCAGTCGTTTCTACCGTCTAACGGATTGATACGGACGATCACGTTTCAGCCGGGGTCGTCCTCGGCACAACTGGAGATTCTTCAGGTGGTACTGTCCCAGACCGTGACCGGCGACGGGATCCTGACGGCGACGCTGGATACGGCCTCGGCGTACTCGGTGGGTACCGACTCGACGGCGAGCGTGGCGATGAACTCCGTGGATACGGCGGTGAAGGTGGGAATCAAGGAGGATGCCTATACGGTCCCGGAGAACGAGAAAAATGCGAGCTTCTCGGTGGTGGCAGAGACAGCGGACGGGGTGCCGGCGCCCTCGTCGCCCTGGCGACTGGGGTTGGCATTGACCACCCATGACGACGAAGCGACCTCTCCGGCGGACTATACCGCCCTGAGCACGACGGTGTCGGTGGCGGCGGAGGGTTGGGTGTCGGAAGGGGACCATTTCACGACTGAGCAGGCGATTGATCTGGTGATTCGCCAGGATCTGGTGAACGAGGGCGACGAGAGTTTTGAGGTGGACTTGGCGCTGGGTCGGGGCGGCCGCTTGCCGGATTGGCTGTTGTTTGCACTCCCGGACGGCACGGCGTGCGGGCCGTCGAATGTGGGAACCCCGTGCCGGTCGACGATGACGATCGAGGACGACGATGTCCCCGGGGTCACCGTCAATCCCACGACCCTGCCGATGGCTGAGGGCGACACGGCGACGTACACGGTGGTGCTGAACTCGGAGCCCACCGCCGCCGTCACGGTGGCGGTGGGCGGTGCGACGACGGACGTGACGGTGGACGATGCGACGCTGGCGTTCACGACCCGCAATTGGAATAGCGCGCAGACGGTGACGGTGAGCGCGGCGCAGGATGCGGATGGGGACGACGACATCGTGACGCTGACCCACAACGCGACGAGCACCGACAGCAACTATAACGGCATCACGATCGCCGGCGTGGAGGTGACGGTGACGGATGATGAGCGAATACCGGCCAAGCCGACGAATGTGACGGCCACGGCAGGCGATGGGCAGATCGCGCTGGCCTGGGATACGCCGGCGGCGACGGCGGACATCACGCACCACGAGTACCGGCACAAGATCGCCTCGGCTATGCAGTACCCGGAGACCTGGACGGTGATTGCCGACAGTGCGCCCGGGGACGCGAACCAGGCAGGGGTAACGGTCGGGAGCCTGACGAACGGCACCACCTACGATTTACAGGTGCGGGCGGTGAATACGGCGGGGGCGAGCGATCCGTCGGACGCGGCCCGCGCGCTGGCGGGCGACGGCCTGGGGATCTGCGGCCGCACCACGGCGGTGCGAGATGCGATTCTCAACCAAATAGCGGGTGTCAGCGAATGTGCGGACGTCACCACGGCGCACCTGGCCGCGATGACAGGCACCTTGAACTTTGTGAACATACTCACTGAGTTGAAGGCGGGTGACTTTAGCGGCCTGACGTCGCTGACGCAGCTGACGATTGCGGACAACCTCTCGCTCATGCGCTTGCCCGCCGGAATCTTTGACGACCTGACGTCGCTGACGCACCTCTATGTGGATGCAAACCGGCTCTCTACGCTGCCGGCGAATCTGTTCTCCAGCTTGTCCTCGTTGATGACGCTGTCGCTGTACGGCAATGGTCTCACGGCGCTGCCCGCCGCGATCTTCGATGGGCTGTCGTCGCTGAGAACGCTCCGGCTGTATAGCAATGATTCCATGATGCTGCCCGCCGGGGTCTTTGCCGGGCTGGCGTCGCTGACCGACCTCCAGCTGCATGACAACCAACTGACCGCGCTGGCCGCGGGGATCTTTGCCGGGCTGTCGTCGCTGACCGACCTCCGGCTGGATGGGAACCAGCTCACGGCCCTCCCCGCCGGGATCTTTGCCGGGCTGGCGTCGCTGACGGAACTCCGGCTGGAGGGGAACCAACTCACGGCCCTCCCCGCCGGGGTCTTTGCCGGGCTGGCGTCATTGGCCACGCTCAAGCTGGAGGGCAACACGGTGGATCCGCTGCTGCTGCCGGTGACCCTGGAGCGGGGGACAGGGGCTCAGTTCAAGGCGGTCGCATCGACGGGCGCGCCGTTTGGCCTGGTGCTGCCGGTGAGCGTGACGAACGGGAGCATCGTGGGCGGGGCCGCCACGAGCACGATTCCCGCGGGCGCACTCGAAAGTGCGGCCCTGACGGTGACCCGGTCGGTCGGTGCGAGCGCGGCCACGACGGTGGACATCGGGACCCTGCCGGCGCTGCCGAGTGGCCATTCGGGCTACAGTTTCTCGAAGGCCGCCGACCTGCCGCTGACGATGCCGGGGGTCACCGCGACCCCGACGACCCTGTCGGTCGCCGAGGGCGGTACGGCGACCTACACGGTGGTGCTGGACACGCAGCCGACGGGCACGGTGACGGTGACCATCGGCGGCACAACGGGCACGGACGTATCGGTGGACGATGCGACGCTGGCGTTCACGACGACCGACTGGTTGACGGCCCAGACGGTCACGGTGAGCGCGGCGGAGGATGCGGACACGGCGAACGACATGGTCTCGCTGACGCACACGCCGACGGGCGGCGGCTACGACGGGGTAAGCGGTGCCAGCGTCGCGGTGACGGTGCAGGAGAACGATCCCGGGGTGAGGGTCAATCCCACGACCCTGTCCGTGGCTGAGGGGGGGACGGCGACGTACACGGTGGTGCTGAACACGCAGCCGAGTGCGACGGTGACGGTGACCATCGGCGGCACGACGGGCACGGACGTATCGGTGGACGATGCGACGCTGGCGTTCACGACCCGCAATTGGAATAGCGCGCAGACGGTGACGGTGAGCGCGGCGGAGGATGCGGACACGGTCACCGACACGGTCACGCTGACGCACACGCCGACGGGCGGCGACTACAACGGGGTGGCCGGTGCCGGCGTCGCGGTGACGGTGCAGGAGAACGATCACGGGGTGATGGTCAATCCCACGATCCTGTCCGTGGCTGAGGGGGGTACGGCGACGTACAGAGTGGTGCTGAACACGCCGCCGAGTGCGACGGTGACGGTGACGATCGGCGGCACAACGGGCACGGACGTGTCGGTGGACGATGCGACCCTGGAGTTCACGACGACCGACTGGTTGACGGCCCAGACGGTGACGGTGAGCGCGGCGGCGGACGCGGACGCGCTGAACGACACGGTGACGCTGACGCACAGCGCGACGAGCACCGACAGCGACTATGACAGCATCACGATCGCTAGCGTCGCGGTGACGGTGACCGAGGTGCCGGCGCCGGCCAAGCCGACGGGCCTGACGGCCACGGGGGGCGATGAGCAGGTCGCGCTGGCCTGGGATGCGCCGGCGGCGGCCATCACGCACCACGAGTACCGGTACAAATCGTCTGTGGAGCTGACATACCCGGAGCCCTGGACGGAGATTGCCGACAGTGCGCCGGGGGACGCGAACGAGGACGAGGTGACGGTGGGGAGTCTGGAGAACGGCCTCACCTACGATTTTCAGATACGGGCGGTGAATGCGGGGGGGGCGAGCGAGCCGTCAGACGCGGCCAGCGCCCTGGCGGGCGATGGCTTGGGGATCTGCAATCGGACCCTGGCCGTGCAAAGGGTGATTCTCCGCGAGATTGCGGGAGTGAGCGACTGCGCGGACGTGACCGCGGCCCATTTGTCCGCGATTACCGGCCGCATTGACTTTGTGGGTTCGATTAGCAACTTGAAGGTCGGTGATCTTGACGGCTTGTCCTCACTGGAAGAGCTTATTGTTCAGTCCAATAGCCGACTCACCGAACTGCCCGCCGGGATCTTTGACGATCTGTCGTCGCTGACGACGCTCAAGATTGGCGGAAACGCAATCTCGACGCTACGGTCTGATGTGTTCTCGAACTTGTCGTCATTGACAACTCTTTGGGTTGCTTACAACCGGCTCACGGCCCTTCCTGCCGGGGTCTTTGCCGGGCTGTCGTCGTTGACCGACCTCGAGTTGCATAGCAACCAACTGACCGCGTTACCCGCCGCGGTCTTTGCCGGGCTGGCGTCGCTGACCGACCTCCGGCTGGAGGGGAACCAACTCACGGCCCTCCCCGCCGGAGTCTTTGCCGGGCTGGCGTCATTGGCCACGCTCCAGTTGGAGGGCAACACGGTGGATCCGCTGCTGCTGCCCGTGACCCTGGAGCGGGGGACAGGCTCCCAGTTCAAGGCGGTCGCCTCGACGGGCGCGCCGTTCAGCCTGGTGCTGCCGGTAAGCGTGACGAACGGGAGTCTCGTGGGCGGGGCCGGCACGAGCACGATTCCCGCGGGCGCACTCGAAAGCGCGGCCCTGACCGTGACCCGGTCGGCCACGGCGACCGCGGCCACGACGGTGGACATCGGGTCCCTGCCGGCGCTGCCGAGTGGCCATTCGGGCTACGGTTTCTCGAAGGCCGCCGACCTGCCGCTGACGATGCCCGGGATCACCGCGACCCCCACGACGCTGGAGGTGGCCGAGGGCGGTACGGCGACCTACACGGTGGTGCTGGACACGCAGCCGACGGGCCCGGTGACGGTGACCATCGGCGGCACAACGGGCACGGACGTATCGGTGGACGATGCGACGCTGGCGTTCACGATGACCGACTGGTTGACGGCGCAGACGGTGACGGTGAGCGCGGCGGAGGATGCGGACACGATCACCGACACGGTCACGCTGACGCACACGCCGACGGGCGGCGGCTACGACGGGGTAAGCGGTGCCGGCGTCGCGGTGACGGTGCTCGAGAACGATCCCGGGGTGAGGGTCAATCCCACGATCCTGTCCGTGGCTGAGGGGGGGACGGCGACGTACACGGTGGTGCTGAACACGCAGCCGAGTGCGACGGTGACGGTGACGATCGGTGGCACGACGGGCACCGACGTATCGGTGGACGATGCGACGCTGGAGTTCACGACGACCGACTGGTCCACGGCCCAGACGGTGACGGTGAGTGCGGCGGAGGATGCGGACGCGCTGAACGACACGGTGACGCTGACGCACACGCCGACGGGCGGCGACTACAACGGGGTGGCCGGTGCCGGCGTCGCGGTGACGGTGCAGGAGAACGATCACGGGGTGATGGTCAATCCCACGATCCTGTCCGTGGCTGAGGGGGGTACGGCGACGTACAGAGTGGTGCTGAACACGCCGCCGAGTGCGACGGTGACGGTGACCATCGACGGCACGAGTGGCACGGACGTGACGGTGGACGATGCGACCCTGGAGTTCACGACGACCGACTGGTTGACGGCCCAGACGGTGACGGTGAGCGCGGCGGCGGACGCGGACGCGCTGAACGACACGGTGACGCTGACGCACAGCGCGACGAGCACCGACAGCGACTATGACGGGATCACGATCGCCGACGTGGCGGTGACGGTGACCGAGGTGCCGGCGCCGGCCAAGCCGACGGGCCTGACGGCCACGGGGGGCGATGAGCAGGTCGCGCTGGCCTGGGATGCGCCGGCGGCGGCCATCACGCACCACGAGTACCGGTACAAATCGTCTGTGGAGCTGACATACCCGGAGCCCTGGACGGAGATTGCCGACAGTGCGCCGGGGGACGCGAACGAGGACGAGGTGACGGTGGGGAGTCTGGAGAACGGCCTCACCTACGATTTTCAGATACGGGCGGTGAATGCGGGGGGGGCGAGCGAGCCGTCAGACGCGGCCAGCGCCCTGGCGGGCGATGGCTTGGGGATCTGCAATCGGACCCTGGCCGTACAAAGGGTGATTCTCCGCGAGATTGCGGGAGTGAGCGACTGCGCGGACGTGACCGCGGCCCATTTGTCCGCGATTACCGGCCGCATTGACTTTGTGGGTTCGATTAGCAACTTGAAGGTCGGTGATCTTGACGGCTTGTCCTCACTGGAAGAGCTTATTGTTCAGTCCAATAGCCGACTCACCGAACTGCCCGCCGGGATCTTTGACGATCTGTCGTCGCTGACGACGCTCAAGATTGGCGGAAACGCAATCTCGACGCTACGGTCTGATGTGTTCTCGAACTTGTCGTCATTGACAACTCTTTGGGTTGCTTACAACCGGCTCACGGCCCTTCCTGCCGGGGTCTTTGCCGGGCTGTCGTCGTTGACCGAACTCGAGTTGCATAGCAACCAACTGACCGCGTTACCCGCCGCGGTCTTTGCCGGGCTGGCGTCGCTGACCGACCTCCGGCTGGAGGGGAACCAGCTCACGGCCCTCCCCGCCGGGATCTTTGCCGGGCTGGCGTCGCTGACCGACCTCCGGCTGGAGGGGAACCAGCTCACGGCCCTCCCCGCCGGGATCTTTGCCGGGCTGGCGTCATTGGCCACGCTCCAGCTGGAGGGCAACACGGTGGATCCGCTGCTGCTGCCGGTGACCCTGGAGCGGGGGACAGGGTCTCAGTTCAAGGCGGTCGCCCCGACGGGCCTCCCGTTTGGCCTGGTGCTGCCGGTGAGCGTGACGAACGGGAGCATCGTGGGCGGGGCCGCCACGAGCACGATTCCCGCGGGCGCACTCGAAAGCGCGGCCCTGACCGTGACCCGGTCGGCCACGGCGACCGCGGCCACGACGGTGGACATCGGGTCCCTGCCGGCGCTGCCGAGTGGCCATTCGGGCTACGGTTTCTCGAAGGCCGCCGACCTGCCGCTGACGATGCCCGGGATCACCGCGACCCCCACGACGCTGGAGGTGGCCGAGGGCGGTACGGCGACCTACACGGTGGTGCTGGACACGCAGCCGACGGGCCCGGTGACGGTGACCATCGGCGGCACAACGGGCACGGACGTATCGGTGGACGATGCGACGCTGGCGTTCACGATGACCGACTGGTTGACGGCGCAGACGGTGACGGTGAGCGCGGCGGAGGATGCGGACACGATCACCGACACGGTCACGCTGACGCACACGCCGACGGGCGGCGGCTACGACGGGGTAAGCGGTGCCGGCGTCGCGGTGACGGTGCTCGAGAACGATCCCGGGGTGAGGGTCAATCCCACGACCCTGACGGTGGCTGAGGGGGGCACGGCGACGTACACGGTGGTGCTGAACACGCAGCCGAGTGCGACGGTGACGGTGACGATCGGTGGCACGACGGGCACCGACGTATCGGTGGACGATGCGACGCTGGAGTTCACGACGACCGACTGGTCCACGGCCCAGACGGTGACGGTGAGTGCGGCGGAGGATGCGGACGCGCTGAACGACACGGTGACGCTGACGCACACGCCGACGGGCGGCGACTACAACGGGGTGGCCGGTGCCGGCGTCGCGGTGACGGTGCAGGAGAACGATCACGGGGTGATGGTCAATCCCACGATCCTGTCCGTGGCTGAGGGGGGTACGGCGACGTACAGAGTGGTGCTGAACACGCCGCCGAGTGCGACGGTGACGGTGACCATCGACGGCACGAGTGGCACGGACGTGACGGTGGACGATGCGACCCTGGAGTTCACGACGACCGACTGGTTGACGGCCCAGACGGTGACGGTGAGCGCGGCGGCGGACGCGGACGCGCTGGACGACACGGTGACGCTGACGCACAGCGCGACGAGCACCGACAGCGACTATGACGGGATCACGATTGCCGACGTGGCGGTGACGGTGACGGACAACGATGCGGTGGTGACGATCGCGGCGGATGCGCCGAGTGCGCTCTACGCGGAAGGCTCGGCGGACTTCACGCTGACGCGGACCGGGGCGGTCGCCCGCCCGCTGGCGGTGCCGGTGACCCTCACGCAGTCGCAGGACTACCTGGCGGCGGCGCATCGGTCGCGGACCGTGGTGTTTCTAGTGGATTCGGTGACGGCGGCGCTGCAGGTCCCGGCCAGCCAGTTCAGGCAATTGGCGTCGGGGACGGTCCCCGAGAAGGGGACGCTGACGGCCACGGTGGCGGCCGGGACCGACTATGACGTGGGGGCGGCGGATGCCGCGGCGGTGGACATCGCCATCGCGGGGACGATCGGGATCAAGGAGGCCTCCTACACGGTCTCCGAGGAGAGGGGGAGCCCGCTCACGGTGACGGTGGTCGCGCGCACGGGCGACGGGGCGCCTCAGCCGACCGGAACCATTTTTGTCACTCTGGGGACATTTGCGACGGGCTCGGCGACGTCGCCCGAGGACTACCAGGTCCGTTCGGAGGTCCTGAGGTTCAGGTCGTCCGACTTCACGGCGGACGGCACGGTGTACGAGGCGGAGAAGTCGGTCGAGATCACGATCCATGACGACAGTGTTGTCGACAGCGGCGAGACGTTCGAGATCCGCCTCCAAGACGCCCCCGGGTTGCTCACCAAGTACTTGTACAACTTCGTCAATGCCGCGGGCCAACGCTGCGGCCCGACCTGCACGGTCACCGCCACGATCACCGACACCGACGCCAACGCCGTGACGGTGACGCCCACGACGCTGACGGTGGCTGAGGGGGGCACGGCGACGTACACGGTGGTGTTGGACACGCAGCCGGCGGATACGGTGACGGTGACCATCGGCGGCACGAGTGGCACGGACGTGACGGTGGCCGATTCGACGCTGGCGTTCACGACGACCGACTGGTCCACCGCGCAGACGGTGACGGTGAGCGCGGTGGCGGATGCGGACGTGCTGGACGATACGGTCACGCTGACGCACAGCGCGACGAGCACCGACAGCGACTATGACGGGATCACGATCGCCGACGTGGCGGTGACGGTGACCGAGGTGCCGGCGCCGGCCAAGCCGACGGGCCTGACGGCGACGGGGGGCGATGAGCAGGTCGCGCTGGCCTGGGATGCGCCGGCGGCGACGGCGGTCATCACGCACCACGAGTACCGGCACAAGACCGCCTTGGAGGAGCAGTACCCGGAGACCTGGACGGAGCTTGCCGATAGTGCGCCGGGGGAGGCGAGCGAGGCCGAGGTGACGGTCGGGAGCCTGACGAACGGCACCACCTACGATTTACAGGTGCGGGCGGTGAACGCGGGGGGGGCGAGCGAGCCGTCGGACGCGGCCCGGGCGCTGGCGGGTGACGGCCTGGGGATCTGCAACCGGACCCCGCAGGTACGCGACGCGATCCTGGGCAGAATCTCCGGTATCACCGACTGCGCCGCCGTCACCAACGTCCATCTCGCCGCCATCACCGGCGTGCTGGGGCTGACCAGCAAGGACATCACCGCTCTCAAGGTGGGGGATTTCGCCGGGCTGACGAGTGTGACGCTGCTGGCGCTGAACGGCAACGCGCTGACCACGCTGCCCGCCGGGGTGTTCGACGGCCTGCCCGCGTTGGAGCAACTGTTCCTGAACAGCAACGCGCTGACCACGCTGCCCGCCGGGGTGTTCACCGGGCTGCCCGCGCTGACGAATCTGTTTCTGTCCTTCAACGAGTTGCCCACGCTGCCCGCCGGGGTCTTCACCGGGCTGGCCGCGCTGACGGATCTGTATTTGGGCGACAACGCGCTGGCCACGCTGCCCGCCGGGGTGTTCGCCGGGCTGACGAGCCTGACGACGCTGGGCCTGCCGAACAACGCGACGTTGGCCACGCTGCCCGCCGGGGTGTTCGACGATCTGACCGTGCTGACGATTCTGGATCTGACCGGCAACGGCCTGACCACGCTGCCCGCCGGGGTGTTTGCCAAGCTAGCCGCGCTGACGGAACTGAGCATGGGCGGCAACGCGCTGGCCACGCTGCCCGCCGGGGTGTTTGCCGGGCTGGCGTCGCTGACCGAACTCCGGCTGGATGGGAACCGGCTCACGGCGCTGCCCGCCGGGATCTTTGACGGGCTGGCGTCATTGGCCACGCTCCAGTTGGAGGGCAACGCGGCGGATCCGCTGCTGCTGCCCGTGACCCTGGAGCGGACGGCGGGGGCCCGGTTCAAGGCGGTCGCCTCGACGGGCGCGCCGTTCGGCCTGGTGCTGCCGGTGAGCGTGACGAACGGGAGCATCGTGGGCGGGGCCGGCACGAGCACGATTCCCGCGGGCGCGCTCGAAAGCTCGGCCCTGACGGTGACCCGGGCGGCCGCGGCGAGCGCGGCCACGACGGTGGACATCGGGACCGTGCCGGCGCTGCCGGCCAATCATTCGGGCTACGGTTTCTCGAAGGCCGCCGGCCTGCCGCTGACCATGCCGGGGCTGACGGTGACGCCCACGACCCTGACGGTGGATGAGGAGGATACGACCGGGGACACTTACACGGTGGTGCTCGATACCCAGCCGACGGCGGATGTCGTGGTGACGGTGGCCGGGCATGCGAGCACGGACGTGACCCCGAACCCGGCCACGCTGACGTTCACGAGCACGACCTGGAGTACGGCGCAGCCGGTGACGGTGACGGCGGGGGGCGATGCGGACACGACGGACGACACGGTCACGCTGACGCACGGCGCGGCGAGCACGGACAGCGACTATGACGGCATGGCAATCGCTGACGTGACGGTGACGGTGACGGACAACGATGCAGTGGTGACGATCGCAGCGGATGCGACGAGTGCGCTCTACGCGGAAGACGCCGTGGACTTCACGCTGACGCGGATCGGGGCGGTCGCCGACCCGCTGGCAGTGACGGTGACCCTCACGCAGTCCCAGGCTTACCTGACGGCGGCGCATCTGTCGCGGACCGTGGTGTTTCTACCGGATTCGACGACCGCGGCGCTGCAGGTCCCGGCCAGCCAGTTCAGGCAATTGGCGTCGGGGACGGTCCCCGAGAAGGGCACCCTGACGGCCACGGTGGCGGCCGGGACCGGCTATGCCGTGGGGACGACGAATGCCGCGGCGGTGGACATTCTCATCGCGGCGACGATCAGGATCGAAGAGTCATCCTACACGGTCTCCGAGGAGGGGGGGAGCCCGCTGACGGTGACGGTGGTCGTGCGCACGGGCGACGGGGCGCCTCAGCCGACCGGCACCATTAGTGTCGGGCTGGGGACATTTGCGACGGGCTCGGCGACGTCGCCCGAGGACTACCAGGTCCGTTCGGCGTTCCTGAACTTCCGGTCGTCCGACTTCACGGCGGACGGCACGGTGTACGTGGCGGAGAAGTCGCTCGAGATCACGATCCATGACGACAGTGTTGTCGACAGCGGCGAGACGTTCGAGCTCCGCCTCCAAGGCGCCCCCGGGTTGCCCATCAAGTACTGGTACAACTTCGTCAATGCCGCGGGCCAACGCTGCGGCCTGACCTGCGCGGTCACGGCCACAATCACCGACACCGACACGGCCGGAGTGACGGCCTCAACCACGACGCTGACGGTGGATGAGGGGGGCACGGCGACGTACACGGTGGTGTTGGACACGCCGCCGGCGGATACGGTGACGGTGACCATCGGCGGCACAACGGGCACGGACGTATCGGTGGCCGATGCGACGCTGGCGTTCACGACGACCGACTGGTCCACCGCGCAGACGGTGACGGTGAGCGCGGTGGCGGATGCGGACGTGCTGGACGACACGGTCACGCTGACGCACAGCGCGACGAGCACCGACAGCGACTATGACGGGATCACGATCGCCGACGTGGCGGTGACGGTGACCGAGGTGCCGGCGCCGGCCAAGCCGACGGGCCTGACGGCGACGGGGGGCGATGGACAGGTCGCGCTGGCCTGGGATGCGCCGGCGCCGGCGGCGGCCATCACGCACCACGAGTACCGGCACAAGACCGCCTCGGAGGAGCAGTACCCGGAGACCTGGACGGAGCTCGCCGACAGTGCGCCGGGGGAGGCGGGCGAGGCCGGGGTGACGGTCGGGAGCCTGACGAACGGCACCACCTACGATTTCCAGGTGCGGGCGGTGAACGCGGGGGGGGCGAGCGAGCCGTCGGACGCGGCCCGGGCGCTGGCGGGTGATGGCCTGGGGATCTGCAACCGGACCCCGCAGGTACGCGACGCGATCCTGGGCAGAATCTCCGGTATCACCGACTGCGCCGCCGTCACCAACGTCCATCTCGCCGCCATCACCGGCGTGCTGGGGCTGACCAGCAAGGACATCACCGCTCTCAAGGTGGGGGATTTCGCCGGGCTGACGAGTGTGACGCTGCTGGCGCTGAACGGCAACGCGCTGACCACGCTGCCCGCCGGGGTGTTCGACGGCCTGCCCGCGCTGGAGCAACTGTTCCTGAACAGCAACGCGCTGACCACGCTGCCCGCCGGGGTGTTCACCGGGCTGCCCGCGCTGACGAACCTGTTTCTGTCCTTCAACGAGTTGCCCACGCTGCCCGCCGGGGCATTCACCGGGCTGACCGCGCTGACGGATCTGTATTTGGGCGACAACGCGCTGGCCACGCTGCCCGCCGGGGTGTTCGACGGGCTGACGAGCCTGACGACGCTGGGCCTGCCGAACAACGCGACGTTGGCCACGCTGCCCGCCGGGGTGTTCGACGATCTGACCGCGCTGACGATTCTGGATCTGACCGGCAACGGCCTGACCACGCTGCCCGCCGGGGTGTTTGCCGGGCTGGCCGCGCTGACGGAGCTGAGCATGGGCGGCAACGCGCTGGCCACGCTGCCCGCCGGGGTGTTTGCCGGGCTGGCGTCGCTGACCGAACTCCGGCTGGATGGGAACCGGCTCACGGCGCTGCCCGCCGGGATCTTTGACGGGCTGGCGTCATTGGCCACGCTCCAGTTGGAGGGCAACGCGGCGGATCCGCTGCTGCTGCCCGTGACCCTGGAGCGGACGGCGGGGGCCCGGTTCAAGGCGGTCGCCTCGACGGGCGCCCCGTTCGGCCTGGTGCTGCCGGTGAGCGTGACGAACGGGAGCATCGTGGGCGGGGCCGGCACGAGCACGATTCCCGCGGGCGCGCTCGAAAGCTCGGCCCTGACGGTGACCCGGGCGGTCGGTGCGAGCGCGGCCACGACGGTGGACATCGGGACCGTGCCGGCGCTGCCGGCCAATCATTCGGGCTACGGTTTCTCGAAGGCCGCCGGCCTGCCGCTGACCATGCCGGGGCTGACGGTGACGCCCACGACCCTGTCGGTGGCTGAGGGGGGCACGGCGACGTACACGGTGGTGCTGGACACGCAGCCGACGGACACGGTGACGGTGACGATCGGCGGCACGAGTGGCACGGACGTGACGGTGGCCGATTCGACGCTGGAGTTCACGACGACCGACTGGGCGACGGCCCAGACGGTGACGGTGCGCGCGGTGGTGGATGCGGACGTGCTGGACGACACGGTGACGCTGACGCACAGCGCGGCGAGCACCGACAGCGACTATGACGGGATCGCGATCGCCGACGTGGCGGTGACGGTGACCGAGGTGACGGCGCCGGCCAAGCCGACGGGCCTGACGGCGACGGGGGGCGATGAACAGGTCGCGCTGGCCTGGGATGCGCCGGCGACGGCGGCGGTCATCACGCACCACGAGTACCGGCACAAGACCGCCTCGGAGGAGCAGTACCCGGAGACCTGGACGGAGCTTGCCGACAGTGCGCCGGGGGAGGCGGGCGAGGCCGGGGTGACGGTCGGGAGCCTGACGAACGGCACCACCTACGATTTCCAGGTGCGGGCGGTGAACGCGGGGGGGGCGAGCGAGCCGTCGGACGCGGCCCGGGCGCTGGCGGGTGACGGCCTGGGGATCTGCAACCGGACCCCGCAGGTACGCGACGCGATCCTGGGCAGAATCTCCGGCATCACCGACTGCGCCGCCGTCACCAACGTCCATCTCGCCGCCATCACCGGCGTGCTGGGGCTGACCAGCAAGGACATCACCGCTCTCAAGGTGGGGGATTTCGCCGGGCTGACGAGTTTGACGCTGCTGGCGCTGAACGGCAACGCGCTGACCACGCTGCCCGCCGGGGTGTTCGACGGCCTGCCCGCGCTGGAGCAACTGTTCCTGAACAGCAACGCGCTGACCACGCTGCCCGCCGGGGTGTTCACCGGGCTGCCCGCGCTGACGAACCTGTTTCTGTCCTTCAACGAGTTGCCCACGCTGCCCGCCGGGGCATTCACCGGGCTGACCGCGCTGACGGATCTGTATTTGGGCGACAACGCGCTGGCCACGCTGCCCGCCGGGGTGTTCGACGGGCTGACGAGCCTGACGACGCTGGGCCTGCCGAACAACGCGACGTTGGCCACGCTGCCCGCCGGGGTGTTCGACGATCTGACCGCGCTGACGATTCTGGATCTGACCGGCAACGGCCTGACCACGCTGCCCGCCGGGGTGTTTGCCAGGCTGGCCGCGCTGACGGAGCTGAGCATGGGCGGCAACGCGCTGGCCACGCTGCCCGCCGGGGTGTTTGCCGGGCTGGCGTCGCTGACCGAACTCCGGCTGGATGGGAACCGGCTCACGGCGCTGCCCGCCGGGATCTTTGACGGGCTGGCGTCATTGGCCACGCTCCAGTTGGAGGGCAACGCGGCGGATCCGCTGCTGCTGCCCGTGACCCTGGAGCGGACGGCGGGGGCCCGGTTCAAGGCGGTCGCCTCGACGGGCGCCCCGTTCGGCCTGGTGCTGCCGGTGAGCGTGACGAACGGGAGCATCGTGGGCGGGGCCGGCACGAGCACGATTCCCGCGGGCGCGCTCGAAAGCTCGGCCCTGACGGTGACCCGGGCGGTCGGTGCGAGCGCGGCCACGACGGTGGACATCGGGACCGTGCCGGCGCTGCCGGCCAATCATTCGGGCTACGGTTTCTCGAAGGCCGCCGGCCTGCCGCTGACCATGCCGGGGCTGACGGTGACGCCCACGACCCTGTCGGTGGCTGAGGGGGGCACGGCGACGTACACGGTGGTGCTGGACACGCAGCCGACGGACACGGTGACGGTGACGATCGGCGGCACGAGTGGCACGGACGTGACGGTGGCCGATTCGACGCTGGAGTTCACGACGACCGACTGGGCGACGGCCCAGACGGTGACGGTGCGCGCGGTGGTGGATGCGGACGTGCTGGACGACACGGTGACGCTGACGCACAGCGCGGCGAGCACCGACAGCGACTATGACGGGATCGCGATCGCCGACGTGGCGGTGACGGTGACCGAGGTGACGGCGCCGGCCAAGCCGACGGGCCTGACGGCGACGGGGGGCGATGAACAGGTCGCGCTGGCCTGGGATGCGCCGGCGACGGCGGCGGTCATCACGCACCACGAGTACCGGCACAAGACCGCCTCGGAGGAGCAGTACCCGGAGACCTGGACGGAGCTTGCCGACAGTGCGCCGGGGGAGGCGGGCGAGGCCGGGGTGACGGTCGGGAGCCTGACGAACGGCACCACCTACGATTTCCAGGTGCGGGCGGTGAACGCGGGGGGGGCGAGCGAGCCGTCGGACGCGGCCCGGGCGCTGGCGGGTGACGGCCTGGGGATCTGCAACCGGACCCCGCAGGTACGCGACGCGATCCTGGGCAGAATCTCCGGCATCACCGACTGCGCCGCCGTCACCAACGTCCATCTCGCCGCCATCACCGGCGTGCTGGGGCTGACCAGCAAGGACATCACCGCTCTCAAGGTGGGGGATTTCGCCGGGCTGACGAGTTTGACGCTGCTGGCGCTGAACGGCAACGCGCTGACCACGCTGCCCGCCGGGGTGTTCGACGGCCTGCCCGCGCTGGAGCAACTGTTCCTGAACAGCAACGCGCTGACCACGCTGCCCGCCGGGGTGTTCACCGGGCTGCCCGCGCTGACGAACCTGTTTCTGTCCTTCAACGAGTTGCCCACGCTGCCCGCCGGGGCATTCACCGGGCTGACCGCGCTGACGGATCTGTATTTGGGCGACAACGCGCTGGCCACGCTGCCCGCCGGGGTGTTCGACGGGCTGACGAGCCTGACGACGCTGGGCCTGCCGAACAACGCGACGTTGGCCACGCTGCCCGCCGGGGTGTTCGACGATCTGACCGCGCTGACGATTCTGGATCTGACCGGCAACGGCCTGACCACGCTGCCCGCCGGGGTGTTTGCCAGGCTGGCCGCGCTGACGGAGCTGAGCATGGGCGGCAACGCGCTGGCCACGCTGCCCGCCGGGGTGTTTGCCGGGCTGGCGTCGCTGACCGAACTCCGGCTGGATGGGAACCGGCTCACGGCGCTGCCCGCCGGGATCTTTGACGGGCTGGCGTCATTGGCCACGCTCCAGTTGGAGGGCAACGCGGCGGATCCGCTGCTGCTGCCCGTGACCCTGGAGCGGACGGCGGGGGCCCGGTTCAAGGCGGTCGCCTCGACGGGCGCCCCGTTCGGCCTGGTGCTGCCGGTGAGCGTGACGAACGGGAGCATCGTGGGCGGGGCCGGCACGAGCACGATTCCCGCGGGCGCGCTCGAAAGCTCGGCCCTGACGGTGACCCGGTCGGTCGGTGCGAGCGCGGCCACGACGGTGGACATCGGGACCGTGCCGGCGCTGCCGAGTGGCCATTCGGGCTACGGTTTCTCGAAGGCCGCCGGCCTGCCGCTGACCATGCCGGGGCTGACGGTGACGCCCACGACCCTGTCGGTGGCTGAGGGGGGCACGGCGACGTACACGGTGGTGCTGGACACGCAGCCGACGGACACGGTGACGGTGACGATCGGCGGCACGAGTGGCACGGACGTGACGGTGGCCGATTCGACGCTGGAGTTCACGACGACCGACTGGGCGACGGCCCAGACGGTGACGGTGCGCGCGGTGGTGGATGCGGACGTGCTGGACGACACGGTGACGCTGACGCACAGCGCGGCGAGCACCGACAGCGACTATGACGGGATCGCGATCGCCGACGTGGCGGTGACGGTGACCGAGGTGACGGCGCCGGCCAAGCCGACGGGCCTGACGGCGACGGGGGGCGATGAACAGGTCGCGCTGGCCTGGGATGCGCCGGCGACGGCGGCGGTCATCACGCACCACGAGTACCGGCACAAGACCGCCTCGGAGGAGCAGTACCCGGAGACCTGGACGGAGCTTGCCGACAGTGCGCCGGGGGAGGCGGGCGAGGCCGGGGTGACGGTCGGGAGCCTGACGAACGGCACCACCTACGATTTCCAGGTGCGGGCGGTGAACGCGGGGGGGGCGAGCGAGCCGTCGGACGCGGCCCGGGCGCTGGCGGGTGACGGCCTGGGGATCTGCAACCGGACCCCGCAGGTACGCGACGCGATCCTGGGCAGAATCTCCGGCATCACCGACTGCGCCGCCGTCACCAACGTCCATCTCGCCGCCATCACCGGCGTGCTGGGGCTGACCAGCAAGGACATCACCGCTCTCAAGGTGGGGGATTTCGCCGGGCTGACGAGTTTGACGCTGCTGGCGCTGAACGGCAACGCGCTGACCACGCTGCCCGCCGGGGTGTTCGACGGCCTGCCCGCGCTGGAGCAACTGTTCCTGAACAGCAACGCGCTGACCACGCTGCCCGCCGGGGTGTTCACCGGGCTGCCCGCGCTGACGAACCTGTTTCTGTCCTTCAACGAGTTGCCCACGCTGCCCGCCGGGGCATTCACCGGGCTGACCGCGCTGACGGATCTGTATTTGGGCGACAACGCGCTGGCCACGCTGCCCGCCGGGGTGTTCGACGGGCTGACGAGCCTGACGACGCTGGGCCTGCCGAACAACGCGACGTTGGCCACGCTGCCCGCCGGGGTGTTCGACGATCTGACCGCGCTGACGATTCTGGATCTGACCGGCAACGGCCTGACCACGCTGCCCGCCGGGGTGTTTGCCAGGCTGGCCGCGCTGACGGAGCTGAGCATGGGCGGCAACGCGCTGGCCACGCTGCCCGCCGGGGTGTTTGCCGGGCTGGCGTCGCTGACCGAACTCCGGCTGGATGGGAACCGGCTCACGGCGCTGCCCGCCGGGATCTTTGACGGGCTGGCCTCATTGGCCACGCTCCAGTTGGAGGGCAACGCGGCGGATCCGCTGCTGCTGCCCGTGACCCTGGAGCGGACGGCGGGGGCCCGGTTCAAGGCGGTCGCCTCGACGGGCGCCCCGTTCGGCCTGGTGCTGCCGGTGAGCGTGACGAACGGGAGCATCGTGGGCGGGGCCGGCACGAGCACGATTCCCGCGGGCGCGCTCGAAAGCTCGGCCCTGACGGTGACCCGGGCGGTCGGTGCGAGCGCGGCCACGACGGTGGACATCGGGACCGTGCCGGCGCTGCCGGCCAATCATTCGGGCTACGGTTTCTCGAAGGCCGCCGGCCTGCCGCTGACCATGCCGGGGCTGACGGTGACGCCCACGACCCTGACGGTGGATGAGGAGGACACGACCGGGGACACTTACACGGTGGTGCTCGATACCCAGCCGACGGCGGATGTCGTGGTGACGGTGGCCGGGCATGCGAGCACGGACGTGACCCCGAACCCGGCCACGCTGACGTTCACGAGCACGACCTGGAGTACGGCGCAGGCGGTGACGGTGACGGCGGGGGGCGATGCGGACACGACGGACGACACGGTCACGCTGACGCACGGCGCGGCGAGCACGGACAGCGACTATGATGGGATCACGATCGCCGACGTGGCGGTGACGGTGACGGACAACGATGCGGTGGTGACGATCGCGGCGGATGCGCCGAGTGCGCTCTACGCGGGAGGCTCGGCGGACTTCACGCTGACCCGGACCGGGGCGGTCGCCCGCCCGCTGGCGGTGACGGTGACCCTCACGCAGTCGCAGGACTACCTGGCGGCGGCGCATCTGTCGCGGACCGTGGTGTTTCTAGTGGATTCGGTGACGGCGGCGCTGCAGGTCCCGGCCAGCCAGTTCAGGCAATTGGCGTCGGGGACGGTCCCCGAGAAGGGGACGCTGACGGCCACGGTGGCGGCCGGCACCGACTATGACGTGGGTGCGGCGGATTCCGCGGCGGTGGACATCCTCATCGCGGCGACGATCGGGATCAAGGAGGCTTCCTACACCGTCTCCGAGGAGGGTGGGAGCCCGCTCACGGTGACGGTGGTCGCGCGCACGGGCGACGGGGCGCCTCGGCCGACGGGCACCATCAGTGTCAGTATGGGGACGTTTGCGACGGGCTCGGCGACGACGCCCGAGGACTACCAGGTCCGTTCGGAGATCCTGCGCTTCAGCCCGTCCGACTTCACGGCGGAGGGCACGGTGTACGTGGCGGAGAAGTCGGTCGAGATCACGATCAATGACGACAGTGTCGCCGACAGCGGCGAGACGTTCGAGATCCGCCTCGAAGGCGCCCCCGGGTTGCCCATCAGGTACTGGTGGAACTTCGTCACGGCCGCGGGCCGCCGCTGCGGCTCGGCCTGCGCGGTCACGGCCACGATCGAGGACGACGACACCGCCGGGGTGACGGTGACGCCCACGACGCTGGAGGTGGCTGAGGGGGGCACGGCGACGTACACGGTGGTGCTGGACACGCAGCCGGCGGACACGGTGACGGTGACGATCGGCGGCGCGGCGGGCACGGACGTGTCGGTGGCCGATTCGACGCTGGAGTTCACGACGGTCAACTGGTCGACGGCGCAGACGGTGACGGTGACGGCGGCGGAGGACGCGGACGCGGCGGACGACACGGTGACGCTGACGCACACGGCTGGGGGCGGCGGCTACGACGGGGTGGCGGTGGACAGCGTGGCGGTGACGGTGGCGGACAACGACGAGCTTGAGTTGACGGCGAGCTTCAGTCCGGTGGAAGCAATGGTCCCCGAGGGTGACACGGTGGAGGTGACGTTGCGGATCACGGCTTCTCGGCCCCCTTCGGGCGTCATACGCTTTCGTGCCTCCACGCAGGGTGGCACGGCGACTTCCGTTGATGATTACGCGCCGGTTTTGCCGCGCATTCAGGAGGCCTTGAGTACGGAGTTCGTGAGCCAGAGCGATGGCACGTACGTGTACGAGCGGATCTTCGAGTTGCGCACGGTTGAAGACACGGAAGTTGAAGGCGACGAGACGTTTTTCTTTGATATTACGGCGCCCGTGGATCCTTCCGGGGCCACCTATGTCTCGCGGGTGGAGGGTGACGAGGACGGCGTAAGGGTCACGATCGAGGACGACGACAACGCCGGGGTGACGGTGACGCCCACGACGCTGGAGGTGGCTGAGGGGGGCACGGCGACGTACACGGTGGTGCTGGACGCGCAGCCGGCGGACACGGTGACGGTGACGATCGGCGGCGCGGCGGGCACGGACGTGTCGGTGGCCGATTCGACGCTGGAGTTCACGACGGTCAACTGGTCGACGGCGCAGACGGTGACGGTGACGGCGGCGGAGGACGCGGACGCGGCGGACGACACGGTGACGCTGACGCACACGGCTGGGGGCGGCGGCTACGACGGGGTGGCGGTGGACAGCGTGGCGGTGACGGTGGCGGACAACGACGAGCTTGAGTTGACGGCGAGCTTCAGTCCGGTGGAAGCAATGGTCCCCGAGGGTGACACGGTGGAGGTGACGTTGCGGATCACGGCTTCTCGGCCCCCTTCGGGCGTCATACGCTTTCGTGCCTCCACGCAGGGTGGCACGGCGACTTCCGTTGATGATTACGCGCCGGTTTTGCCGCGCATTCAGGAGGCCTTGAGTACGGAGTTCGTGAGCCAGAGCGATGGCACGTACGTGTACGAGCGGATCTTCGAGTTGCGCACGGTTGAAGACACGGAAGTCGAAGGCGACGAGACGTTTTTCTTTGATATTACGGCGCCCGTGGATCCTTCCGGGGCCACCTATGTCTCGCGGGTGGAGGGTGACGAGGACGGCGTAAGGGTCACGATCGAGGACGACGACAACGCGGCGCCGACGTTCAGGGACGGGTCGAGCACGTCGCGGGCCTTCGGCGAGACGCTGGGCGACACGGCGGCGGCGGCGGCGGACATCGGCGCTCCGGTGGCGGCGACGGACACGGATGCCGGCGACACGCTGGCCTACAGCCTGGCAGGCGCGGACGCGGCGAGCTTCGGGATCGTGGCGGCGAGCGGGCAGCTTCGGACCCGTGCCGGGGAGAGGTACGATTATGAGGCGAAGGCGAGCTACGCGGTGACGGTCACGGTGGTGGACGGCCGCGGCGGTTCGGACACGATCGCGGTGACGCTGAACGTCACGGACCGGAACGAGGCGCCGCTGGCTCCGGCGGCGCCGGGGGTGACGGAGACGCCGGGGAGCACGACGAGCCTGGATGTGAACTGGGCGGCTCCGCCGAACACGGGCCGCCCGCCGGTCGCCTCCTACGACGTGCGCTACCGCGAGGGCTCCACCGGGCCCTTTACGGACGGCCCCGAGGACGTGACCGGCACGAGCGCGAGCATCTCCGGTCTTGCCGAGCACACGGCGTATGAGGTGCAGGTGCGCGCGACCAACGCCGAGGGCGACGGGGCATGGTCGCAGAGCGGAACCGGGACGACCAGTGCGCCGGCCAACGTGTCGGTGACGGTGACGCGCACGAGGCTGACCGTGGACGAGGGGGGTACGGCGACGTACACGGTGGTGCTGGACGCGCAGCCGACGGGCGGCACGGTGACGGTGACGGTGGGCGGGACGACGGGCACGGATGTGTCGGTGGACGACGCGACGCTGGAGTTCACGACGACCGACTGGTCGACGGCGCAGACGGTGACGGTGAGCGCGGCGGAGGATGCGGACGCGGTCAACGACACGGTGACGCTGACGCACACGCCGTCGGGCGGCGGCTTTGACGGGGTGGCCGTCGCCAGCGTCGCGGTGACGGTGGCGGATAACGAGCGGGGTGTGACGGTGACGCCCACGACCCTGGAGGTGGTCGAGGGCGGCGACGAGATTTCCTACACGGTGGTTCTGGACAGCCGGCCGACGGGCACGGTGGTGGTGGCGCGCTCAGTCTATGGCGGGCAGTACGTGACGGTGTTGCCCAAGTTGCTGAGGTTCACGACGGAGAACTGGTCGACGGCGCAGACGGTGACGGTGAGGGCGGTGGTGGACCACTACCCGTGGAACGAGAGCGTGACGGTGAAGCACGCGGCGAACGGAGGCGGCTACGGCGGGGTGCGGGTGGACGACGTGGCGCTGACGGTGCTGGACCGCACGCGCGGAGTGATAGTGACGCCCACGACGCTGACGGTGACCGCGGGCGACACCGCGACGTACACGGTGAAGCTGAAGAGCCAGCCCTGGTATGGCCTGCCCAAGGGTATCGTGACGGTGACGGTGGGCGGTGCGAGCGGGGACGTGTCGGTAGAGCCCACGAGGCTGAAATTCCTGCCGGCCGAATGGAATAAGCCGCAGACGGTGACGGTGCGAGCGGGGGCGGGGGCCGCCGGCGCGGTGACGCTGACGCACACGCCGTCGGGCGGCGGCTACGGCGGGGTGGTCGGCGACAGCGTCGAGGTGACGGTGGCCGCGGGCGACGACGATGCGGACACGGTGACCGACACGGACTCGCTGACCCACGGCGCGGCGAGTGACCGGGCCTTCGAAGGGGAGGCCGAGGCGCTGGCCGCGGTTGCGGGGCTGGGCGTGGAGGCGGTGGCCGGGGTGCTCCTCGGCGAGGCGGATTTGAGCGCGGTCCAGCGCGCCGCACTCGACTACCTCGGCAACCGGAACGGCAGCTACGACCTCGGCGATGTCCTCTCGTGGACCGAACGCTGCCGGCGCGGTAGTGCCGACTGTGGCGGGCGCGACCCCTCGCCGGACTCCGGCGCGCTTCCCGCGAACCGGCGGGGGGGGAAGAAGGGGAGCCGCAGGAGAAGAGCGTCCAGGTCGCGCCGCGCCGGCGACGGCCGGCGGCGCGGGGGGAGGCCCCCCGAACGTCGCGCCCGGCGCAGGAGGGCGTGGGGCGTTCCGGCGGCCGTGGGCGCCGTGCTTGCCGCCTCCGCCTGCGGCATCGGCAACGATCTCACGCAACCCTCCGGCGAGGCGCCGGCACGGGCGGAAGCGGTCCGGGGCAGCCTGCGGGTCACCCTGCGGATGCCGACGGCATCACGCGCCACCGGCGTCTTCCTCGCCGTGGAAGGTCCGGCCATCGACTCGCTGCGGGCGCCCGGCCTCGAGCTCCTTCAATGGGAAGTGCCCCAGTCGACGCGCCATCATGTCATCATCGCCGGCCGCCCGCTGGCCGGTCCCATCCTCGAAGTCTTCGCGCCCCCGGGGAGCGACCCCGCCGACTATCGGGTCGAGGTGCTGCAGATCACCGGACCGGAGTACGAACTGCGGGATCCGCGGGGCTACTCCGCAATTGTCTCCCGACCGTCCCGCGATCCTGCTGAGGCCGGCCGGCGATAGCCCGGATTTCTCAGTGCGCCGTGGAAAGGCGCGCTTTCCTTGTGGGTGCGAACCCCACCCAGCAACTGTCGCTCCAGCTGGTAGCGGCCAGAGCGGTCCAAGGAGGTAACGACATGGATTGAAGCACTCTGGCAAGAGGGCCGCGTTGAGCGGCTTGGCGACCATGCAGGCCGGAACGTGAGTGAACGCCGAGCAGGCCTCGAAACGGGCGTCGCGGAAGCCGACCCTCCTGAGATTAGGGGAAGGCCGCCGGCTGGCTGGGAAGAGAGCGACAAGCGCCCCGGCCGACTTCCGCCGGGGTAGTGGCGCCGGCATGCATGGAAGATGGAAGGTGTGGCAACACGGGAAGCCCTGACGGTGCCGTGCACGCGGCAACCGGAACCCCGCGAGGGGCGGGCCGGGCCGGGAGGGTGGCGGATGGGCCCGTAGTACCGGGGACGCGGGGTAACGCCCGCCGAGGGAAGGGGCCCTGAGCCGGGAGCGGTGCGGAAAGGAGGCAGGGACATGACCACTGACGCGAGTCTAACAGGGTCGGCAAGCGTTCGGAAACTCCAGACCGTGCTACATGCGAAAGCGAAGGAAGAACCCGACCGGCGCTTTCACGCCCTTGCCGACAAGGTATGGCGGGAGGACTTCCTGCTGGCGGCATGGGGGATGGTCCGGCGCAACGGCGGAGCGGCTGGAGTGGATGGTGTGACGGTCGCGGACATCGAGGCATACGGAGTGAAACGCTGGGTTGGGGAACTGTCGCGGGATCTGAGGGATGGCACCTACAAGCCGAGTCCGGTGCGCCGGGTGCTGATCCCGAAGAAGCAGCCGGGGAAGTTCCGTCCCCTGGGCATCCCATGCCTGAGGGACCGGGTTGCGCAGACGTCGGCGATGCTGGTGCTGTCGCCGGTCTTCGAGGCGGATCTGGAGCCGGAGCAGTACGGATACCGGCCGGGACGAAGTGCCAAGGACGCGGTCAGGCGGGTCCACCGCCTGCTGCACGCGGGCCGCAACGAAGTGATCGATGCGGACCTCTCCAACTACTTCGGCGAGATACCGCACGCCGAGCTGATGAAGAGCATCGCACGTCGCGTTAGCGACGGACGGATGCTCGGGCTCATCAAGGCGTGGCTGGAGATGCCGGTGGTGGAGGAGGACGGGGACGGCGGCACACGCCGCACGAACCGGGCGCGAAGGGAAAGGAAGGGGACCCCGCAAGGGGCTCCGATCTCGCCGCTGCTGAGCAACATCTACATGCGGCGGTTCACCCTTGGCTGGAAGGCGCTGGGCCATGCCCGGCGCTTTGGAGCGGAGATCGTGAACTACGCGGACGACTTCTGTGTGCTCGGCAAGGCCCCGGCGGCGGATATGCTGGTGGTGGTCAACCGGCTCATGGAAAGACTGAAGCTACCGGTCAACGCCCGGAAGACCCGGTGCCTCCGATGCCCCGAGGAGTCTATCGAGTTCCTTGGGTACCGCATCGGTTGGAACTATCGTCCGACGGACGGGCGCCGGTACATCGGTACCCGGCCGAGCAAGGCGAGCGTTCAGAGCATCTGCCGCGGGATCAGCGAACAAACGGGCCGGCGGTACTTGGGCCGGTCCACGGAGGAGGTCGTAGAGCGCCTCAACCGGATGATCTCCGGCTGGGCAAACTACTTCACCCTCGGGCAGGTCGGCATGGCCTACAAGGCCGTGGACCGGCATGCGACCCGGCGGCTGCGACAGTGGTTCCGGCGGAAGCACAAGGTGAAGGCGGGAAGATACGTGCGCTTCTCCGACGAATGGCTGTGGAACCGCTGCGGCCTGAAGCGCCTTGAGCCGACGACCGGAGACCTTCCGTGGGCGAAGGCATGATCGCGGCTGAGAGCCGGATGCGGGAAATCCGCACGTCCGGTTCGATGAGCAGGGGAGTGGAAACGGACCTACGGGAGCCGGACTGAGTACCGAAGCGAAAGCGACGGAACAACGCACCGGACCCTACGGGCACCGCGCCACCCCCTGACTCTACCGCGATAGAGGAGCGTAGAGTCACGGCCGCCTTCAACCGCGGGTTGCCCCGCTCGCGGTCCAGCGCGTCGGTGTACTCCGAGGCGAGAGTAGGGTTTGCCAACGCCGGACGTTAGCCATTCCGCCACCCCTCCGCAGCAAGTAGCAGCTGTCTTTCCCGGCCGAAGCAAAGGGCCGGGACTCAAGCCATCACCTTGCGCCGCCTCGCCACTCGTCCGTATCCTTCCGCGACGCTATCTACTGGAGAAGCCCGCATGTCGGGTCTCCTTGCCGAATACAACAGCCTCGTTTAGCAATGCGCACCGCAACGGACTAGCTACCCGGTTGCGCGCGTGGGTGAACAGGGCAGGGCCACACCCGCCGATAACTCTCCGTGCGGATGGCGTCAAAAGCCCGACGCTCATCTAGACGCCAAACACGGAGAGTACCATTGCACCCGCCTAACGACGGTTGTTGTCGTCATGTGCGCTTGTTCATGTGGCGCGCTGGCCTTCGCCGCCCTCCTTGCCCTTCCCCCGCAGGCGCAGACGAGGAGTGTCAGCAACTTGGGAAGGGCCGAAGATCCGCCTGCCAAGCCCCCCCGGAAGCCCGCCAAGCACTCGTAGAACTTCGTCAATTCCGCAGGCCAACGCTGCGGCCCTACCAGCACGGTCACGCCCACGATGACTGATCCCGACCCCGTACGGGCAGACATCACGGAGCGAGATCACCAGTTCGGCGGCGCAAACAATTGGCAGGTCGCGAGAGCGCAGTTCGTGCTCTTATCCGGTGATCGTTGAGTTAGTGAGAAACAAAACGAGAGGCTTACAGTGACAGAGATGAAGTACGGACTCCCCAAGAGATGCCGCACGGGACGCGAACCGGTCGAAAAGACTGTGTCGCCGTCCTGTCCGACCACTCCGGTGGGTGAATGTTGAGTCCCCGTGTCGGAAAGGCCCGCGAGACTGCCGCCGCCTTGCGCGGACGCACTTCGCCCGCTCGCTCCTCCTTCCCGCCTGCCCGTCGGCACGCGCAAACAAGGTGGAGGCCTGCTGCCCATCTCGGCTCTCCGAGCGTAGGGGGCCTCGCTGTCATCGTCGCCTTGGCCCTTGGTCTGGCAGGCGCTCTTCAGGTCCACGCGCAGGGCCTTGAATTCGTCAGCAACTTCGATAAGACGCATAACGATGCCGTCAAGATAGACGACGAGCACCGCCTCGAAGGCGCCCCCGTGGCGCCCCCCAAGTACTGGTGGAATCTCGTCAATGCCGCCGGCCAACGCTGCGGCCCTATCTGCGCGGTCACGGCCACGATCACCGACCCGGTCAACGCCGTGCCGGTCTTTAGGGAAGGGGCCAGCACTTCGCGGGCCTTCGGCGAGACGCTGGGCGACGGGGCGTGGTCGCAGAGCGGAACAGGGACGACGACGGACGCCCGCACGCCGCTGGTGACGACCGCCGCTGGTTTGGTGTTTTCTCCGCTGACTTTTCGGATGTATGAGGGGAGCGATGCCAGCTACACGGTGAAGCTGGCGACGCAGCCGACGGACACCGTGACGGTGACGATCACGGGCACGGCGGGCACGGACCTGAGTCTGGACAAGACGAGCCTGACGTTCACGACGTTGAACTGGAACGTGGCGCAGCCGGTCACGGTGAGTGCGGACGAGGACATCGACGCGGTACATGATATTGTGCCGCTGACGCACACGGCGTCGGGCGGTGACTACGGGTCCGTAACCAAGGACTTCGAGGTGTTTGTGTTTGACCTTGATGATGCGGCCCTGATTCTGACTCCGGTGCCGTTTGTCATAGGCGAGGGGGAAGACCTCAGCTACACGGTGAAGCTGGCGTCGCAGCCCACGGACACCGTGACGGTGACGATCACGGGCACGACGGGCACGGTTCTGAGTCTGGACAAGACGAGCCTGACGTTCACGACGTTGAACTGGAACGTGGCACAGCCGGTCATGCTGAGCGCGGGCGAGGACGACGACGCGCGAACCGCTAGCGTGCCGCTGACGCACACTGCGTCTGGCGGCGATTACGAGTCGGTGTCCTACAGTGTCACGGTGAACGTGCGGGACAACGACGAGAGGCTGAGGGCGGATCTGGTTATTGTTCCCGGTTCGATGTCTATAAGCGAGGGTACCGAAGTCAGCCTCACCGTCAATCTGGCGACGCAGCCGACGGATACCGTGACGGTGACGATCACGGGCACGACGGGCACGGACCTGAGTCTGGACAAGACGAGCCTGACGTTCACGACGTTGAACTGGAACGTGGCGCAGACGGTCATGCTGAGCGCGGGCGAGGACAACGACACAAGCAACGATACGGTGGTGCTGACGTATACGGCGTCTGGGGGCGACTATGGGTCGGTGTCTACGATCCGCGACGTCATTGTGCGTGACAATGACAACATAACGACGGGGCTGATTCTTTCTCCGGGTACGATGTTTATAAACGAGGGGAGCGCTACCAACTACACGGTGCGGCTGGCGTCGCAGCCGACGGACACCGTGACGGTGACGATCACGGGTACGGCGGGAACGGACCTGAGCCTGGACAAGACGAGCCTGACGTTCACGACGTTGACCTGGAACGTGGCGCAGACGGTCAGGGTGAGCGCGGGCGAGGACGACGATGCGAAAACTGATAGGGAGACGCTACGGCATACGGCGTCTGGCGGCAATTACACGGGGCTGAACGAAGATCTCCTCTTGGGGGTTTCTGACAAAGATACCAAGGGCCTGAGCCTGTCCATACTGGGTACGAGTCTAGTAGAAGGGGATAATTTCAGCTTCACGGTGCAGCTGAGGTCGCAGCCGACGGATACCGTGACGGTGACAATCACGGGATTGGAGGGAACGGATCTGAGTCTGGACAAGACGAGCCTGACGTTCACGACGATGAACTGGAACGTCGTGCAGCCGGTCATGGTGAGCGCGGGCGAGGACGACGATACAGTGGACGATAGCGAGACGCTGACACTTGGGGCGGCCGGAGGCGACTACGCGGGGCAGAGTACGAGGCTTTCCCTGTCTGTTATTGACAACGATGACCCACCGGGCGTGGCATTGAGTCCGCATGCTTTCGTGTTCGAGGAAGGGACAAGTGCGGACTACAAGATCAAGTTGACATTGCAGCCGACGGACACCGTGACGGTGACGATCACGGGATTGGAGGGAACGGATCTGAGTCTGGACAAGACGAGCCTGACGTTCACGACGTTGAACTGGAACGTGGCGCAGTCGGTCATGCTGAGCGCGGGCGAGGACGACGACACGGTGGACGATAGGAAGTGGCTGGACCATACGGCGTCGGGCGGTGGTTACGACATGGTCGATAATTCCTTTCTTGCACTGGTATTTGACAACGATCGCAGTGTGACGATCTCAACCACGACGCTGACGGTCGCCGAGGGGGGCATGGCGACGTACACGGTGGTGCTGGACGGTCAACCGACGGGCACGGTGACGGTGACGCCGTCGCGCACCTCCGGCGACACGGATGTGTCGGTATCCGGGGCGTTGACCTTCACTCCGTTGAACTGGGCAACGCCGCAGACGGTCACGGTCACGGCGGGGCAGGACGCCGACGGGGACGAGGACACCGCGGTGATCGGCCACACGGTCGGCGGCGACAACTTCGACGGCGTGACGGCGGCCTCGGTGGACGTGACGGTGGACGACGACGAGACGGCATCGACCGAGGTGATACTTGCGGTGGATCCGGCGTGGGCGAATGAGGCTACCGCGTTGACGCGCGTGCAGTTGACGGCGGAACTGAATGAGGCGCCGCGTTCTGAGTTGACCACCGTGACGGTGATGGTTGGAGACTCAGGGGACAGTGCGGTTGAGGGAACCGATTACGAGACGACAGGCGACATCACCCTGAACATTCGTGCGGGACAGACAAGTACGTTCCAAACGATCCTGTTCCGACCGGTCAACGATGGGACGTCCGAAGGGGACCAGAGCATTTCCATCGAAGGTACAACCTTGGTACCGAGCCTGACGGTGACGGGAACGGAGTTGACATTGTTTGACGATGACCTGTTGAGACGCGTGACGCTGACCGCGAATCCAGACTCGGTGGCGGAGGACGGCGCCCCGACGACGGTGATCGTGAATGCGAGCATCGAGACGGGTGCCTACCTCGTTGACACGCCAGTGACTGTAACGGTGGGAGATCCGGAAGACAGCGCGACGGCGGGGACGGACTACGCATCCGTGGATGATTTGACGATCACGATCTCAGGAGGCGCGACGGACGCGGTCGGTGCATTCCGATTCATGACGGTGAACGACAGTTTTGGGGAGGGCGACGAGACGATTTCGGTGTCGGGAAGCTCTACGACACTTGGAGTGGTCGTGCAGGGAACGGAAGTGACCATCACTGACGACGAGACCTCGTCAACGGAGATACGGCTCTCGGTATCCCCCGATGCCCTGGGCGAGGGTGCCGGGGACACGACGCTGGCGGTGACGGGGACACTGAACAACGGCCCGCGGAGTTTGCCGACGAGCGTAACGGTCGTGGTCGGCGCATCAAGTGACGTGGCGGTGGAGGGCACCGACTACGAAACGGTGAACGATTTCACGCTGACCATCGACGCCGGCCAGACGGCGGACACGGCGGCCTTCCAGCTGATCCCCACGGACGATGCCATCGACGAGGTGGACGAGGCGCTGACGGTGTCGGGAACGACCACTGCCACGGGCCTTACCGTAACCACAAGCAGCGTGACGATCGAGGACAACGACACGGCCGGGGTGACGGCCTCAACCACGACGCTGACGGTGGATGAGGAGGACACGACCGGGGACACTTACACGGTGGTGCTCGATACCCAGCCGACGGCGGATGTCGTGGTGACGGTGGCCGGGCACGCGAGCACGGACGTGACCCCGAACCCGGCCGCGCTGACGTTCACGAGTACGACCTGGAGTACGGCGCAGCCGGTGACGGTGACGGCGGCGGGCGATGCGGACGCGGTCACCGATACGGTGACGCTGACGCACAGCGCGACGAGCACGGACAGCGACTATGACGGGATCGCGATCGCCGACGTGGCGGTGACGGTGACCGAGGTGACGGCGCCGGCCAAGCCGACGGGCCTGACGGCGACGGGGGGCGATGGACAGGTCGCGCTGGCCTGGGATGCGCCGGCGCCGGCGGCGGCCATCACGCACCACGAGTACCGGCACAAGACCGCCTCGGAGGAGCAGTACCCGGAGACCTGGACGGAGCTCGCCGACAGTGCGCCGGGGGAGGCGGGCGAGGCCGGGGTGACGGTCGGGAGCCTGACGAACGGCACCACCTACGATTTCCAGGTGCGGGCGGTGAACGCGGGGGGGGCGAGCGAGCCGTCGGACGCGGCCCGGGCGCTGGCGGGTGATGGCCTGGGGATCTGCAACCGGACCCCGCAGGTACGCGACGCGATCCTGGGCAGAATCTCCGGTATCACCGACTGCGCCGCCGTCACCAACGTCCATCTCGCCGCCATCACCGGCGTGCTGGGGCTGACCAGCAAGGACATCACCGCCCTCAAGGTGGGGGATTTCGCCGGGCTGACGAGTTTGACGCTGCTGGCGCTGAACGGCAACGCGCTGACCACGCTGCCCGCCGGGGTGTTCGACGGCCTGCCCGCGCTGGAGCAACTGTTCCTGAACAGCAACGCGCTGACCACGCTGCCCGCCGGGGTGTTCACCGGGCTGCCCGCGCTGACGAACCTGTTTCTGTCCTTCAACGAGTTGCCCACGCTGCCCGCCGGGGCATTCACCGGGCTGACCGCGCTGACGGATCTGTATTTGGGCGACAACGCGCTGGCCACGCTGCCCGCCGGGGTGTTCGACGGGCTGACGAGCCTGACGACGCTGGGCCTGCCGAACAACGCGACGTTGGCCACGCTGCCCGCCGGGGTGTTCGACGATCTGACCGCGCTGACGATTCTGGATCTGACCGGCAACGGCCTGACCACGCTGCCCGCCGGGGTGTTTGCCAGGCTGGCCGCGCTGACGGAGCTGAGCATGGGCGGCAACGCGCTGGCCACGCTGCCCGCCGGGGTGTTTGCCGGGCTGGCGTCGCTGACCGAACTCCGGCTGGATGGGAACCGGCTCACGGCGCTGCCCGCCGGGATCTTTGACGGGCTGGCGTCATTGGCCACGCTCCAGTTGGAGGGCAACGCGGCGGATCCGCTGCTGCTGCCCGTGACCCTGGAGCGGACGGCGGGGGCCCGGTTCAAGGCGGTCGCCCCGACGGGCGCCCCGTTCGGCCTGGTGCTGCCGGTGAGCGTGACGAACGGGAGCATCGTGGGCGGGGCCGGCACGAGCACGATTCCCGCGGGCGCGCTCGAAAGCTCGGCCCTGACGGTGACCCGGTCGGTCGGTGCGAGCGCGGCCACGACGGTGGACATCGGGACCGTGCCGGCGCTGCCGGCCAATCATTCGGGCTACGGTTTCTCGAAGGCCGCCGGCCTGCCGCTGACCATGCCGGGGCTGACGGTGACGCCCACGACCCTGACGGTGGCTGAGGGGGGCACGGCGACGTACACGGTGGTGCTGGACACGCAGCCGACGGACACGGTGACGGTGACGATCGGCGGCACGAGTGGCACGGACGTGACGGTGGCCGATTCGACGCTGGAGTTCACGACGACCGACTGGGCGACGGCCCAGACGGTGACGGTGCGCGCGGTGGTGGATGCGGACGTGCTGGACGACACGGTGACGCTGACGCACGGCGCGGCGAGCACCGACAGCGACTATGACGGGATCACGATCGCCGACGTGGCGGTGACGGTGACCGAGGTGACGGCGCCGGCCAAGCCGACGGGCCTGACGGCGACGGGGGGCGATGAACAGGTCGCGCTGGCCTGGGATGCGCCGGCGACGGCGGCGGTCATCACGCACCACGAGTACCGGCACAAGACCGCCTCGGAGGAGCAGTACCCGGAGACCTGGACGGAGCTTGCCGACAGTGCGCCGGGGGAGGCGGGCGAGGCCGGGGTGACGGTCGGGAGCCTGACGAACGGCACCACCTACGATTTCCAGGTGCGGGCGGTGAACGCGGGGGGGGCGAGCGAGCCGTCGGACGCGGCCCGGGCGCTGGCGGGCGACGGCCTGGGGATCTGCAACCGGACCCCGCAGGTACGCGACGCGATCCTGGGCAGAATCTCCGGTATCACCGACTGCGCCGCCGTCACCAACGTCCATCTCGCCGCCATCACCGGCGTGCTGGGGCTGACCAGCAAGGACATCACCGCCCTCAAGGTGGGGGATTTCGCCGGGCTGACGAGTTTGACGCTGCTGGCGCTGAACGGCAACGCGCTGACCACGCTGCCCGCCGGGGTGTTCGACGGCCTGCCCGCGCTGGAGCAACTGTTCCTGAACAGCAACGCGCTGACCACGCTGCCCGCCGGGGTGTTCACCGGGCTGCCCGCGCTGACGAACCTGTTTCTGTCCTTCAACGAGTTGCCCACGCTGCCCGCCGGGGCATTCACCGGGCTGACCGCGCTGACGGATCTGTATTTGGGCGACAACGCGCTGGCCACGCTGCCCGCCGGGGTGTTCGACGGGCTGACGAGCCTGACGACGCTGGGCCTGCCGAACAACGCGACGTTGGCCACGCTGCCCGCCGGGGTGTTCGACGATCTGACCGCGCTGACGATTCTGGATCTGACCGGCAACGGCCTGACCACGCTGCCCGCCGGGGTGTTTGCCGGGCTGGCCGCGCTGACGGAGCTGAGCATGGGCGGCAACGCGCTGGCCACGCTGCCCGCCGGGGTGTTTGCCGGGCTGGCGTCGCTGACCGAACTCCGGCTGGATGGGAACCGGCTCACGGCGCTGCCCGCCGGGATCTTTGACGGGCTGGCGTCATTGGCCACGCTCCAGTTGGAGGGCAACGCGGTGGATCCGCTGCTGCTGCCCGTGACCCTGGAGCGGACGGCGGGGGCCCGGTTCAAGGCGGTCGCCCCGACGGGCGCGCCGTTCGGCCTGGTGCTGCCGGTGAGCGTGACGAACGGGAGCATCGTGGGCGGGGCCGGCACGAGCACGATTCCCGCGGGCGCGCTCGAAAGCTCGGCCCTGACGGTGACCCGGTCGGTCGGTGCGAGCGCGGCCACGACGGTGGACATCGGGACCGTGCCGGCGCTGCCGGCCAATCATTCGGGCTACGGTTTCTCGAAGGCCGCCGGCCTGCCGCTGACCATGCCGGGGCTGACGGTGACGCCCACGACCCTGACGGTGGATGAGGAGGATACGACCGGGGACACTTACACGGTGGTGCTCGATACCCAGCCGACGGCGGATGTCGTGGTGACGGTGGCCGGGCATGCGAGCACGGACGTGACCCCGAACCCGGCCACGCTGACGTTCACGAGCACGACCTGGAGTACGGCGCAGGCGGTGACGGTGACGGCGGGGGGCGATGCGGACACGACGGACGACACGGTCACGCTGACGCACGGCGCGGCGAGCACGGACAGCGACTATGACGGGATCACGATCGCCGACGTGGCGGTGACGGTGACGGACAACGATGCGGTGGTGACGATCGCGGCGGATGCGCCGAGTGCGCTCTACGCGGGAGGCTCGGCGGACTTCACGCTGACCCGGACCGGGGCGGTCGCCCGCCCGCTGGCGGTGCCGGTGACCCTCACGCAGTCGCAGGACTACCTGGCGGCGGCGAATCTGTCGCGGACCGTGGTGTTTCTAGTGGATTCGGTGACGGCGGCGCTGCAGGTCCCGGCCAGCCAGTTCAGGCAATTGGCAGCGGGGACGACCCCCGAGAAGGGGACCCTGACGGCCACGGTGGCGGCCGGCACCGGCTATGGCGTGGGTGCGGCGGATTCCGCGGCGGTGGACATCCTCATCGCGGCGACGATCGGGATCACGGAGGCCGCCTACACCGTCTCCGAGGAGGGGGGGAGCCCGCTCACGGTGACGGTGGTCGTGCGCACGGGCGACGGGGCGCCTCGGCCGACGGGCACCATCAGTGTCAGTATGGGGACGTTTGCGACGGGCTCGGCGACGACGCCCGAGGACTACCAGACCCGTTCGGAGATCCTGCGCTTCAGCCCGTCCGACTTCACGGCGGAGGGCACGGTGTACGTGGCGGAGAAGTCGCTCGAGATCACGATCAATGACGACAGTGTCGCCGACAGCGGCGAGACGTTCGAGATCCGCCTTGAAGGCGCCCCCGGGTTGCCCATCAGGTACTGGTGGAACTTCGTCACGGCCGCGGGCCACCGCTGCGGCTCGACCTGCGCGGTCACGGCCACGATCGAGGACGACGACACCGCCGGGGTGACGGTGACGCCCACGACGCTGTCGGTGGATGAGGGGGGCACGGCGACGTACACGGTGGTGTTGGACACGCAGCCGACGGACACGGTGACGGTGACGATCGGCGGCGCGGCGGGCACGGACGTGTCGGTGGCCGATTCGACGCTGGAGTTCACGACGACCGACTGGGCGACGGCCCAGACGGTGACGGTGCGCGCGGTGGCGGATGCGGATGCGCTGGACGACACGGTGACGCTGACGCACGGCGCGGCGAGCACGGACAGCGACTATGACGGGATCGCGATCGCCGACGTGGCGGTGACGGTGACCGAGGTGACGGCGCCGGCCAAGCCGACGGGCCTGACGGCGACGGGGGGCGATGGACAGGTCGCGCTGGCCTGGGATGCGCCGGCGGCGACGGCGGTCATCACGCACCACGAGTACCGGCACAAGACCGCCTCGGAGGAGCAGTACCCGGAGACCTGGACGGAGCTTGCCGACAGTGCGCCGGGGGAGGCGGGCGAGGCCGGGGTGACGGTCGGGAGCCTGACGAACGGCACCACCTACGATTTCCAGGTGCGGGCGGTGAACGCGGGGGGGGCGAGCGAGCCGTCGGACGCGGCCCGGGCGCTGGCGGGTGACGGCCTGGGGATCTGCAACCGGACCCCGCAGGTACGCGACGCGATCCTGGGCAGAATCTCCGGTATCACCGACTGCGCCGCCGTCACCAACGTCCATCTCGCCGCCATCACCGGCGTGCTGGGGCTGACCAGCAAGGACATCACCGCTCTCAAGGTGGGGGATTTCGCCGGGCTGACGAGTTTGACGCTGCTGGCGCTGAACGGCAACGCGCTGACCACGCTGCCCGCCGGGGTGTTCGACGGCCTGCCCGCGCTGGAGCAACTGTTCCTGAACAGCAACGCGCTGACCACGCTGCCCGCCGGGGTGTTCACCGGGCTGCCCGCGCTGACGAACCTGTTTCTGTCCTTCAACGAGTTGCCCACGCTGCCCGCCGGGGCATTCACCGGGCTGACCGCGCTGACGGATCTGTATTTGGGCGACAACGCGCTGGCCACGCTGCCCGCCGGGGTGTTCGACGGGCTGACGAGCCTGACGACGCTGGGCCTGCCGAACAACGCGACGTTGGCCACGCTGCCCGCCGGGGTGTTCGACGATCTGACCGCGCTGACGATTCTGGATCTGACCGGCAACGGCCTGACCACGCTGCCCGCCGGGGTGTTTGCCAGGCTGGCCGCGCTGACGGAGCTGAGCATGGGCGGCAACGCGCTGGCCACGCTGCCCGCCGGGGTGTTTGCCGGGCTGGCGTCGCTGACCGAACTCCGGCTGGATGGGAACCGGCTCACGGCGCTGCCCGCCGGGATCTTTGACGGGCTGGCGTCATTGGCCACGCTCCAGTTGGAGGGCAACGCGGCGGATCCGCTGCTGCTGCCCGTGACCCTGGAGCGGACGGCGGGGGCCCGGTTCAAGGCGGTCGCCCCGACGGGCGCGCCGTTCGGCCTGGTGCTGCCGGTGAGCGTGACGAACGGGAGCATCGTGGGCGGGGCCGGCACGAGCACGATTCCCGCGGGCGCGCTCGAAAGCTCGGCCCTGACGGTGACCCGGGCGGTCGGTGCGAGCGCGGCCACGACGGTGGACATCGGGACCGTGCCGGCGCTGCCGGCCAATCATTCGGGCTACGGTTTCTCGAAGGCCGCCGGCCTGCCGCTGACCATGCCGGGGCTGACGGTGACGCCCACGACCCTGACGGTGGATGAGGAGGACACGACCGGGGACACTTACACGGTGGTGCTCGATACCCAGCCGACGGCGGATGTCGTGGTGACGGTGGCCGGGCATGCGAGCACGGACGTGACCCCGAACCCGGCCACGCTGACGTTCACGAGCACGACCTGGAGTACGGCGCAGGCGGTGACGGTGACGGCGGGGGGCGATGCGGACACGACGGACGACACGGTCACGCTGACGCACGGCGCGGCGAGCACGGACAGCGACTATGACGGGATCACGATCGCCGACGTGGCGGTGACGGTGACGGACAACGATGCGGTGGTGACGATCGCGGCGGATGCGCCGAGTGCGCTCTACGCGGGAGGCTCGGCGGACTTCACGCTGACGCGGACCGGGGCGGTCGCCCGCCCGCTGGCGGTGACGGTGACCCTCACGCAGTCGCAGGACTACCTGGCGGCGGCGAATCTGTCGCGGACCGTGGTGTTTCTAGTGGATTCGGTGACGGCGGCGCTGCAGGTCCCGGCCAGCCAGTTCAGGCAATTGGCAGCGGGGACGACCCCCGAGAAGGGGACCCTGACGGCCACGGTGGCGGCCGGCACCGACTATGACGTGGGTGCGGCGGATTCCGCGGCGGTGGACATCCTCATCGCGGCGACGATCGGGATCAAGGAGGCTTCCTACACCGTCTCCGAGGAGGGTGGGAGCCCGCTCACGGTGACGGTGGTCGCGCGCACGGGCGACGGGGCGCCTCGGCCGACGGGCACCATCAGTGTCAGTATGGGGACGTTTGCGACGGGCTCGGCGACGACGCCCGAGGACTACCAGACCCGTTCGGAGATCCTGCGCTTCAGCCCGTCCGACTTCACGGCGGAGGGCACGGTGTACGTGGCGGAGAAGTCGCTCGAGATCACGATCAATGACGACAGTGTCGCCGACAGCGGCGAGACGTTCGAGATCCGCCTTGAAGGCGCCCCCGGGTTGCCCATCAGGTACTGGTGGAACTTCGTCACGGCCGCGGGCCACCGCTGCGGCTCGACCTGCGCGGTCACGGCCACGATCGAGGACGACGACACCGCCGGGGTGACGGTGACGCCCACGACCCTGTCGGTGGCTGAGGGGGGCACGGCGACGTACACGGTGGTGTTGGACACGCAGCCGACGGACACGGTGACGGTGACGATCGGCGGCGCGGCGGGCACGGACGTGTCGGTGGCCGATTCGACGCTGGAGTTCACGACGACCGACTGGGCGACGGCCCAGACGGTGACGGTGAGCGCGGTGGCGGATGCGGACGTGCTGGACGACACGGTCACGCTGACGCACAGCGCGACGAGCACCGACAGCGACTATGACGGGATCACGATCGCCGACGTGGCGGTGACGGTGACCGAGGTGCCGGCGCCGGCCAAGCCGACGGGCCTGACGGCGACGGGGGGCGATGGACAGGTCGCGCTGGCCTGGGATGCGCCGGCGCCGGCGGCGGTCATCACGCACCACGAGTACCGGCACAAGACCGCCTCGGAGGAGCAGTACCCGGAGACCTGGACGGAGCTCGCCGACAGTGCGCCGGGGGAGGCGGGCGAGGCCGGGGTGACGGTCGGGAGCCTGACGAACGGCACCACCTACGATTTCCAGGTGCGGGCGGTGAACGCGGGGGGGGCGAGCGAGCCGTCGGACGCGGCCCGGGCGCTGGCGGGCGATGGCCTGGGGATCTGCAACCGGACCCCGCAGGTACGCGACGCGATCCTGGGCAGAATCTCCGGCATCACCGACTGCGCCGCCGTCACCAACGTCCATCTCGCCGCCATCACCGGCGTGCTGGGGCTGACCAGCAAGGACATCACCGCTCTCAAGGTGGGGGATTTCGCCGGGCTGACGAGTTTGACGCTGCTGGCGCTGAACGGCAACGCGCTGACCACGCTGCCCGCCGGGGTGTTCGACGGCCTGCCCGCGCTGGAGCAACTGTTCCTGAACAGCAACGCGCTGACCACGCTGCCCGCCGGGGTGTTCACCGGGCTGCCCGCGCTGACGAACCTGTTTCTGTCCTTCAACGAGTTGCCCACGCTGCCCGCCGGGGCATTCACCGGGCTGACCGCGCTGACGGATCTGTATTTGGGCGACAACGCGCTGGCCACGCTGCCCGCCGGGGTGTTCGACGGGCTGACGAGCCTGACGACGCTGGGCCTGCCGAACAACGCGACGTTGGCCACGCTGCCCGCCGGGGTGTTCGACGATCTGACCGCGCTGACGATTCTGGATCTGACCGGCAACGGCCTGACCACGCTGCCCGCCGGGGTGTTTGCCGGGCTGGCCGCGCTGACGGAGCTGAGCATGGGCGGCAACGCGCTGGCCACGCTGCCCGCCGGGGTGTTTGCCGGGCTGGCGTCGCTGACCGAACTCCGGCTGGATGGGAACCGGCTCACGGCGCTGCCCGCCGGGATCTTTGACGGGCTGGCCTCATTGGCCACGCTCCAGTTGGAGGGCAACGCGGCGGATCCGCTGCTGCTGCCCGTGACCCTGGAGCGGACGGCGGGGGCCCGGTTCAAGGCGGTCGCCCCGACGGGCGCCCCGTTCGGCCTGGTGCTGCCGGTGAGCGTGACGAACGGGAGCATCGTGGGCGGGGCCGGCACGAGCACGATTCCCGCGGGCGCGCTCGAAAGCTCGGCCCTGACGGTGACCCGGTCGGCCGCGGCGAGCGCGGCCACGACGGTGGACATCGGGACCGTGCCGGCGCTGCCGAGTGGCCATTCGGGCTACGGTTTCTCGAAGGCCGCCGGCCTGCCGCTGACCATGCCGGGGCTGACGGTGACGCCCACGACCCTGTCGGTGGCTGAGGGGGGCACGGCGACGTACACGGTGGTGCTGGACACGCAGCCGACGGACACGGTGACGGTGACGATCGGCGGCACGGCGGGCACGGACGTGTCGGTGGCCGATTCGACGCTGGAGTTTACGACGACTGACTGGGCGACGGCCCAGACGGTGACGGTGCGCGCGGTGGTGGATGCGGACGTGCTGGACGACACGGTGACGCTGACGCACGGCGCGGCGAGCACGGACAGCGACTATGACGGGATCACGATCGCCGACGTGGCGGTGACGGTGACCGAGGTGACGGCGCCGGCCAAGCCGACGGGCCTGACGGCGACGGGGGGCGATGAACAGGTCGCGCTGGCCTGGGATGCGCCGGCGGCGACGGCGGTCATCACGCACCACGAGTACCGGCACAAGACCGCCTCGGAGGAGCAGTACCCGGAGACCTGGACGGAGCTCGCCGACAGTGCGCCGGGGGAGGCGGGCGAGGCCGGGGTGACGGTCGGGAGCCTGACGAACGGCACCACCTACGATTTCCAGGTGCGGGCGGTGAACGCGGGGGGGGCGAGCGAGCCGTCGGACGCGGCCCGGGCGCTGGCGGGCGACGGCCTGGGGATCTGCAACCGGACCCCGCAGGTACGCGACGCGATCCTGGGCAGAATCTCCGGCATCACCGACTGCGCCGCCGTCACCAACGTCCATCTCGCCGCCATCACCGGCGTGCTGGGGCTGACCAGCAAGGACATCACCGCCCTCAAGGTGGGGGATTTCGCCGGGCTGACGAGTGTGACGCTGCTGGCGCTGAACGGCAACGCGCTGACCACGCTGCCCGCCGGGGTGTTCGACGGCCTGCCCGCGCTGGAGCAACTGTTCCTGAACAGCAACGCGCTGACCACGCTGCCCGCCGGGGTGTTCACCGGGCTGCCCGCGCTGACGAACCTGTTTCTGTCCTTCAACGAGTTGCCCACGCTGCCCGCCGGGGCATTCACCGGGCTGACCGCGCTGACGGATCTGTATTTGGGCGACAACGCGCTGGCCACGCTGCCCGCCGGGGTGTTCGACGGGCTGACGAGCCTGACGACGCTGGGCCTGCCGAACAACGCGACGTTGGCCACGCTGCCCGCCGGGGTGTTCGACGATCTGACCGCGCTGACGATTCTGGATCTGACCGGCAACGGCCTGACCACGCTGCCCGCCGGGGTGTTTGCCAGGCTGGCCGCGCTGACGGAGCTGAGCATGGGCGGCAACGCGCTGGCCACGCTGCCCGCCGGGGTGTTTGCCGGGCTGGCGTCGCTGACCGAACTCCGGCTGGATGGGAACCGGCTCACGGCGCTGCCCGCCGGGATCTTTGACGGGCTGGCGTCATTGGCCACGCTCCAGTTGGAGGGCAACGCGGCGGATCCGCTGCTGCTGCCCGTGACCCTGGAGCGGACGGCGGGGGCCCGGTTCAAGGCGGTCGCCCCGACGGGCGCCCCGTTCGGCCTGGTGCTGCCGGTGAGCGTGACGAACGGGAGCATCGTGGGCGGGGCCGGCACGAGCACGATTCCCGCGGGCGCGCTCGAAAGCTCGGCCCTGACGGTGACCCGGGCGGTCGGTGCGAGCGCGGCCACGACGGTGGACATCGGGACCGTGCCGGCGCTGCCGGCCAATCATTCGGGCTACGGTTTCTCGAAGGCCGCCGGCCTGCCGCTGACCATGCCGGGGCTGACGGTGACGCCCACGACCCTGACGGTGGATGAGGAGGATACGACCGGGGACACTTACACGGTGGTGCTCGATACCCAGCCGACGGCGGATGTCGTGGTGACGGTGGCCGGGCATGCGAGCACGGACGTGACCCCGAACCCGGCCACGCTGACGTTCACGAGCACGACCTGGAGTACGGCGCAGCCGGTGACGGTGACGGCGGGGGGCGATGCGGACACGACGGACGACACGGTCACGCTGACGCACGGCGCGGCGAGCACGGACAGCGACTATGACGGGATCACGATCGCCGACGTGGCGGTGACGGTGACGGACAACGATGCGGTGGTGACGATCGCGGCGGATGCGCCGAGTGCGCTCTACGCGGGAGGCTCGGCGGACTTCACGCTGACGCGGACCGGGGCGGTCGCCCGCCCGCTGGCGGTGACGGTGACCCTCACGCAGTCGCAGGACTACCTGGCGGCGGCGAATCTGTCGCGGACCGTGGTGTTTCTAGTGGATTCGGTGACGGCGGCGCTGCAGGTCCCGGCCAGCCAGTTCAGGCAATTGGCAGCGGGGACGACCCCCGAGAAGGGGACGCTGACGGCCACGGTGGCGGCCGGGACCGACTATGACGTGGGTGCGGCGGATTCCGCGGCGGTGGACATCCTCATCGCGGCGACGATCGGGATCAAGGAGGCTTCCTACACCGTCTCCGAGGAGGGTGGGAGCCCGCTCACGGTGACGGTGGTCGCGCGCACGGGCGACGGGGCGCCTCGGCCGACGGGCACCATCAGTGTCAGTATGGGGACGTTTGCGACGGGCTCGGCGACGACGCCCGAGGACTACCAGACCCGTTCGGAGATCCTGCGCTTCAGCCCGTCCGACTTCACGGCGGAGGGCACGGTGTACGTGGCGGAGAAGTCGCTCGAGATCACGATCAATGACGACAGTGTCGCCGACAGCGGCGAGACGTTCGAGATCCGCCTTGAAGGCGCCCCCGGGTTGCCCATCAGGTACTGGTGGAACTTCGTCACGGCCGCGGGCCACCGCTGCGGCTCGACCTGCGCGGTCACGGCCACGATCGAGGACGACGACACCGCCGGGGTGACGGTGACGCCCACGACGCTGTCGGTGGCTGAGGGGGGCACGGCGACGTACACGGTGGTGTTGGACACGCAGCCGACGGACACGGTGACGGTGACGATCGGCGGCGCGGCGGGCACGGACGTGTCGGTGGCCGATTCGACGCTGGAGTTCACGACGACCGACTGGGCGACGGCCCAGACGGTGACGGTGCGCGCGGTGGCGGATGCGGATGCGCTGGACGACACGGTGACGCTGACGCACGGCGCGGCGAGCACGGACAGCGACTATGACGGGATCGCGATCGCCGACGTGGCGGTGACGGTGACCGAGGTGACGGCGCCGGCCAAGCCGACGGGCCTGACGGCGACGGGGGGCGATGGACAGGTCGCGCTGGCCTGGGATGCGCCGGCGGCGACGGCGGTCATCACGCACCACGAGTACCGGCACAAGACCGCCTCGGAGGAGCAGTACCCGGAGACCTGGACGGAGCTTGCCGACAGTGCGCCGGGGGAGGCGGGCGAGGCCGGGGTGACGGTCGGGAGCCTGACGAACGGCACCACCTACGATTTCCAGGTGCGGGCGGTGAACGCGGGGGGGGCGAGCGAGCCGTCGGACGCGGCCCGGGCGCTGGCGGGTGACGGCCTGGGGATCTGCAACCGGACCCCGCAGGTACGCGACGCGATCCTGGGCAGAATCTCCGGTATCACCGACTGCGCCGCCGTCACCAACGTCCATCTCGCCGCCATCACCGGCGTGCTGGGGCTGACCAGCAAGGACATCACCGCTCTCAAGGTGGGGGATTTCGCCGGGCTGACGAGTTTGACGCTGCTGGCGCTGAACGGCAACGCGCTGACCACGCTGCCCGCCGGGGTGTTCGACGGCCTGCCCGCGCTGGAGCAACTGTTCCTGAACAGCAACGCGCTGACCACGCTGCCCGCCGGGGTGTTCACCGGGCTGCCCGCGCTGACGAACCTGTTTCTGTCCTTCAACGAGTTGCCCACGCTGCCCGCCGGGGCATTCACCGGGCTGACCGCGCTGACGGATCTGTATTTGGGCGACAACGCGCTGGCCACGCTGCCCGCCGGGGTGTTCGACGGGCTGACGAGCCTGACGACGCTGGGCCTGCCGAACAACGCGACGTTGGCCACGCTGCCCGCCGGGGTGTTCGACGATCTGACCGCGCTGACGATTCTGGATCTGACCGGCAACGGCCTGACCACGCTGCCCGCCGGGGTGTTTGCCGGGCTGGCCGCGCTGACGGAGCTGAGCATGGGCGGCAACGCGCTGGCCACGCTGCCCGCCGGGGTGTTTGCCGGGCTGGCGTCGCTGACCGAACTCCGGCTGGATGGGAACCGGCTCACGGCGCTGCCCGCCGGGATCTTTGACGGGCTGGCCTCATTGGCCACGCTCCAGTTGGAGGGCAACGCGGTGGATCCGCTGCTGCTGCCCGTGACCCTGGAGCGGACGGCGGGGGCCCGGTTCAAGGCGGTCGCCCCGACGGGCGCCCCGTTCGGCCTGGTGCTGCCGGTGAGCGTGACGAACGGGAGCATCGTGGGCGGGGCCGGCACGAGCACGATTCCCGCGGGCGCGCTCGAAAGCTCGGCCCTGACGGTGACCCGGGCGGTCGGTGCGAGCGCGGCCACGACGGTGGACATCGGGACCGTGCCGGCGCTGCCGGCCAATCATTCGGGCTACGGTTTCTCGAAGGCCGCCGGCCTGCCGCTGACCATGCCGGGGCTGACGGTGACGCCCACGACCCTGACGGTGGATGAGGAGGATGCGACCGGAGACAGCTACACGGTGGTGCTGAGCACGCCGCCGAATGCGACGGTGACGGTGACGATCGGCGGCACGAGTGGCACGGACGTGACGGTGGACGATTCGACGCTGGAGTTTACGACGACTGACTGGGCGACGGCGCAGACGGTGACGGTGAGCGCGGCGGCGGACGCGGACACGCTGAACGACACGGTCACGCTGACGCACGGCGCGGCGAGCACCGACAGCGACTATGACGGGATCACGATCGCCGACGTGGCGGTGACGGTGACGGACAACGATGCGGTGGTGACGATCGCGGCGGATGCGCCGAGTGCGCTCTACGCGGAAGGCTCGGCGGACTTCACGCTGACGCGGACCGGGGCGGTCGCCCGCCCGCTGGCGGTGACGGTGACCCTCACGCAGTCCCAGGACTACCTGGCGGCGGCGCATCTGTCGCGGACCGTGGTGTTTCTAGTGGATTCGGTGACGGCGGCGCTGCAGGTCCCGGCCAGCCAGTTCAGGCAATTGGCGTCGGGGACGGTCCCCGAGAAGGGGACGCTGACGGCCACGGTGGCGGCCGGCACCGACTATGACGTGGGTGCGGCGGATTCCGCGGCGGTGGACATCGCCATCGCGGGGACGATCGGGATCAAGGAGGCTTCCTACACGGTCTCCGAGGAGAGGGGGAGCCCGCTCACGGTGACGGTGGTCGCGCGCACGGGCGACGGGGCGCCTCAGCCGACCGGAACCATTTTTGTCACTCTGGGGACATTTGCGACGGGCTCGGCGACGTCGCCCGAGGACTACCAGGTCCGTTCGGAGATCCTGCGCTTCAACCCGTCCGACTTCACGGCGGAGGGCACGGTGTATGTGGCGGAGAAGTCGGTCGAGATCACGATCAATGACGACAGTGTCGCCGACAGCGGCGAGACGTTCGAGATCCGACTCCAAGACGCCCCCGGGTTGCTCATCAAATACTTGTACAATTTCGTCAATACCGCGGGCCAACGCTGCGGCCCGACCTGCGCGGTCACCGCCACGATCACCGACACCGACGCCAACGCCGTGACGGTGACGCCCACGACGCTGGAGGTGGCTGAGGGGGGCACGGCGACGTACACGGTGGTGCTGGACGCGCAGCCGGCGGACACGGTGACGGTGACGATCGGCGGCGCGGCGGGCACGGACGTGTCGGTGGCCGATTCGACGCTGGAGTTCACGACGGTCAACTGGTCGACGGCGCAGACGGTGACGGTGACGGCGGCGGAGGACGCGGACGCGGCGGACGACACGGTGACGCTGACGCACACGGCTGGGGGCGGCGGCTACGACGGGGTGGCGGTGGACAGCGTGGCGGTGACGGTGGCGGACAACGACGAGCTTGAGTTGACGGCGAGCTTCAGTCCGGTGGAAGCAATGGTCCCCGAGGGTGACACGGTGGAGGTGACGTTGCGGATCACGGCTTCTCGGCCCCCTTCGGGCGTCATACGCTTTCGTGCCTCCACGCAGGGTGGCACGGCGACTTCGGTTGATGATTACGCGCCGGTTTTGCCGCGCATTCAGGAGGCCTTGAGTACGGAGTTCGTGAGCCAGAGCGATGGCACGTACGTGTACGAGCGGATCTTCGAGTTGCGCACGGTTGAAGACACGGAAGTCGAAGGCGACGAGACGTTTTTCTTTGATATTACGGCGCCCGTGGATCCTTCCGGGGCCACCTATGTCTCGCGGGTGGAGGGTGACGAGGACGGCGTAAGGGTCACGATCGAGGACGACGACAACGCGGCGCCGACGTTCAGGGACGGGTCGAGCACGTCGCGGGCCTTCGGCGAGACGCTGGGCGACACGGCGGCGGCGGCGGCGGACATCGGCGCTCCGGTGGCGGCGACGGACACGGATGCCGGCGACACGCTGGCCTACAGCCTGGCAGGCGCGGACGCGGCGAGGTTCGGGATCGGTGCGGCGAGCGGGCAGCTTCGGACCCGTGCCGGGGAGAGGTACGATTATGAGGCGACGGCGAGCTACGCGGTGACGGTCACGGTGGTGGACGGCCGCGGCGGTTCGGACACGATCGCGGTGACGCTGAACGTCACGGACCGGAACGAGGCGCCGCTGGCTCCGGCGGCGCCGGGGGTGACGGAGACGCCGGGGAGCACGACGAGCCTGGATGTGAACTGGACGGCTCCGCCGAACACGGGCCGCCCGGCGATCGCCTCCTACGACGTGCGCTACCGCGAGGGCTCCACCGGGCCCTTTACGGACGGCCCCGAGGACGTGACCGGCACGAGCGCGAGCATCTCCGGCCTCGCCGAGAACACGGCGCATGAGGTGCAGGTGCGCGCGACCAACGCCGAGGGCGACGGGGCGTGGTCGCAGAGCGGAACCGGGACGACCAGTGCGCCGGCCAACGCGGCGCCGGTCTTCAGGGACGGGTCGAGCACGTCGCGGGCCTTCGTCGAGACGCTGGGCGGGGCGGCGGAGACGACGGCGTCGAACATCGGCGTGCCGGTGGCGGCGGAGGACGCGGACATGGACACGCTGGCCTACAGCCTGGCAGGCGCGGACGCGGCGAGCTTCGGGATCGTGGCGGCGAGCGGGCAGCTTCGGACCCGTGCCGGGGAGAGGTACGATTATGAGGCGACGGCGAGCTACGCGGTGACGGTCACGGTGGTGGACGGCCGCGGCGGTTCGGACACGATCGCGGTGACGCTGAACGTCACGGACCGGAACGAGGCGCCGCTGGCTCCGGCGGCGCCGGGGGTGACGGAGACGCCGGGGAGCACGACGAGCCTGGATGTGAACTGGGCGGCTCCGCCGAACACGGGCCGCCCGCCGGTCGCCTCCTACGACGTGCGCTACCGCGAGGGCTCCACCGGGCCCTTTACGGACGGCCCCGAGGACGTGACCGGCACGATCGCGAGCATCTCCGGTCTTGCCGAGCACACGGCGTATGAGGTGCAGGTGCGCGCGACCAACGCCGAGGGCGACGGGGCATGGTCGCAGAGCGGAACCGGGACGACCAGTGCGCCGGCCAACGTGTCGGTGACGGTGACGCGCACGAGGCTGACCGTGGACGAGGGGGGTACGGCGACGTACACGGTGGTGCTGGACGCGCAGCCGACGGGCGGCACGGTGACGGTGACGGTGGGCGGGACGACGGGCACGGATGTGTCGGTGGACGACGCGACGCTGGAGTTCACGACGACCGACTGGTCGACGGCGCAGACGGTGACGGTGAGCGCGGCGGAGGATGCGGACGCGGTCAACGACACGGTGACGCTGACGCACACGCCGTCGGGCGGCGGCTTTGACGGGGTGGCCGTCGCCAGCGTCGCGGTGACGGTGGCGGATAACGAGCGGGGTGTGACGGTGACGCCCACGACCCTGGAGGTGGTCGAGGGCGGCGACGAGATTTCCTACACGGTGGTTCTGGACAGCCGGCCGACGGGCACGGTGGTGGTGGCGCGCTCAGTCTATGGCGGGCAGTACGTGACGGTGTTGCCCAAGTTGCTGAGGTTCACGACGGAGAACTGGTCGACGGCGCAGACGGTGACGGTGAGGGCGGTGGTGGACCACTACCCGTGGAACGAGAGCGTGACGGTGAAGCACGCGGCGAACGGAGGCGGCTACGGCGGGGTGCGGGTGGACGACGTGGCGCTGACGGTGCTGGACCGCACGCGCGGAGTGATAGTGACGCCCACGACGCTGACGGTGACCGCGGGCGACACCGCGACGTACACGGTGAAGCTGAAGAGCCAGCCCTGGTATGGCCTGCCCAAGGGTATCGTGACGGTGACGGTGGGCGGTGCGAGCGGGGACGTGTCGGTAGAGCCCACGAGGCTGAAATTCCTGCCGGCCGAATGGAATAAGCCGCAGACGGTGACGGTGCGAGCGGGGGCGGGGGCCGCCGGCGCGGTGACGCTGACGCACACGCCGTCGGGCGGCGGCTACGGCGGGGTGGTCGGCGACAGCGTCGAGGTGACGGTGGCCGCGGGCGACGACGATGCGGACACGGTGACCGACACGGACTCGCTGACCCACGGCGCGGCGAGTGACCGGGCCTTCGAAGGGGAGGCCGAGGCGCTGGCCGCGGTTGCGGGGCTGGGCGTGGAGGCGGTGGCCGGGGTGCTCCTCGGCGAGGCGGATTTGAGCGCGGTCCAGCGCGCCGCACTCGACTACCTCGGCAACCGGAACGGCAGCTACGACCTCGGCGATGTCCTCTCGTGGACCGAACGCTGCCGGCGCGGTAGTGCCGACTGTGGCGGGCGCGATCCCTCGCCGGACTCCGGCGCGCTTCCCGCGAACCGGCGGGGGGGGAAGAAGGGGAGCCGCAGGAGAAGAGCGTCCAGGTCGCGCCGCGCCGGCGACGGCCGGCGGCGCGGGGGGAGGCCCCCCGAACGCCGCGCCCGGCGCAGGAGGGCGTGGGGCGTTCCGGCGGCCCTGGGCGCCGTGCTTGCCACCTCCGCCTGCGGCATCGGCAACGATCTCACGCAACCCTCCGGCGAGGCGCCGGCACGGGCGGAAGCGGTCCAGGGCAGCCTGCGGGTCACCCTGCGGATGCCGACGGCATCACGCGCCACCGGCGTCTTCCTCGCCGTGGAAGGTCCGGCCATCGACTCGCTGCGGGCGCCCGGCCTCGAGCTCCTTCAATGGGAAGTGCCCCAGTCGACGCGCCGTCATGTCATCATCGCCGGCCGCCCGCTGGCCGGTCCCATCCTCGAAGTCTTCGCGCCCCCGGGGAGCGACCCCGCCGACTATCGGGTCGAGGTGCTGCAGATCACCGGACCGGAGTACGAACTGCGGGATCCGCGGGGCTACTCCGCAATTGTCTCCCGACCGTCCCGTGATGCTCCCTCGACCGGCCGGCGATAGCCCGACGTAGAGTCACGGCCGCCTTCAACCGCGGGTTGCCCCGCTCGCGGTCCAGCGCGTCGGCGTACTCCGACGAGAGGGTGGGAGAGCGCCTCCTCGATGAAGGATATGATCCCACATCCTGGACACTCCCCCTTTGTGACGTTTGACCTCCGGTCGTGGTGCTGCTCGGGGTAGAACCCGGCGGATAGCATGGATCCGATAACACGGTGTGCCGGAGTGGTCAGAGGACGCGGAAAACGACGAACACATGCCGCCCTGGGCCCGATGGGGTGCGTGGGACAGCGCTCGTCAGAAAACGGTGGAAGCTGAGAAGCGAAACGAGATGTACCTTCGGCTTTTTCGCCACCGCACCTCTCACTTCCGTATCTGAAACCAGGGCCCCGGAGTCCTTTCCCGCAAAAGCCTTCGCTCAGGGTCAAACAGGCCGTGGACGGCCTCCTCATAGATTTCTCGACCGGAGAGTGTGGTTCCATCGCGGAGGTTGATATCCCCACCGGAATCCAGAATTGGGTCACCCAAGTCTTCGTAAGCGATGGTCCTCGCCGCGAACATTCCGTTATCGAACATTATCGCGATTCCGTCTGGATGACGGAATACGCGTGTAGAGATGATTCGCGGGGTCGGTTGCCATCCAAGAAGCTGATGCCGAGGGAAATGGGTTGCCCATTGTTGGAATCCGTCGGAAGTGGATGAGATGGGGTAGAATCCCATCTGGTTGAGAAAATCGAACACGTGATCGGTAGTCAGCCGCACCTCTTCCCATACCTCGAACCCATTGGGGGAACCAAGGAGGTGTATCGTGGCGGGAAGAGCGGGGCGGTATCCGCCGGAGTACCGCGAGCGGCTGGTGGAACTCGCGCGTGCCGGTCGTAGCGCGGGGTCGCTGGCGCGGGAGTTCGAGCCCTCGGAGCAGACGATCCGCAACTGGGTCAGACAGGGGGAGCTGGACGAGGGAGAGCGGAGAGACGGTCTGACGACGGAGACGGGGAAGGAGATGTCGCGCCTGAAGCGGGAGAACAAGCGGCTCCGGATGGAGCGTGACATCCTAAAAAGAGCCGCGGCCCGACCACCGCTGCGCGGCGGTGCCCCGCGAGGGAGAGCGGAGCGATCCCCGGCGGGGGTACGCGTTCATGAAGGCGCACCGGGCCGAGTTTCCTCTGGCGGCGATGTGCCGGGTGCTGGGTCTCTCCCCCAGCGGCTACTACGCCTGGCTGAAGCGTCCTGCCTCGGCGCGGGCGCGGCGGGACGACGAACTTCAAGACAAGATCCAGGCCATCTGGACCGGCAGCGGCGAGACGTACGGTCGTCCGCGGATCCACGCGGCTCTCAGGGCCGAGGGCGAGCGGGTGGGCCAGAAGCGGGTGGGGCGGCTGATGACGGGGCTGGGGCTCCAGGGCGTGACGCGGCGGCGCTGGAGGACGGCGACGACGCGGAGGGACGCGGAGGCCCGACCCGCGCCGGACCTGGTGAGGCGGGACTTCTCGGCCTCCGGGCCCGACGAGCTGTGGGTGGCCGACATCACGTACGTGCCCACTTGGGCGGGCTGGCTGTATCTGGCCGTCGTGCTCGATGTCTGGAGCCGCCGCGTCGTCGGCTGGGCCATGGCGACGCACATGCGGACCGAGCTGGTCGAGGCCGCGCTGGCGATGGCCCTCGCGCGCCGCCGCCCCGAAGGGCGCGTCGTTCATCATTCGGATCAAGGGTCGCAGTACACCTCGCTCGCTTTCGGGGAGCGCTGCCGCGCGTCGGGCATCGCGCGGTCCATGGGCTCGGTGGGCGACGCCTACGACAACGCCATGTGCGAGAGCTTCTTCGCGACGCTGGAGTGCGAGCTGATCTGGCGGCGCTCGTTCCGCACCGCGGCCGAGGCGCGGCGGGAGGTGTTCGGCTTCATCGAAGGCTTCTACAACACGCGCAGGCTTCACTCCGCCCTCGGCTACGAGTCGCCGGCCAACTACGAGAGGAACCATGCGGCCTGAGGCGCACCGGAGGCCCACACCCGGAACCTCTCTCGAGCGCCTGAGAGGGACTGAAAGGAGCAACACCGGAGACGATCAACCACAGAAACTAACCGTCCGTGAAAGCGGGATAGCTCCACTACTGGGCTGTGTCCGCGACGAGGTCTTGCTAGCTTTCTCCCGGGAGGGAGTAGAGGTGGGCGGTCACTGCGGCGGCGACCAGCAGCAGGAGGGCCACCAGCCAGAGGTGTCCGGCGGCGAACACCGCCGAGACGAGGATCGCGCTCCACAGGAAGATCGCCGCGCCGCGCCGTACGCGGGTGGAGATCACGCCGCGCTCCCGGTAGGCGGCGAGATAGCGTCCGAACACGCGGTTCTCGTACAGCCAGCGCTCGGCGCGCGGAGAACTGCGTGCGAAGCACCACGCGGCGAGGAGCAGGAAGCACGTCGTGGGCCAGATCGGCACGACGATCCCGATGATGCCCGCCGTCACGCTGAGCGCTCCGATCCCCAGGTAGAGACCGCGCCGCAGCGGGCCGGGCAGTGCGCGCGCGGCGCGCTCGACCGCCCTGTGGTCGACAGGGCAGCGGGCGGACGGCGGTGGGGTGCCGGGTCGGCCGCGGGGCACGCCTGGACTCGGTTTCATGTCGTTGGAGTCGCTGGTGTCATCGGTGTCGTCAAAGTCGTCGGACGAGGGATCATGCGCCCGGGAGGACTCGAACCCCCAGCCTTCTGATCCGAAGTCAGACGCTCTATCCGGTTGAGCTACGGGCGCGGGCGGCGCGAGGCGAAAACGGTAGGCGCAGCCCCCGTCCGATGCAACCGAACGCCGCATCCGTGTCGTACCCCCCTCGCCGTCTCCGGGTCGCACCCGGCGTCCGGTCCGGGCTAGATTCGGGGACGCATTCCACCAGACCCGGAGCGGAACGATGCGAAGACTGCGAACCCTCTTCCTCCTCGGCGCGCTGGCCGCCGGCCCGCTGGCGCTCGCGATGCCCGCCCCCTCCCTCGCCCAGGGCCGCGCGAACGTGGCCATGACGGAGAGCTGGCCCGAGGCCGATTCCGACGATGTGGAGTCGATCGACAGCATCCTGACCGCCCTCTACGACGTGATCTCGGGTCCGGCCGGCGAGGCGCGGGACTGGGACCGGTTCAAGTCCCTGTTCATACCGGAGGCCCGGCTCATCCCCACGAGACGATCCGAGGCCGGCGAGCACGGATACCGTGTCTGGAGCCCCGGCGAGTACGCCGCACAGGCGGGAAGTTCGCTCGAGCAGAACGGCTTCTTCGAGTTCGAGATCGCCCGCACCATGGAGCGCTTCGGGCCCGTGGTGCACGCCTTCTCCAGCTACGAGTCGAAGCGCAACGCGGACGACCCCGACCCGTTCGCGCGCGGCATCAACTCTATCCAGCTCATGCACGACGGCCGCCGCTGGTACGTCGTCACCATCTACTGGGCCGGGGAGCGACCCGACCTGCCGATCCCGGAACGATATCTGCCCTCGCCAAACGGAGGAGGTGCCCCATGAGGTCTTCCCCGCATTCTCCGCGCGCCGCCGCGTGGATCGTCACCGCCTCGAGGGCCGCGTGGATCGCCGTCGTCGCGATCGTCGGCGCCGGCGCGGCGCCGCTCCAGGCGCAGAACCTCGCCCGCTTCGAGCCCGTCCCCGCGCGGGCGAACGACTTCCCGCTCACCCTCGAGTCGATCATGCGCGGCCCCGAGCACATCGGGCAGGCGCCCGCCGGGGTGAACTGGTCCGATGACGGCGAGTGGATCTACTTCCGCTGGCTCCCGGGCGGCGGGGAGTGGCACGACACGCCCTCGCTGCACCGCGTACGCGCCACCGGCGGCACCCCCGAACGCATCGACGACGAGACCGAACTCGAGCTGGGGCCGGTCCTCGCGTTCGGGGACGTCTCTCCCGACGGACGCTGGCGGGCGACGTCCTTTGACGGCGACCTCTACCTGATCGAGCGGGCCACCGCCGCCGCGCGCCGGCTGACCCACACGGAGGCGGGCGAGACCGGCCCGGTCTTCTCCGGAGACGGGGCCTCCATCTTCTTCCGCCGTGGGAACAACCTGCTCGCGTTCGACATCGACGACGGCGAGATCCGCCAGCTCACCTCCATCGGCGGCCCCGAACCCGCCGAGGAGCCCGAGGCCGAGGGGCACAGGGCCTTCCTCGAGGAACAGCAGCGCGAACTCTTCGAGTACATCCGCGTCCGGGAGATCCGCGAGGAGCGGGCCGAGGCGCGGCGGGAACTCCGGGAATCCGGGCGCCGCGAGACGCTCCACCTCGCGCAGGGCGAGAACGCGCAGGGGTTCGTGGCCGATCCCACCGGGAGCCGGGTCGCGGTCACCGTCTCGCGCGGCGGCTTCGGCGGCGAGGGTCGCCGCACGGACATCCCGCTCTGGGTCACGGAGTCGGGCTACACCGAGAACACGGAGATGCGGGCCAAGGTCGGCGACGAGCAGAGCGTCTCCCGCCTTGCGGTCGTGAGCACGGCCACGGGCGAAGTCGACTGGCTCGACCTCACGGCCGACGGCTCGGACACGGAAGCCGGGTCGGAGGCGGACTCCGAGGACGACGCGTCGGAAGACGCCGGCGACGACCGGCTTGCCGTGGCGAGTTTCGCCGGCTGGGACGAGACGGGCGAATACGGGCTCGTCTTCGCGGCCGACTACGACTACAAGACGTGGCGCCTCTACGCCTACGAGGCGGCCACCGGCGAACTCGCCCTCCTCGACACGCTGTACGACGAGGCGTGGGTGGGCGGCCCCTGCTTCGGCTTCCAGGGCGCGGGCTGCATGGGCTGGCTCCCCGAGGAGGCGGCGGGCGCGATGCCGCGCGCCTGGTACGTGAGCGAGGCGACCGGCTACGCGCACCTGTACGCGATCGACGCGGACGGCGGGAACCGGGAGGCGCTCACGGCCGGCGACTGGGAGCTCCTCGGCGCAACGATCCCGGACGGGTGGGACGCGTTCCTCCTCCAGACCAGCGAACTCTCCCCCTTCGACCAGCACCCGTGGCGGATGGACTTCGATGGCTCGGACCGCGTGCAGCTCCTCGAGGGAGAGGGCTCGTTCGCCGTCACGCCCTCGCCCGACGGCCGGCGCTTCGCCGTCGTGCATTCCCGTTCGAACCGACCGGCAGAGCTGTACGTGGCCGACGTCGGGCCGGGCGCCGACATGACGCAGTTCACGACCACGCCCACGGAGGCGTGGCTCGGCTTTCCGTGGCTCCGGCCCGGGATCATCCACTTCGAGGCCCGGGACGGCGTCGACGTGCCCGCCCGCATCTACCGCCCCTCCGACTTCGGGGTCGAGGCGAACGGGGCCGGCGTCGTCTTCGTGCACGGAGCGGGATACCTGCACAACGTCCACAACTGGTGGTCGAACTATTACCGCGAGTACATGTTCCACCACTTCCTCGCGGCGCAGGGCTACACCGTGCTCGACATCGACTACCGAGGTTCCGCCGGCTACGGGCGGGACTGGCGTACCGCGATCTACCGGCACATGGGGGGCTGGGACCTCTCCGACCAGGTGGACGGCGCCGCGTATCTGGTTAGCGAGGAGGGCGTCGAGCCCGACCGGCTGGGGATCTACGGCGGTTCCTACGGCGGGTTCATCACGCTCATGGCCCTCTTCACCGAACCCGGGGCGTTCGCGGCGGGCGGCGCGCTGCGCTCCGTGACGGACTGGGCGCACTACAACCACTGGTACACGAGCCGGATCCTCAACCTCCCCCACGAGGACGAGGAGGCGTACCGGCAGTCCTCCCCCATCTACTTCGCCGAGGGCCTGGAGGGGCACCTGCTGATGGCGCACGGGATGTACGACACGAACGTGCACTTCTCGGACGTGGTGCGGCTCGCGCAGCGCCTCATCGAACTGGGGAAGGAGAACTGGGAGATGGCGGTGTACCCGGTCGAGAACCACGGTTTCGTCGAGCCGTCTTCGTGGACGGACGAATACCGCCGGATCTACGACCTGTTCGAGCGCGTGATCGGCGGCGGGCGCGCCGCGTCGGCGGACGGGGCGGGCGGCTGAGCCGACCCCTCGCGGCGGGGCTCGCGCTCGCGGGGTTCGCGCTCGCGGGCCTCGCGCTGGCCGCGTGCGGGGCCCCCGGCCCCGGCCCCTGGGTCGAAGCGGACGGCGTCCGCTGGCGGGAGCTGCGGCCGCGCGGCTCCACCGGCTTTCGGCCGCTCGACGCCTCCTCGCTGGGGGTCACGTTCCGCTACGAGGTCGAGGAGGAGGCGCGCCTCCGGAACCGCGTGCTCGCGGAAGGGCAGGGGGTGGCGATCGGGGACGTCGACGGGGACGAGCGGCCCGATCTCTTCTTCGCCGGCTTCGGCGGTGCGAGCGCGCTGTACCGAAACCTGGGCGGATGGCGCTTCGCCGACGTGACGGCGGCGGCCGGCCTCGCCCTCGAGGACGCGATGGCGCGCGGGGCCGTCTTCGCCGATCTCGACGGGGACAGTGATCTCGACCTCGTCGTCACCGTGCACGGCGGGCGGAACCGGATCTTCCTCGGCGACGGGATGGGCCGCTTCGACGAACTCGAGGACGCGGGGCTCACGGGCGACCGGGCGAGCACGACCGCCACCCTCGCCGACGTCGACCGCGACGGGGATCTGGACCTCTACATCGCGAACTACAAGACGCGGCAGGTCGACGACCTCCATCCGCCCGGCGCGCTCGACATCAACCGCCTCCGGCGGGGCGAGGACGGCGGGCTCTTCATCCCCCCGGAACTCCGCGAACTGTACGCGGAGCACTACCGCGTAGAGTTCGACGGCCGCTTCGTGCGCCGCTTCGAACTCGGCGAGCCGGATGAGTTCTACATGGGGCTGGGGGACGGCCGCTTCGCAGCGGCCGCGCTGACGGGCGCCCCTCCGGGTTCCGCCCCCACCGCGGCCGGAGAGGTCCGCGACTGGGGCCTCGCGGCGCGCTTCAGCGACTGGGACGCGGACGGCGATCCCGACCTCTACGTGGCGAACGACTTCAACAGCCCCGACGGGATCTGGATCAACCGCGGCGACGGGTCGTTCGAGGCGGCCCCCGCCGAGGCGATCCGCACGACGAGCCTCTCCTCGATGGCGGTCGCCGTCGGGGACCTCGACCGGGACGGCGATCTCGACCTCCTCACGACCGACATGCTGGCCCGCGACCCCGCCGCGCGCCTCACGCGGACGGCGAGTTTCGAGGCGGCGCCCGAGCCTCCCGGGGAGACCGGGTCGCGGGTCCAGGTGAACCGCAACACGGTCCAGCTCAACCGGGGCGACGGCACCTTCGCGGAGGCCGCGTGGGAGCTCGGCCTCGCGGCCTCGGACTGGACGTGGGGCGCCCTCGTCATCGACGCGGACCTGGACGGTTGGGACGATCTCCTCGTGACCACGGGTCACGCCTGGGACCAGCTCGACGGCGACGCGAACGCGCGCATCGCGGCCATTCCGGGGCTCCCGGCCGAGCAGGCGTTGCGCATGTTCCCGCCGCTGCCGCAGCGGAACCTCGCCTTCCGCGGGGGGGCGGGCCGCTTCACGGACGTGAGCGACCGCTGGCGCTGGGGGGAGGAGCCCGACATCTCGCACGGACTCGCCGCCGGGGACCTCGATGGCGACGGCGATCTCGATGTCGTCGTGACGCGCCTCGGCGCGCCGCCGCTCGCGTACCGGAACGAGTCCGGCGCTCCCCGCGTCCTCGTGCGGCTGCGGGGCCCCGAGGGGAACACGCGCGGGATCGGCGCCCGGGTCGGTCTCGAGGGACACGACGCGGGCGTCCAGCTGCGCGAGATCACCGCCGGAGGGGCGTACCTTTCGTCGTCCGAGCCGGCGGCCAGCTTCGCGGCCGTGCTAGACGCGGACCTGACGCTCACCGTCGACTGGCCGGACGGCCGCCGCACCCGGCTCGAGGGCATCGTCGCGAACCGCGAATACGTCATCGACATCTCCACCGCGGCCGGGGCGCCCGGGGCCGGGGCGCCGGATCCGGCCGCGCCGCACTTCGAGGACGTCTCCGACCTCCTCGGGCACCGGCACGTCGAGTCGGTCTTCGACGACCGTGCGCGGCAGCCGCTCCTCCCGTACTCGCTCGACCGGCCCGGTCCGGGCGTGTCGTGGATCGACGTCGAAGCCGACGGGGATGCCGACCTCGTGGTCGGCAGTGGGCGGGGGGGCAGCCCAGTCCTGATGCGCAACGTCGGGGACGGTTTCGCCGCCCCGCGGGCACTGACGGTCGCGCTGGAATACGATGCCACCGCCGTGCTGCCGCACGAGATGGGCGGCGGAGGCGCCGCGCTGCTGATCGGCCTGAGCGCCTACGAAGCCGGGACGCCCGCGGACGCCGCGGCCGTCCCGGCGGTCATCGCGGCGCCGCTCGGCGCGTCCGCGCCGGCGCCCCCGCTCATCGACCCGGCCAGCTTCGCGACCGGGCAGCCCCCCGTCGCGACCGGCCCCCTCGCCCAGGCCGACATCGACGGCGACGGGGACCTCGACCTCTTCGCCGGGGGGCGCGTCGCCCCCGCCGCCTGGCCGGCCCCCGTCGACTCGCGGCTCCTGGTCAACGACGGCGGCGTGCTGCGGGCGGATGCGGAGCGCTCACGAGCCTTCGCGCGCCTCGGCCTCGTCTCGGGCGCCGTCTTCACCGACATCGATCTCGACGGCGACCCCGATCTCGCCCTCGCCCTCGAGTGGGGGAGCGTCCGCGTATTCCGGAACGATGGGGGCCGCTTCACCGACGCGAGCGATGCCCTCGGGTTCAGCCGTCTCACCGGCCGCTGGAACGGGATCACCGCCGGCGACTTCGACGAGGACGGACGGCCGGACCTCGTCGCGACCGGCTGGGGCTCGAACCTCGAGGTGCCCGCCGCCTATTCGCTCCTCTACGGCGACATGAATCGCGACGGCGTGGTCGACGTCGTCGAGGCGCGCCCGGAGTCCGGCGTGTGGCGCCCCATCCGCAGCCGCGACGCCCTCGCCGTCCCCGGCGGGATCTCCTCGCTGCTGCGCGTCACCTACGAACGTTTCGGGAGCGCGCCGCTCACGGAACTTATCGGTGGGCTCGATCCCGCCGCGCGACTCGACGTCAACGAACTCCGGCACACCGTGTGGCTGAATCGGGCCTCGGGCTTCGAGAGCGCGCCGCTCCCCGCGCCGGCCCAGCGCGCCCCCGCGTTCGGGGTCGCGGCGGGAGATCTCGACGGCGACGGGCACGAAGACCTCGTCCTCGCGCAGAACTTCTACGCCGGGCGCTCCGGCGTGCCCCGCTACGACGCCGGGCGCGCGCTCTGGCTGAGAGGCGACGGGGAAGGGGGCTTCGAGCCGGTCCCGGGCCACCTCTCCGGGATCACGGTGTACGGGGACGCGCGGGCCGTCGCGCTGGCGGACTACGACCGCGACGGGCGGGTGGACGTGGCGTTCGGCGTCAACGGGGAGGAGACCCGGCTGTACCGCAACGCGGGCGCGGCCCCCGGCCTGCGCGTGACGCTCGAGGGAATCCCCGGCAATCGCCGGGCCATCGGCGCGCGGCTGCGCCTCGAGTACGGGGACGGGACCCTCGGTCCGGTGCGCGAGGTCCGGTCGGGCGAGGGCTATCTGGCCCGCCACGAGTCCGCGCAGACGCTGGGCGTCGCGCCGGACCCGCGGACTCCGCCCCGAACTCTGCACATCGTTTGGCCGGGCGGCGAACAGACCTCCGTCGCCGTCCCCCCCGGGGCGCGCGAACTCCGCGTCCCCGCCCCGGGAGACGCCCCGGTCCGATAGCCCCTAGCGGATCCCGAGTCCCAGCGTGATGACGACGTCGTTCTGGAGCCTCGATCGGTCCGTCGCCGCGGAGATGTAGAAAGAGGCCATGTCCCGTACTTCACCGCGGAGCCAGACGGACTCCGACAGGGAAACGCGCAGCCCCGCCGCGATGGTCGCCGCGGGATCCGTGGCGCTGATCTCCGGCACCGCCTGGGCGGCGAAGCGAAGCCGCCGCAGCCCGGCGCCTACCGAAGCATAGGGTTCGAGCAGCCCCGTCGAGCCCGACGAGCGAAAGCGGAAGGTCAGGCTGGCCATCCCCGTCATGTACTCGATCTCGCCGAGGCTCCGGAAGTTCCTGCCCAGTCCTCCACCCCCCACGGGGTTCAGTATCGCGGGCGAGTAGAGACCCATGAGCCCGATCCCGACCACGCGGGAGGCCCACCACGTCACCTCACCCCCCATCAGGAGGTCCGGAGGAATCGCGGTGCCGTAGGTGGACGGATCTTCCGTGAGGTTGCTGAGCGGCTGGAGGATGCCGACAAAGCCGAGGAATTCGGGACCCGTGTCCTCGCCGGGCGGGGGAGCGGGGGTTATCTGGGCCGACAGGTCCGAGATTCCGGACCCGCACAACAGGAGCCCTCCCAAGAGAAAAAGTCTGCTGGTGAGGCGCGTCATCTGGTTCTCACGATCGTGATCTGCGGTTCCGCGGTCTCGCCGGGCGCGGCGCCGGAGCCCGTCCGGATCGAGATCGACAGGGCCGGGGCGTCCGCCTCGGAGGCGAGCGAGAAGTACTGCACGTTCGACGCTCCTACGTCGATCTCCATGACCCTGGTTTCAAACTCGAGCCGCTCGGCCCGAAGCGAGAAACCGGTCGATGGGAAGGCCGGGGCGTCGACGTCCCGGTCCAGGGACGCGAACACGTCACGCAGGTTCCACGTTGCCGGATCGGGCGGCGGCGCGACTCCCGTCTCTTCGGCGATCTCCGCCGCGGGATCGGGGTCCGCCTCTCCCCCGGCCTCCGCGTCCCCGGCCGCGTCGAGCGCCAGCACCACCGAAACGCCCGCCAGGATGTCCGCCCACTCGCTCCCCGTGACGCGTTCGAGGTTTGCGATCCCCCGGGCGTGATTCTGGCCGCCGCTCGCCACCGAACGGAAGAACGCCCGTTCATCTCCGCCCGCCCGGTCCGCCAGCCAGCGCAGGAGGAACCAGCCGAAGCCCCGCATCTGCAGACTGCCCACGCCCTCCGGGTCCGCCTCCGGGATCGTGGGCGCTCCCGCCGTGCCGAGCATGTAGAGGCCGAGATTGAGGAAATTGCGGCGCAGATAGGTGTCGAAGATCTCGAGCCTCTCGGGCGTGTCGGACACCTGGTCGAAGGTGAGACCATCGCCCACCCCGAGTTCGAGCGCGGCGAGCCCCGCCACCTCCTCGGCCAGGCCCGACAGGGCCTCGTCCAGCCATACCTCCTCGGCCGCCGCGAACCCCATCGACGAATGGAGCGCCCGCCGCCCCACGCTGATCAGATGCTGGAGTTCGTGCGCGATGAGGACCGGGGCGTTCCGGAGCAGGCTTTCCGTCGGGATCGCGCGGCCGACGCTCCCCTCGGGGTCGGCGCTCACGCTGTAGATGATCTCCGCCTCGTTGCTTGCCGGGCAGATCTCGCCAGCCGGTTCCGGCGTCCCCTCGCCCCCGCGTCCGGAAGCCGCGAGGTCCGCGGGGAGGGAGAACCCGCCGACCCCGGTTTCCCCGTCGAGCCCGTTCACGGCCGGCGTGAAGAGGACGACGATCCGTCCGTTGCGGTCGATGTCCTCGAGGGGCCCGAAATAGGAGGTCGTCACCGGCAGGACGGTTCGGTCCAGTTCGGCCGCGAGCGCGAGCCACTCCTCCGTGCCGGGGCCGCCCGGCGGGGCGGACAGGTCCTCCACGAGGAGCACCCGTTCGCCCACCGCGCGCACCGCGCCACGCAGGGGACGGGTGAGGTCCGCGCAGTCGGCCACCCGTTCCTGACCCACGGGGAAGAAGTAGTCGAGCGTGTCACCGACACCCGGAACCTCGATCCCCGGTAGCGGGTCGGCCGCCCGGAAGGGGGCGATCCCCGCGTCGACGAGCCGGCCCAGCGTCCGCGAGCGGATCCCCGCGTCGATGCCCAGCGCCTCGAGCGCCGCCCGCTCCAGGTCCGCGCCGATCGGGGCGGGCGTGATCTCGGTCGCGGGCCCCTCTCCGGACATGTTGGCGGGCGTCCGCGTCGTCACCCGCATCGGAAGCCGCTGCGCCGCGACCCGGCCCGTGTTGCCGATGATGAGGCGGAACTCCCGCCCCATCTCGCCGGGCGGGAAGTGCACGCATTCGACCTCGACCGGTCCGCGCAGCGTGAGCGCCTCGCCGACCTCGAGGTCCACGAGCCGCTCGGCCGGATCGATCGAAAGGCGGAGGCCGTTGCTGTACTCCGGCCCCACGAGCACGCGCACGCCGACCTCGCGCTGCGGGAGACACGTCTCCGAGAACGCCGGCACCTCGATCGTCAGCTCGGTTCCCGTCGAGCTGACCACCGGCGCCCGCTCGCCCTCGATACGGACCTGGTTGTCATCCGCCACCGCGCTGAACCCGCTGCCGAACAGCACCGCTCGCGCCCCGGCCGCCAGCCGCCCGTTCCCGACCGAATCCAGCTGCACGAGTCCGTCCACCGCTTCCAGCGCCGTGGCGGTGAACGAGACCGTATCCGAGTACACGCCGCCCGTGGCGAACACGTCGACGCGGTACTCGCCGGGTCCCAGCCCCAGGGTGAACACCGCCTGCCCCAGACCGTCCGCGTCCGTCACGACGATGTCGTGGGTCAGCGCCCCCGACGAGTCCTCCGGCGAGCCCGCGACCTCCGCCGGTCCGCCCGGCGGCTCCACCGGCACGCCGGCCACCTCCGCCGGCACTTCCGGCGGCACTTCCGGCGGTACTTCCGGCGGCTCCACCGGGTCTTCGTTCAGCGACGCCGCCCGGAAGGCGACCTGCACACCCCCGGCCGCGACCCCGTTCGTCGTTTCCGCCCGGATCGAGAACGCAAGCGGCAGCTGGCTGCCGGCCTCGGCCCGCTGTCCGTCGCCGTCGACGAGGCTGAGCCTGACCGTGTCCGCCGTCACCGCCAGCACGAGGAAGTGGAGCGGCGCGACGTTCACCGCGCTCGGGATGTCCACCCGGATCTCCGCTTCCCCCGGCGTCGGCCCTGCGCGGTAGACCGATTCCGCGAGACCGTCCTCGCCCGCGACCGCGACGCTCGGGGAAAGCTCGCCGTCACCGCGGACGATGTTGAATCGGACCGGGGCCCCTTCGACGGGGTTTCCGAGCGCATCCTCGACCCTGACCGCGATCGGGGGATCGATGCTCTCGCCCGTCGCGATCGTGTCGACGGGCATGGAGACGGACACCAGCGCCGCCGGGGGAGACCCGACTTCCGTGCTCCCGTCCCCGCACGCGCCCGCGAGTACCGCCAGCGCCGTCAGCAGCCCGATGCGCCTCACCGCCCTCATCGCGGCTCGACCTTCCAGAAGGCGATGCCGCCGGCCTGCTTGCCCACGTCGACGCTGGCCGCCCGCACGCCCTCTTCCAGATCGATCACATCCACCGTGCCCGGCTGGCCGCCGACCCCCTCCACGCTCACGAAGGCGTATCGCGAATCGGGCGAGACCGCGATCCCGTGGGGCAGCGTGCGCGTGTTGGGCACCCGGGCCACCTCCTCCCCGCTGGCCAGATCCCAGACGCCCGTCGCCTGCCCTCCCTTGTAGGTCACCACGAGGCGCGCGCCGTCCGGTGTCACATCGAGGTTGTACGGGCCTTCGCCGGTCTCGAACCGCCGCAGGAGCCGCCACGACTCGACATCGATCTCCAGCACCTGTGCGTTCCGGTTGCACGCGACGTAGACACGTCGTCCATCCACGCTCGGCTGCGCCCACGTCGGGCTGCAGACCGGCGCCCCCGCCGGGCGGGTCGGCATCCAGTCGTGCGGCCACGGCTGCTCGGCGCCGGGGGCGAGATGGAAGCGCCGGGCCACCTCGAGCCGGTGCGCGTCCACTTCGACCAGCAGCTCATCCATCATGCACACCGAGTAATGTCGCGATCCGTCGGAGGTGAGCCGGGACCCGTGCGGCATCGTGCAGGTCGGGATCCGCGCGACCTCGATCATCGCGCCCACGTCGACCACCGACACCGAACTCGGCTCGTGCTCGCCGTGCAGGTTGAAGTTCGCCGCGAAGAGCAGGCCCGCCGGCGTCACCTGCATGGTGGCCGGGAAGAAGCCGAGTTCGGCGCTCCCCGCGGGGCGGTTCGTGGCCGTGGAATAGGCGACGACCGCGCCGAAGGGGTTGCCGTGCGCGAGCGTGACGTACCAGCGCTCGCCATCGGGGTCGACCGCGAGCCCGTGCGGCCCGTCGATCTCCGTCGGGAACCGTCCCACGAAGACGGAATCCACCAGCGACGCAACGGTTCCATCGAACCGGATGAGATCGACTCGATCCTCCGATTCGGCCGCCACGTAGACGTAATAGGACGGGCTGCCGGGACTGCCGTCCTGGCCGGTCGCGCCCTGAACCGGCGCGGCCGCGCAGAACAGCGCCCACACGGCGGTCGCCCCGCGGGATGTCGTGACCTTCGACTTGTGCATACGAGATACGTGCGTTCGCTCTTCCTCCGTTGAAAATCGGGCGCCCCTGGCCGTGCCTCGGGCCGGAGCCAGCCTTACCTCCCATGGACCCCAAGAATAGACAATTGGTTGGATCGAGGCCAACTCGGCGACGGCTCGCGCCCGTCCGCCGGGGCGAGCGCCGGCCCGGAGCAGGCGCTAGATTGCCGCCCGGCGGAGGGAGAAGAGGTCGCGGACGGGTGCGCGTCACGCCGTTCGAGGAAAGTCCGGGCTCCACAGGGCACGGCGCCGGGTAACGCCCGGGCGTCGCGAGGCGATGGAAAGTGCCACAGAGAACAGACCGCCGATGGCGGCTTCGGCCGCACAGGCAAGGGTGAAAGGGTGGGGTAAGAGCCCACCGCGTCTCCTGGTGACAGGGACGGCACGGCAAACCCCGCCGGGAGCAAGGCCAAGCAGGAACGAGCGGCGGCCCGTCGCGCTCGAGTTCCGGGTAGGCCGCACGAGGCCTCGGGAAACCGCAGGTCCCAGATAGATGACCTCGCCGCGGGCCTCGGCCCGCCGGTGACAGAACCCGGCTTATCTCCCTCCGCCTCTCTCTCTCTCTCTGGAACACGGCTTTCGGGAACACGGCAGACAGGAAGGCGGCAGCCGGTGGCTCCAGCCACGGTGAGCTTCGAGCTTCGCGAACACACGCTGGACAACGGGCTGAGGGTGGTCATGCAGCCGGACTCCTCGGCGCCACTCGTCGCCGTCCACCTCATGTATCACGTCGGTTCCAGGAACGAGCGGGCCGGCCGGACCGGCTTCGCGCACCTCTTCGAGCACCTCCTCTTCCAGGGGTCGGAGAACGTGCCGCGCGAGGCACACTTCAAGCTCGTCCAGGACGCCGGCGGGACCCTCAACGGGACGACGTGGTTCGACCGCACGAACTACTTCGAGACGCTGCCCGCTAACGAACTCGATCTGGGGCTGTGGCTGGAGTCGGACCGGATGGGGTTCTTCAAGGCGGGCATCACGCAGGAGAAGCTCGACAATCAGCGCGACGTGGTGAAGAACGAGCGGCGGCAGTCGTACGAGAACCGGCCCTACGGCCTCGCGCTGGAGACGGTACTCGCCCACGCCTACGACGAGGGACACCCCTACCGCCACCCGACGATCGGTCACATGCCCGACCTCGACGCCGCGAAGCTGGAGGACGTACACGAGTTCTTCGACCTGCACTACGGGCCGAACAACGCGACGCTCGTGCTCGTCGGCGACTTCGAACCCGCTGAGGCGCTGGATCGCGTCGAGGCCTGGTTCGGAGAGATTCCCGCCAGGCCCGTCGCTCCGCGGCCCGTCGTCCCGCCCCCGCCCGGGGGAGGGGAGAGACGCGCGGTGCTCGGCGACCGGGTCCAGATGCCCCGCGTCTATCTCATGTTCCACTCGCCGCGTTTCGCCGACCCCGACTTCGAGACGGTGGATGCCCTCACCTGCCTGCTGTCCGACGGGAACAGTTCGCGGCTCAAGCAGACCCTCGTGTACGAGAAGCAGGTCGCGGCGGAGGTGTCCGCCTCCACCTGGCCCACCGAGGACGTGGGGATGTGCTTCGTGGTGGCGACCGCGCGGCCCGGCGTATCGGCCGCCGAGCTGGAGACCGCGGTGCGGGACGTCCTCGAGGAGATGCGGGACGGTGGTGTGGGGGCCGGGGAGCTGGAGGGGACGCTGAACCGCGCCCGGCACGCGCTCGTCGGCGGGCTGGCCGGGTTCGGCGAGCGGGCGGACGCGATCGCGCACGCGGCCGTGCTGCGCGGCGACCCGAACTACGTGAACGACGCGTTCACCCGGTACGGAACGATCGCGCGTCCGGACGTGGAGCGGGTCGCGCGCACCGTGCTCGACCCGGACCGCCTCACGGTCCTTCACGTCGTGCCCGAGGCGGCGGAAGCGTGACCCCGGACCGGACCGCACGGCCGCCCGCGGCCGCGCCGCGCCCCCTCGCGCTCCCCGGCTTCGAGCGCCGCACCCTCCCCAACGGCCTCCGGTTCGAGTACGCCGCGCGCCGCGGCGTCCCGGAAGTGTCGCTGCGCCTCGTCCTCGAGTGCGGCGCGGGCGTCGAGCCGGCCTCGCACGCCGGTCTGGCGGAGCTCACGGCTCGGCTCCTCACGGGGGGCATGCCGGGCCGTGACGCGATGGATGTCGCCCGCCGGCTCGACCGCCTCGGGGCCCGCTTCCGCGCCGCGGCCGGCTATTCCGTCGGGACGGTCTCCATGCATTTCCTCGGCGACGTGCTCGAGGAGGCGCTCGACTTCCTCGCCGCCACGGTCCTCGAGTCCGACTTCCCGGGACGCGAGGTCGAGCGCCTCCGGAGCGAGCGCCTGGACCAGATCGACCGCCAGCGCGACGACCCGGCGACCGTCGCCAACCTCGCCACGATCGCCGAACTGTACGGCGACGGGCTGTACGGCCGGCCGGTCGGGGGCACCGCCGATACCGTACCGGAGATCGGTCGCGACGCCGTCCGGACGTTCCACGAGGCCCGGTACCGTCCCGACGGGGCCCTGCTCATCGTGTGTGGCGACGTCGCTCCCGAGCGGCTCGCCCCCGCGGTCGAGGCGCGCTTCGGCGCCTGGAGCGGACGCTCCGGCCGCGTGTCGCCGCCGTCCGCGCCCCCGGCCCGGGAGGGCGGCGTGGTCCTCATCGACCGTCCCGGAAGCCCCCAGAGCGAACTCCGGGTGGCGACCGTCGGCGTGCCCTACGGTACCGGGGACCATCATGCGATCATCGTGGCCAACGCGATCCTGGGCGGCCTGTTCAACTCCCGCATCAACCTCAACCTCCGCGAGGAAAAGGGGTGGACCTACGGCGCGCGCTCCGGCTTCCGCTTCCGGAGGGGTCCCGGCCCGTTCGTGGCCCGCACCGCCGTCGAGACCGCGAAGACCGGCCCCGCCTTCGAGGAGATGATGCGCGAGATCGAAGGGATGCGTACGGGACTCGTGACCGCGGACGAACTGAGCCTGGCCCGCAACGCCCTCACCCTCTCCCTGCCGCTCCAGTTCGAGACGGCGGCGCAGATCTGCGGGAAGGTGAGCCGCCAGCGCATCTTCGGCCTCCCGGACGACTACTGGGAGACGTACCGCGACCGCATCGAGGCCGTCACACCGGATCAGGTACAGGCGGTGTGCCGGAAGTACCTCGCGCGCGAGCGCCTCACGCTGCTCGCCGTCGGCGACGCGGAGACGGTGGGATCCTCGCTCGACGGCTTCGGCGCCGTCGACGCGCGTTCCATCGCCTGACCCGCGCGGATCCCGCTGATGCCGCTGATGCCGGCCCGATCGGAGGCGCGATGTCCGACGCTCGCGTAGACGGAGAACGGGTCTATACCGGCCGCACCATCCACGTCGACGTGGATCGGGTACGCTTCCCGGACGGGTCCGTCGGGAAGCTCGAGGTGGTCCGACACCCCGGTGCCGCCGCCGTCGCGGCCCTCGACGGCGTCGGGGAAGGGAGCGCGCCCGGCGGAAGCGGCGAACCCATGGTCACCCTCGTGCGTCAGTATCGGTACGCGGCGGAAGGCTTCATCTGGGAGGTGCCGGCGGGGAAGCTGGAGCCCGGAGAAGCGCCCGAAGCGTGCGCGCTCCGCGAACTGGAGGAGGAGGCGGGACTGCGCGCCGGACGCATCGAACGGCTGACCTCCGTGCGCACGACGCCCGGCTTCACCGACGAGGTGATCCACCTCTTCGTGGCGTGGGAGTTGGAGGCCGGCCGCACCTCCCACGAGGCGAGCGAATTCATGGACGTGCATCGGCTACCCCTCCGCCGTACCATCGAAATGGTGGACGCGGGGGAGATCACCGACGCGAAGACGATCTGCACGCTGACCCTCGTCCACCGCTGGATGGATCGAAATGGCGGCTTCGGTGTTTAAACCGCGAAACCCGCCTGAAAAGGAAGCGGCATGGACACGGAGCTGATGCTGGAGTCGGGACGGCGCTACGGGGTGGGCCTCGCCACGGAGCCCCTCGCGCGCAACGAACTCCGAGCCCTCGAGGATGCGGAGCTCGTGACGCATTACCTCAACGGCCAGCGCTTCGCGTTCACCGAGATCGCTGACCGCTATCAGGACCGCCTGCTGAACTTCATCTACCGGACGATCGGTGACCGCGACCGCGCGGAGGATCTCGTTCAGGAGACCTTCGTGCGCGTCTACCGGCACCTGCACCGGTTCGACCCGACGAGAAAATTCTCGACCTGGATCTATACGATCGCCAGCAACCTGGCGAAGAACGAGCTGCGAAACCGGGCGCGCAACCCGCTCGTCCTCTTCCATTCGATAAAGAGGAACTGGGAAGCCGACCACCGGCCGCTCGAATTCGAGGACAACGCCTACCGGCCGGACGATCTGTTCCGGAAGCGGCGCGTCCGCGAGCAGGTTGAGAGCGCGGTCACGGAACTGCCCGAGCATCACCGGGTCGTGTTCGTGCTGCGGGAACTCGAGGGGAAGACCTACGAAGAGATTTCAGAGATCACCGGGGTTACGCTGGGGACGGTCAAGTCGCGCCTCAACCGGGCGCGCAACAAGTTCGCCGCGATCGTCGCCCCGATGCTCGACTGACCGAATACATCGACTGAATCGAATACGCGACGGAATCGAAGAGGACCGGCTCGTTCGGTATGCCGGGCGGACGGGAACCTTCGAATGTGGACCGGAGTAGTACTCCGGCTGTGGACGTTATCAACGGTGGTTTTGCGATGGTTTGCAAAGAGTTTATCGAGGGGCACACCGAGTATCGGGACGGGGTGTTGCCGACCGGGGAGATCGCGCGGTTCGACGCGCACATGGACGATTGCGCTTCGTGTCGAGGCTACGACAGCGTGCTCGAGCGCGGACTCGCCATGTGGCGTGCGTTGCCGCCCGTGGAGACTTCGCCGGACTTCCGGCCGCGGCTGCAGCACCGCCTCTTCCATGTCGACGATGCCGCGAAGCTCCCCTTCCGGGCGCACGTCGGCCGGGCGGCGGCGATCGTCGTGGCGTCGGCCGCCCTCTTCTCGCTGGGGGTGTCGAACCGGACGCAGCCCGTGCGGATCGATTTGGGACTGCCTCCCGTGACCGTGGAGCCCCCCGCTCCCGCGGTCGCCGAGAGCCAGCGGAGTCTGTTCAACGATGGCCCCTACATTCCGGACCGCTTCCTGGTCCCCTTCGCTCCCGCCCTCGATGATGCGGGCGGTCTGTTCAGTTCCTCGTACGACATGACGATCGTGGCGGGCGATTCGACGCCCCTGCCGGCCGAACGGCGTTCCGGCCAACTCGACGAGTCTCGCTGACGCCGACTCCTTTCTCCTCTTCCGACGCTCACGCCCCGTGAGCGCGCGACGGGATCCGCGACTCGCTCGCGTCCTCGACCGCGAGGGCCCGGCCGGTGGCTGGTTCCTGCACGGCGACGCGATTCGCCTGCGTGACGACGCCGCCCGGCAGCTCGTCGACGCCGCCCTCGACCCCGCCACGCGCGACTTCAACTACGACCAGTTCCACGGCGAGGACGTGACCGGCGAACAGCTCGCATCGACCCTCGCCATGCCGCCGATGATGGCGGAACGCCGGGTCGTCTTCGTGCGCGACGTGGAGCGTCTGGCGACCAGGGCGCGGGACGTCCTGAAGCGGGCCGCGGCGAAGCTCCCCCCCGATATCGCGCTCATCGTCACGGCGACGATCCCGAAGGGCTCGCGCGCGGCGTTCTACCGCGATCTGAAGAAGAGCTGTCGCACGCTGGAGTGGAGCACGCCCCGGGCCGCCGAGATCCCGGGCTGGATCCGCGACCGCGCGCGCGCCCGCTGGGGGTTCGATCTGTCCCCGGCCGTGGCCCAGCTCATCGCGGGGGCGGTGGGGTCGGACCTCTCGACGCTCGACGCCGAACTCGAGAAGCTCTCGCAGCTGCCCGCCGACCGGCGCACGGAGGCCGAGATCTCCGCGCTCATCCCCCGCACTCATCGGATCGATCGCTGGAGCTGGCTCGACCTCGTGGCTTCGCGCAACTACCGGCGCGCCTTGCGCGAGCTGGAGGACGTGCTCACATCCGAGCGGGGTGTCGGACTCGTCGCCGGACTGGTCGAACACCACCTGCTCCTCGGTCTGGCCCTCGACACGGGGACGGCGGGCCTGCGGGCCGTCCTCTCGGAGACCGGGCGAGGCTACCTTTCCTGGAAGGCGGGCACCTACGCGAGACAGGCGAGGGGATGGACCGTAGACGAACTCGATCGAGCGCTCCGGGCGCTGCACCGCGCCGACCGGCAGCTGAAGTCGGGCCGCGGCGACCCGCCGGTCCTCGCCGACCTCCTGCTCTCGCTCGGGCAGATGCGCAGCGCGTCCGCGTGAGCCGCCTGCGGCGGGTGTGGCCGCTCGCGCTCTTCGCCGCGAGCCCCGCCTGGGGGCTGGCCGCCCAGTCCGCCGCCCAGTCCGCCGAGATCGAGGCGCTGGCCCGTCTCGAGGCACGGATCGAGTCGGGCGCGACGGAGGGCGTCGCGGGGGCGATCGAACGCTGGCTGTCCACGACGCCGGACCCATCCCGCGAAGCCGTCGGACGCGCCAGATATCTAAGGGTGCGGCTCATGAGCGACGCGGACTCCGCCCGCGCCGAACTGCTCGCCCTCGCCCTGGACGGGGGCTCATCCCACGGCGCCCGGGTCTGGCTCCGGCTGGGGCAGCTGGAGCTGGCGGCGGGCGATCCGGCCCGCGCTGCCGCGGCCCTGGAGCGGCTGCGCGCCGATTACCCGCGGAGCGCCGCGGCGACGGCGTCGTGGTACTGGACGGGGCGGACGTTCGAGGACCGCGGCCTGCTCGATCGCGCCTGTGAGGGCTGGACGCGGGCGTTCCGGGCGGCGCGGGACGGCGGAGACGCGGTCTCCGTCCGCCTCGCGGCCGCGGCGGCGGCCGGCTGCGCCCCCGGCGCGGCCCGCTTCACGGTCCAGGTGGCGGCCTTCTCGATCCCGGAAGCGGCGACCGAGATGCGGTCGCAGCTGGAGGCGGACGGCTTCCCGGCGCACGTCGTCGAGGAGAGCGGGCTCCACCGCGTCCGGGTGGGCCGTTTCGCGACGCCCGAGGCGGCCCGCGGTCTGGAGCGGCGCCTGCGCCTGGCCGGCTTCCCGGTCGCCGTCATCGCCGCGGAACCATGACCCCGGCCCGCACCCCGGCTCGCACCCCGGCCGACACCCCGGCTCGCACCCCGGCCGACACCGCCGGGTCCACGCCGCTGATCCGGCAGTATCTCGAGATCAAGTCCCGCCACCCGGACTCCCTCCTCTTCTTCCGGGTCGGGGACTTCTACGAGATGTTCTTCGAGGACGCGGAGGAGGGGAGCGGTCTCCTCGGGCTGACCCTCACCTCGCGCAACAACGGCGGCAAGCGGGACATCCCCCTCGCCGGCGTGCCGGTCAAGGCCGTGGACGAGTACGTCTCGCGTCTCCTCGAGGCGGGCCGCCGCGTTGCCATCTGCGAGCAGCTCGAGGACCCCGCCGAGGCGCAGGGCATCGTCCGGCGCGATGTCGTCGAGATCATCACTCCCGGCACCGTCCTCGAGGACCGGCTGCTCACGGCGAAGCGTAACAACTACGTCGTCGCGATCGCCGGCCGGGTCCCGTTCGGACTCGCGATCGTCGACCTCTCGACCGGGGAGTTCGAGCTGCGCGCGGTCGCCGGCGAGGCCGACCTGCGGGACGAACTGGGCCGCCTCGAGCCGGCCGAGATCGTCGTCCCCGAGGAGAGCGCGCACCCGCCCGGCGCCTGGCACCTGACGACGCGGCCGGAGTGGCGCTTCGACGCCGAGCAGGGCGAGGAACGTCTCGCCGCGTGGTTCGGCGTGGCGTCCTCCGTCGGGTTCGGGCTCGACGCGGCGCGCGACGCGCTCCTACTCGCGGCGAGCGGGGCGCTGCTCGGCTACCTCGAGGAAGTGCGGCCGTCCGGACTGGACCACCTGCGCCCCCCGCGCGTCGACCGGGCCGGGCGGATCATGTTTCTGGACGAGATGACGCGCCGGAACCTCGAACTCGTCGAGCCGCTCCGCCCCGGCGAGGGGGCGTCGCTCCTCGAGCGGCTCGACCGCACGCGCACGCCGATGGGCGCGCGGCTTCTGCGCCGCCGGCTCCTGCGTCCCCTCGTCGTCGCCGACGAGATCCGGGTCCGCCTCGATGCGGTGCAGGAGTTCGTCGAACGGCCCGAGGTCCGCCGGCGGGTCCGGCGCGCACTCCGCCCCATCCGCGATCTGGAGCGCCTCGCGGCGCGCATCGCGACCGGTCGCGCGGGGCCCCGCGAGCTCCTCGGCCTCGGCCTCTCGCTCGACGCGTTGCCCGGGCTGGCGGCGGCCCTCGACGGCCTCGAGGCCGGCCGGCTCGCCGATCCGCGCACGGCGTTCGACCCGCTCGCCGACGTGGCGGAGCGGGTCCGCGAGGCCATCGACCCCGACACGCCCCACGCGCTCAAGGACGGGGGCGTCATCCGTCGCGGCTTCTCGCCCGAACTCGACGAACTGCGCGGCGTGCGTGGAAACGCGGTCGACTTCATCGCCGGCATGCAGCTTCGCGAGCGCGACCGCACCGGCATCGACACGCTCAGGATCGGGTTCAACAAGGTCTTCGGGTATTACCTCGAGGTCACGAAGTCGAAACTCGACCGCGTTCCCGGGGAGTGGACCCGCCGCCAGACGCTTACCAACGCCGAGCGCTACCTGACGCCCGAGCTCAAGGAATGGGAGGGGAGGGTCCTCGGCGCGGACGACGAGATCCAGCGGCTGGAGGCGCGCCTCTTCCAGTCGGTGCGGGACGAGGTCGGCGCCGAGGTGGGACGGGTGCAGTCCGCCGCGGCCCGGGTCGCCGAGATCGACGTGCTCGCGTGCCTGGCCGAGGTGGCCGAGGCCGAGGACTACGTGCGCCCCGCGCTCACGGACGAGGTCCTGTTCGATGTCGAGGAGGGGCGGCACCCGGTCGTCGAGACGGCCGTGGGTCGCGACAGGTTCATCCCCAACGACATGCGTCTCGACGACGAGCGCCGGACGATGATCGTGACCGGCCCCAACATGGCCGGGAAGTCGACCGTGCTCCGCCAGGCGGGACTCATCGCGCTCATGGCGCACATCGGCTCCTTCGTGCCGGCTCGCCGGGCCCGCATCGGGGTATGCGATCGCGTATTCACGCGCGTGGGCGCGAGCGACAACCTCGCGGCGGGGCTGAGCACGTTCATGGTGGAGATGACCGAGACCGCGACCATCCTGCACGGGGCCAGCGAGCGATCGCTGGTCCTCCTGGACGAGATCGGGCGCGGCACGTCGACGTACGATGGCGTGTCGATCGCGTGGGCCGTGACGGAACGGCTGCACGAACTCGGCGCGCGCACCGTGTTCGCGACGCACTACCACGAACTCGTGGGCCTCGCCGAATCGCTCCCGCGCGCGGCGGCCTTCAACGTCTCGGTGCGGGAAGAGGGCCGCGACATCGTCTTCCTGCACCGTCTCGAGCCCGGGGGTTCGGACCGCTCCTACGGCGTGCACGTGGCGCGTCTCGCCGGGCTCCCCGCCGAGGTCGTGGGGCGCGCCGCGCGCATCCTGCGCGTGCTGGAGAGCGGGCCGTGGGGCGCCGGCGGGCGAGGGGCCGCGCTCGCCGAAGGCGGGATGGGACAGCTCTCCCTGTTCGAGGCGGCCGGGTTCCCCGCGGGGCAGGCGTCGCCGGCGCCCGGCTCGCCCGGCGATGAGGATGCGACCGACCTCGAGGCCGCCCGCGAGCTGCTGGAGCGGCTGGCCCGGCTCGACCTCGACCGGCTCACCCCGCTCGAGGCGCTGAACACGCTTGCGGAATGGAAAGCGTTCGGCGATGCGTAGACCCGGCCCGGCCACGGCGACGTCCGGGCTCGCGGCGCTCGCGGCGCTCGCCTGGCTCGCGATGGCCGCCTGCGCCGAAAACGTCCGCCCCAGCCTCGGCGGGCTCCGCCCCGACCGGCTCGGCGACGGCAGCTTCGTCACGCCCGTTCTCCTGCCCCCGTCCGCTCCGTTCGTCTATCCGCCCGACGCCTGGGAGCGGGGTGTGGGGGGCGAAGCGCTCCTCCGCATCCACATCTCGAGGCTGGGGCGGGTCGATTCCGTGGAGGTGATGAACTCCGCCGGCGACTCCGCGCTCGACTCCGCGGCGCTGGCGAGCGCCCGGCGGCTCCGCTTTCGTCCCGCCCGGCACGGCGACACCGCCATCGCCATCTGGGGCGTGCTCCCCGTCCTCTACCCGCTGCCGCTCCCGGACGGCTGAAAGGGCCAGGATGGCCGAAATCCCTGAGACCACCGCGCGGCGCCTGCGCGTCGGCGTCCTCTTCGGCGGCGAGTCACCGGAGCACGAGGTGTCGCTGCAGTCGGCGAAGAACGTCATCGAGGCGATCGACCGCGATCGCTACGATGTCGTGCTCATCGGCATCGACCACCGCGGACGCTGGCGCCTGGCCGATGAGTCCGGCTTCCTGCGGAACGCGTCGGACCCCCGCCGCATCCGCCTCCCCGTCGGCGCGACGCCCCTCGCCGTCGCCTGCGGCCGGGACCCGGAGATCGTGCCGCTGGCGCCCGGCGACCCGCTCCCGCCGCTCGATGTCGTATTTCCCGTCCTCCACGGCCCCATGGGCGAGGACGGCGCCGTCCAGGGCCTGCTCCGCCTCGCGCACCTCCCCTTCGTGGGCCCCGGCGTCCTCGGCTCGGCGGTCTGCATGGACAAGGACGTCGCGAAGCGGCTCCTCCGCGACGCCGGGATCCCGGTCGCCCCCTTCCTCACGGTCGCCGATCGCGAGGAAGCCCCGGCCTGGACCGCGGTCGTGGAAGCGCTCGGCGCCCCCGTCTTCGTGAAGCCGGCGAACATGGGCTCCTCCGTGGGCGTTTCGCGGGTGGACACGGAGCGCAATTATGAGCAGGCTCTGGAAGAGGCCTTCTCCTTCGACACGAAGGTCCTCCTCGAGCGCACGATCCGCGGACGAGAGATCGAAATCTCGGTGCTGGGCAACCGGACTCCCGAGGCCTCGATCCCCGGGGAGATCGCCCCGCGGCACGATTTCTACTCCTACGAGGCGAAGTACCTGGACGAGGCCGGCGCCGACCTGCTGATCCCCGCGGACCTCGATCCGGACACCACTTCGCGCGCGCGGGATCTCGCGATCCGCGCCTTCCGCGCGCTGTGCTGCGAGGGGATGTCCCGCGTCGACCTCTTCCTCACGACCGAAGGTTGCGGCGAGGTGCCGGCGGGCGAACTCATCGTGAACGAGATCAACACCATCCCCGGCTTCACCCGGATCAGCATGTATCCGAAGCTGTGGGCGGCGAGCGGCGTCTCGTACCCGGAACTCATCGACCGCCTCATCCGGCTCGCGATCGAGCGGGGGGAGCGGGAGCGCCGCCTCGCGTGGGCGATCGCCCTCGCGACGGACGACACGGATGGCGACACGGAATGACGGAACGGAGTGACGCAAGCGCATGATGCGGCAGCAGGCGTACGGTAGCGGCGGGGTCCGCTTCGGCCACGGCTTCCCGATGAGCCGCTGGGTCCTGCGGCTCATGATCGCGAACTTCGCGATCTTCCTCCTCATGAGCTTGCGGATCGTCCCGGCCCCGGCGATCGAGTGGCTGGGCTTCGGCGTCCCCGGCTTCCTCACGCGACCCTGGACCGCCGTCACCTACATGTTCCTGCACGGCAGCTTCATGCACGTGTTCATGAACATGCTCGCGCTCTTCTTCTTCGGGCCGCCGCTCGAGCAGAAATGGGGCAGCCGCTTCTTCATCAAGTACTACCTCGTCACGGGACTCGGGGGCGCCGCCTCCTCCGTCCTCCTCTATTCCGTCCTCGGGCCGACGATGATGATCGGGGCCTCCGGCGCCGTCTTCGGCCTCCTCGTGGCCTTCGCCCTCAACTGGCCCGACGCGAAGATCCTCCTCTGGTTCGTGTTCCCGGTGCGGGCGAAGTGGTTCGTGATGGGGCTGGGCGCCATCACCCTCCTCTCGACCGCGCAGGGCTCCGCCGACGGCGTGGCTCACTGGGCGCACCTCGGCGGCCTCGTGAGCGGGTTCGTGTACCTGCGCTACGGCGAGCGTCTCCGCCGGTTCGCGGAGAAGGCGCTCTACCGGGAGAAGGAAAAGCCCGCGCCCCGGCCGCGGCGCAGGCGCCGTGCGGCCTCCACCGGCGAGGCGCCGCCCCCCACCCCCCGCCGACGGCGCCGGCGGGACGGCGACGCCCTGGACGAGGTCGACCGCATCCTCGACAAGATCCGCGCGACCGGAATGGACTCGCTGACCCCCCGTGAACGGGCGTTCCTCGACGAGGTGAGCCGGCAGTACAGGGAGACGCAGGACACCCCGACCAAGTCCCGCACGCACTGAACGCCCCGGCGACGCCCGGCGCATCCCCGCGCGGCTGGAGTTTTCCGCCGCCGGTTTCTACAATATCCGCCCCGCGCGAGCCGCGTTCGACGTCGGCCCGCGCCCCGCGATCCAGTCTCCGTCCCGGGAGGTGTCCATGGCGTCTGCCGCCTCGGCATATGAAACGTCCAACATCCGCAACGTCGTCCTCTTCGGTCACGGAGGCGCCGGCAAGACGACACTCGTGGATTCGATGTGCTACGTCGCCGGAAATACGAACCGGAAGGGCGACGTGCAGAAGGGGAATGCGCTCACCGACTTCACCCCCGAGGAGATCGGCCACGGGATCTCGATCAACCTCGCCGTGGCCCACGCCGTCTGGGACGAGACCCGGATCAACCTCATCGACACGCCCGGCTACCTCGACTTCCTCGGCGAAGTCCTGGCGGGGATCCGGGTGGGGGACGCCGGCCTCTGCGTCGTCGACGCGATCTCGGGGGTCGAGGTGGGGACGGAGAAGACGTGGGCCGCCGCCGAAGCCGCGAGCCTGCCGCGGGCCGTCTTCGTCTCGATGATGGATCGGGACAACGCGAACTTCCGGAACACCGTCGACCAGATCCGGGCCGAACTCACGCCGAACGCGATGCCGGTCCAGCTCCCGATCGGGGCGGGCGCCGACTTCGCCGGCATCGTCGACCTCCTCACGATGAAGGCGCACATGTTCAAGGGGGGCGACAAGGGCGCCGCGGACGAGGTCGATCCCCCCGCCGAGGTGGCGGCGGAGGTGGAGGAACTCCGCGAGACGCTGATCGAGGCGATCGTGTCGGCGGACGATGATCTGCTCGAGGCCTACTTCGAGGGAGAGGAACTCGACCCCGGCCGCGTCGTGGAGGTCCTCGCGGAGGCGATCCGCGACGGTGATGTCGTCCCCGTGTTCTGCGGTTCGTGCCAGACGAGCGCCGGGGTGCCGGCCCTCCTCGACCGCATCGTGGAACTCCTGCCCTCGCCCGACCGCGCGGTCCCCCAGACCGCGTCCAACGGAAGCGGCGAGGTCGTGCTGGAGCCGGGAGTCGGCGCGCCGGCAGCGGTCCTCGTCTTCAAGACGACCTCCGAGCCGCACGTAGGCGACCTGAGCTACTTCCGCGTGTTCAGCGGCCGCATCACCAACGGCATCATGCTCCTCAACCCCGGCCGCGCCTCGACCGAGCGCCTCGCGCACCTCGCGATCCCGCACGGCGTCCGGCGCGTCGACGTCGAGGTCCTGAACCCCGGCGACATCGGCGTCGTGACGAAGCTCAAGGACACGCACACCGGCGACACCCTGTGCGACGGCGCCTCGCCCGTCACGCTCGAGGGGATCCGCTGGCCGGCCCCCGACCTCTCCCTCGCGGTGACCGCGCGCACGCGCGCCGACGAGGACAAGATCGGGAGCGGGCTGTCGAAGCTGCACGAGGAGGACCCGACCTTCGCCGCGGGCTACGACCCCGAGCGCGGGCAGACGATCATCCGCGGACTCGGGGAGATCCACCTCAACATCTCGCTCGAGAAGATGACCCGGAAGTACGGGGTCAACGTGGACATCCACGAGCCGCGGATCGCCTACCGCGAGACGATCACGAGGACCGCCGAGGGCCAGGGCCGCCACAGGAAGCAGTCCGGCGGGCGGGGCCAGTTCGGCGATTGCCATGTCCGCCTCAGCCCGCTGCCGCGCGGAGGGGGATACGTGTTCGTGGACTCGATCAAGGGCGGCGTGATCCCGACCAAGTTCGTCCCGGCCGTGGGAAAGGGGATCGAGGGGGCGCGCCGCAAGGGCGTCCTCGCGGGTTACCCCCTGGTGGACTTCCAGGCCGAGTGCTACTACGGCTCGCACCACTCCGTCGACAGCTCCGACATCGCCTTCCAGATCGCGGGCTCGATCGCGTTCCAGAAGGTGGCGCGGGAGGCGAACCCGGTGATCCTCGAGCCGATCATGGAGGTGGAGGTCGAGACGCCCGAGGAGTACATGGGCGAGGTGATGGGAGACCTCAACCAGCGGCGCGGCCGCGTCCTCGGCATGGAATCGAAGGGGCGGCGGCAGGTCGTGAAGGCCCACGTCCCCCAGGCCGAACTCTACAAGTACTCCGCGGCGCTGCGCTCGCTGACGCACGGGAAGGCGACGCACACCCGCAGCCTGGCTGCGTACGAGCAGGTTCCGCCGCATGTTCAGGAGAGAGTGATCGCGGAGTCCCGGCGCGATGGCGATGAGTAGGAAGACGAGCAGGAAGACGAGCAGGCGGTAGCCCGTGGCGGGCCATTCGAAGTGGTCGAAGATCAAGCGCCAGAAGGCGGTGACCGACAAGGCGAAGGGGAAGCTCTTCTCCAAGCTCGGGCGCGAGATCGCCGTGGCGGCGCGCGAAGGGGGAGGGGACCCGGACTTCAACCCCCGTCTCCGGACCGCGATCGACAACGCCAAGGGCCAGCGCATGCCGACCGAGAACATCGAACGCGCGATCAGGCGCGGGACGGGCGACCTCCCCGGGGCCTCGTACGAAGAGGTCACGCACGAGGGCTACGCGCCCGGCGGCGCGGCGCTGTATCTGGAGTGTCTCACGGACAACCCGCGGCGGACGCTGGCCGAACTCCGGCACCTGCTCGACAAGCGGGGCGGGAACCTGGGGCAGAGCGGCTCCGTCGCCTGGTTGTTCGAACGCAAGGGCCAGATCCTCGTGTCGGCCGACCGCAGCGACGAGGAGGCGACGCTCGATGCGGCGCTCGAGGCCGGGGCGGAGGACTTCGAGGCGGACGACGGGATGTACGTCGTGACGACGGGGGCGGGCGACTTCCACGACGTGCTCGCCTCGATGCGCGCGGCCGGGATCGCGGTCGCGGAGGCGGATCTCGCCATGGTCGCGAAGAACACGGTGAGAGTCGAGGGACGCGAGGCGGGGAGGGTGCTCGACATCCTGACGGCGCTCGACGACCACGACGACGTGCTGCGGGTCAACACGAACGTCGATCTGGAGGCGGGGGACTGAGCGGCCCACTGAAGGTGCTGGGAATCGACCCCGGCACGCGGGCGACCGGCTACGGCTGCATCGAGGGGGGCCGGTCGGTCCCGGGCCTCTCGTACCGCCTCATCGAGTGCGGCGTCGTGCGGCCGCGCGGGACGGATCTGGGCTCGCGGCTCGCGGACATCCATTGCGGGGCGCTCGAGATCATCGACCGGCTGGCGCCGACGTGCGTGGCGATCGAGAGCGCCTTCCACGGGCGGAACGCCCGCACGGCCATGGTGCTGGGGCACGCGCGCGGCGTCCTCGTCCTCGCGGCGCAGTTGCGGGGCCTCCCGATTCACGAGTACGCGCCGCGGCAGGTGAAGAAGCGGGTCGTGGGGACCGGCGCCGCCAGCAAGGAGCAGGTCGGCTTCATGGTCAAGCACCACCTGCGGCTCGGCGAGGCGCCGCGCCCGGCGGACGCGGCGGACGGCTGCGCGGTCGCCCTCTGTCACCTGATCGGCGGGAGGCTCCCGTGATCCGGCGTCTGCGCGGAGAGCTGGTCGGGCGCGGCGCGAGCGCCGTCGAGGTGGTGACGGGCGACGGCGTCGGCTACGAGGTCAACGTGCCGCTCGGGCTGGTCGACCGGCTGCCGCCCGAGGGGGCCGCCGTCGAACTGCACACCGTTCTCGTCGTGCGCGACGACGCGTTCGAACTGTACGGCTTCGAGACCGCACGGGACCGCGAACTCTTCCAGCGGCTGCGCACCCCGAGCGGCGTGGGGCCGCGCCTCGCGCTCGCGATCCTCGGGGCGCTGCCGCCGGGCCGGATCGTGCGGGCGATCCGCGCCAAGGACCACCGCACCCTCCAGACGGTGAGCGGCGTGGGCCGGAAGACGGCGGAGCGGATCGCGATCGACCTCGCGGACAAGCTCGACGACCTGGGCGACCCGGCCGGCGACCTGCCGGCGGCGGGCGGCCCGGCCGCGGCGGCCGTGCAGGCGCTGCGGGCCCTCGGCTACCAGCGCGGGCAGAGCGAGAACGCCGTGCGCCACGCGCTCGATGCGCTCGAGGGCCGCAAGGTCGGCGTCGAGGAACTCGTGCGCCGCGCGCTGCAGCACGTATGACGGCGCCCGGCCCCCCCGGCGGGACCGGCACCGGCGCGCCGGACGACCGGCCGCGCACGGAGATCACCACGCCGGAGGTGCTCGAAGACGACCTGCGCCCCGACGCCTCGCTGCGCCCGCAGCGCCTCGACGAATTCATCGGCCAGGCGCGCGTCAAGGAGAGCCTCTCCGTGTTCGTGGAGGCCGCGCTGGGCCGCGGCGAGGCGCTCGACCACACCCTCTTCTACGGCCCGCCGGGCCTCGGGAAGACGACGCTCGCCCTCCTCCTCGCCCGCGAACTCGGGGTCGAGGTCAAGCTCACCTCCGGCCCCGTGCTCGAGAAGCCGGGCGACCTCGCCGGCCTGCTCACGAACCTCCCGCCGCGGGGCCTCCTCTTCATCGACGAGATCCACCGCCTGCGGCCCGTGATCGAGGAGTTCCTCTATCCGGCGATGGAGGACTACCGGATCGAGATCCGGCTCGGGGACGGCCCCCGCGTCGAGACGTTCACGATGAAGCTCGAGCGCTTCACGCTCGTGGGGGCGACGACCCGCTTCGGACTCCTCACCGCGCCCATGCGGGCGCGCTTCGGCGTCGTCGAGCGGCTGGGTTACTACCCGAAGGAGGAACTGGCGCGGATCGTCGTCCGCTCCGCGAGCCTCCTCGACATCCCCACCACCGCCGACGGGGCCGACGAGATCGCGCGCCGCGCCCGCGGCACGCCCCGCATCGCGAACCGCCTCCTGCGCCGCGTGCGCGACTTCGCGGAGGTGCGGGGCGACGGTACGATCGACGCCGAGACGGCCGTGGACGGCCTCAAGCTGCTCAACGTGGATGAGTACGGCCTCGACGAGATGGACGCGCGCGTGCTCAAGGCGATCATCGAGACGTTCGAAGGGGGACCGGTGGGGCTCGCCTCGCTCGCCGTCGCGGTGGGGGAGGACGCGGGCACGCTGGAGGAGGTGTACGAGCCGTACCTGATCCAGAACGGGTACATGCAGCGGACGTCGAGAGGCCGCACGGCCACCCGGAAGGCGTACGCGCGCTTCGGCTACGCGCTCCCGCGCGGAGAAGCCGGCAGGGCGCAGGGCGCGCTGTTCGGCGGTGACGTCGGCGGTGACGTCGGCGATGAAGGCTGAGCGGGCGGGCCGCACCGAGGCGTACGACTACGAACTGCCGGCCGAGCTGATCGCGGCCCGCCCGGCCGAGCGCCGTGATGCCAGCCGGCTCCTCGTGGTCGATCGCGCGCGGGGCCGCTTCACGGACGCAGCCTTTCCCGCGCTGCTCGAGCGGCTGTCGCCCGGCGATGCGGTCGTCGTCAACGACAGCCGCGTCTTCCCGGCCCGGCTCCTCGGCCGCAAGCCGACCGGCGCCCGCGCCGAGATCCTCCTCGTCCGCCCCGAGGCCTCCTCGCTCGAACCGACGGACCCCTTCGACCGGGCCGACACCCGCCTGTGGCGCGCCATGGTCCGCCCCGGCGGCAAGCTCAAGCCCGGCCGCACGGTCGATATCGCGGACGGGTTCACGGTCGAGATCCTCGACTCCGCCCCCGACGGCACGCGCCTCGTGCGGCTCGCCGGCGACGCGGACCCCTGGACGCTCATCCAGCGCCACGGCCGCGTCCCCCTCCCACCGTACATCGTGCGGGACGCGGGGGGCGGTCCGAACGCGCGGCGCGGCGCGCCGCGCGACAACATGCCGCGCGACGACGCGGAGGACCGCGAGCGCTACCAGACCGTCTACGCGGCGCCGGCCGGGAGCGTCGCCGCCCCCACGGCCGGGCTCCACTTCACCCCCGAACTCCTGGCCGCCCTCGAGGCCCGGGGCGCGCGCCTCGTCCGCCTCACCCTGCACGTCGGGTTCGGGACCTTCCGCCCCGTGACGGCGACCCGCGTCGAGGAACACCGCGTCGCGCCCGAGGCCTACAGCTTCTCCCCCGAGGCGGCCGACCAACTCAACGCGACGCGCGCGGCGGGCGGCCGCGTGGTCGCGATCGGCACGACCTCCTGCCGCGTGCTCGAGACCGTGGGCGCCCCCGGCCGCTTCGAACCGGGCCGGGGCTGGACCGACCTCTTCATCCGCCCCCCATACGATTTCCACGCCGTCGACGCGCTCGTGACGAACTTCCACCTCCCGCGCTCCAGCCTCCTCATGCTCGTGGCGGCGTTCGCGGGGCGCGAACTCGCGCTCGCGGCCTACGCGCACGCGATCAGGGAGCGCTACCGCTTCTATTCCTACGGCGACGCGATGCTGATCACATGACGGACGGTCACATGACGGACGGTCGCGTCACGGACGCCGGACACTTCCGCCTCGACGGGACGAGCGGGCGCGCCAGGGCGGGGGTCCTCGACCTCGCGCGCGGCACGATCCATACGCCGTGCTTCATGCCCGTGGGGACGCTCGGCACCGTGAAGTCCCTCACCCCCGGCGAACTCCGCGCGGCAGGGGTCGAGATCCTGCTCGGGAACGCGTATCACCTCTACCTGAGGCCCGGGACCCGCGTCCTCAAGGAACTCGGCGGACTTCACCGTTTCATGGGATGGGATGGGCCCATCCTCACGGACTCGGGCGGTTTCCAGGTGTTCTCGCTCGCGCGCATCAACGAGATCGACGACGAAGGGGTGACCTTCCGCAGCCACCTCGACGGGAGCCTGCACCGGCTGACCCCGGAACTGTCGATGGACATCCAGGCCGCGATCGGCTCCGACATCCGCATGGCGTTCGACGAATGTCCCCCCGGCGAGGCGTCGCGCGAGGCGGCCCGGACCGCGGTCGAACGCTCCCTCGCCTGGCTCGAGCGCTGCCGCGACAGCCACGAAGCTCATCCCGATAGCGGCGGGCTCCTCTTCCCGATCGTACAGGGCGCGTCGTTCGAGGATCTGCGCCTCGAGTCGATCGAGCGCACGCTGGCGGCGGGCGAGTGGCCGGGGATCGGGATCGGCGGCCTCTCCGTGGGCGAGGCGAAGGATGCTACGCACCGCGTGCTCGACGTCATCGAACCCGCGCTGCCCTCCGACCGCCCCCGGTATCTCATGGGGGTCGGCTATCCCGACGATGTCGTCGAGGCGGTGCGGCGCGGCGTGGACATGTTCGACTGCGTGGCGCCGACCCGGAACGGGCGCAACGGCACCGCTTTCACGGCCGAAGGTCGCCTCAACATCAAGGGGGCGCGCTTCGCGGCCGATCCCGCTCCGCTCGACGCGACGTGCGACTGCGCCTGCTGCGCGGGCTACAGCCGCGCCTACCTGCGCCACCTGTTCGTGAGCAACGAACTCCTCGGCCTGCGGCTCCTGTCGCTGCACAACGTGCGGTTCCTGATTCGATTGACTTCACTCGCCCGCGCGGCGATCCTGCGGGGCGACTACGACCGCTGGGCCGATGCCTGGCTGGCCACGTACCGACGCGGACCCGCGGCGCCGTGACGTCAGGGGACGCCGAGGACACAGAAGGCGAGGACGGAGCATGCTGATTGTCAGCTTCATGGGCGGCGGGGAAGGCGGGACGGCGAACCCGGCCGCGACGATGATGATGATGTTCGGGTTCATCGCCATCTTCTACTTCATCTTCTTCCGCCCGCAGCGAAAGCAGCAGCGCGAGCATCAGGAGTTGGTCAAGAACCTGAAGCGGGGAGACGTGGTCACGACCATCGGCGGCATCGTCGGAACCATCGTCCACCTCACGAACGAGCGCGTCACGGTCAAGACCGGCGACACGCGGGTCGAGGTCGAGCGCTCGAAGATCGGCAGGGTCGACTCCCGGAGCTGACCGAGCCGGCCCGCAAAGTCGCTGTGATCCTGGAAATCCGCACCTTCGGCGACCCCGTACTGAGGGAGAAGTGCGCCCCCGTGGCGGACATCGACGACGGGATGCGCCGCCTCGCCGAGGACATGCAGGAGACGATGTACAACGCCGACGGCATCGGGCTCGCCGCGCCGCAGGTGGGCGTTCCGGTCCGGCTCTTCGTCTACGACGTGCGCGATTCCGACATCGCCCCCGGCGTCCTCGTGAACCCCGAGATCGTCGAGGCGGAGGGGACATCGAAGGAGGAGGAGGGATGCCTCAGCATCCCCGGGCTGGCGGAGATCGTCGAGCGCAGCGCGTCGATCGTCGTGCGCGGGCTGGGGCTGGACGGGGAACCGGTGGAGATCCGGGCCGACGGCCTCCTCAGCCGCTGCCTCCAGCACGAGACGGACCACCTCGACGGGATCCTCTTCCTCGACCGCGTGAGTCCGCTCAAGCGGAAGATGCTGCTCGGGAAGTGGCGCAAGCAGGCTTGAGGGTCCTGTTCTGGGGGACGCCGGAGTTCGGGCTCCCCTCGCTGGAGGCGATGCGGGCGGCGGGCCACGAGATCGCGGGCGTGGTGACGAACCCCGACCGGCCGGCGGGACGGGGACGCGCGATGCGGGCCAGTCCGGTGACGGAGTGGGCGCTGGCGGCCGAAGTGCCCGTTCTGCAGCCCGTCCGCCCGGGCGAGGCGGCGTTCCTCGACGCGGCGCGCCGGCTCACCCCCGATGTCTCCGTCGTGGCGGCGTACGGCCGCATCCTCCCGCGCGAGGCGCTCGATCTGCCGCCGCTCGGTTCGTTCAACGTCCACGCGTCGCTCCTGCCCGCCCTGCGCGGGGCCGCCCCGATCAACTGGGCGATCATCCGCGGGCATGCCGAGTCGGGGGTCAGCATCCAGCGCATGGTCGCCGCGCTCGACGCCGGACCGGTGCTCGGGCAGACCCGCATCCCGATCCACGCCGCCATGACCGCCGGGGAGTTGTACGAGGCGGTGGCCCGGGCGGGAGCGACGCGGCTCGTCGAGGTGCTGGCCGAGATCGCGGCCGGGCGCGCCGTCGAGACGCCGCAGGACGAAGCGCGCGCGACGTGGGCCCCGAAACTCGACCGGGAGGCGGCGCGCATCGACTGGTCGCGCGCCGCCCCCGAACTGGCCCGCCGGCTGCGCGGCTGCGACCCCTGGCCCGCGGCCTGGACCACCCTCCGCGGGCGGTCGCTGCAGTGCTTCGAACCGACCGTCGAGCCCGACGCCCCCGGAGCGGGCGACGCCGCCACGACGGCCGGGGTTCCGGCGCCGGGCACGGTCATCGAAGCGCACCCCGTGCGGGGGCTGCGGGTCGCCACCGGAGACGGGGTCCTCCGCGTCGGCGCCGTCAAGCCGGCCGGCCGCCGGCGCATGTCCGCCGCCGCCTGGGTCCGCGGGGTCGCCCGGGGGGTCGCGGACCTGAAGGGGGTCCGCTTCGACTGACGCGCGGCTTGACGGTTTCCGCCACCGGCTCGACGGCTTCCCGCGGCTGCACGTGCTCGTCTCGGAGCGGGAGGTGGACGGCCCCTCCGGCCTCGCGGCGGTCGAACGCGCGATGGAGCGCGGGGCCCCCATCGCGGTACATCTGAGGGCGCGTCTCTCCACCCGTCGCCTGTTCGAGATCGCCGCTGAACTGGCCTCGAGCGCGGCGCGGACGGGGGGTTGGCTGGTGGTGAACGGACGGCCCGATGTCGCGCTGGCGGCCGGCGCGCGGGCGGTGCAGCTTGGACGAACCGCCCTCGGGGTGAAGGAGACGCGCCGCATGGTCGAGGCGTGCGCGGGGAGGCTGGCGATCGGGGCATCCGTACACGATGCGGAGGGCGCGTTTCGAGCCGTTCGGGACGGCGCCGACTACCTTGTGCCGGGCACGATCTACGCCACGCCCTCGCACCCCGGGCGCGCGGGAAGCGGCCCCGCGGCGGTGACCGAGGCCGTGGCCGCCGCCGTCCGCGCCGCGCCGACCGCCGCGCCGACCGCCGCGCCGGTTCTCGCCATCGGCGGCCTGCGCGCGGAGCGGATCGACGAGGTCGTGGAGGCTGGCGCGCACGGGATCGTGGTGGCGCGCGCGGTGTGGTCGGCTCCCGACCCGGCGCGGGCCGCGCTCGATCTGAGGAGAAGACTGGACCGGAGATGGGATGGACGAGATACGGATACAGGTGAACGGACGGGAGCGTGACGTTCCCGCGGGAACGTCCGTGGCGGTGTTGCTCCGCGACCTCGGACTGGACGGGCGGGCGATCGTCGTCGAACTGAACCGTCGGATCGTCCGGCCGCCGGAGATCGAGAGCATCCGGTTCGAGGCCGGCGACCGCGTCGAACTCGTCCACTTCGTGGGAGGCGGCTGAACGATGGACGCGCTCGAGATCGGCGGCCGCACGTTCGATTCCCGTCTCATCGTGGGGACGGGGAAATACCCGAGTCCCGAGGTGATGCTCGAGGCGATCCGGGCCTCCGGCGCCGGCATGGTCACGGTCGCGGTGCGGCGGGTCGACATCGAGAACCCGGACCGCGACGACATCCTGCGGACGATCACTCCGAACGAGTTCGAACTCCTCCCCAACACGGCGGGGTGCTACACCGCCGAGGACGCGATCCGCTTCGCGCGGCTGGGGCGCGCGGCGGGGATGAGCGACTGGGTGAAGCTCGAGGTCATCGGCGACGCCGACACGCTCTTCCCCCACACCGAGGCGTTGATCGAGGCCACGCGCGTGCTCGTGGCCGAGGGGTTCACCGTCCTTCCCTACACGAACGACGACCTCGTGACGGCGCTCAGGCTCGAGGACGCCGGGGCCGCGGCGGTGATGCCGCTCGCCTCTCCGATCGGGAGCGGCCTCGGGCTGCTGAACCCGCTCAACATCCGGATCATCAAGTCCAGGCTCTCCGTCCCGGTCGTCGTCGACGCCGGGGTGGGGACGGCCTCCGACGCGTGCGCGACGATGGAGCAGGGGGTCGACGGCGTGCTCATGAACACGGCGATCGCCGCGGCGGAGGATCCGGTGGAGATGGCGCGGGCGATGCGGCTGGCGGTGGAGGCGGGGCGCCGCGCGTACCTCGCCGGACGCATGCCGCGCCGCGAATGGGCGGTGCCGTCGAGTCCGCTCGAGGGTCTGCCGCCCCCGGATTGAGCCCGCGGACTCCGCTGAACCCGCGCGCGGCGGCCCACCGGATCCTGGCCGATGTGAGGGTCGGCGCCCTGTCCGATCTCGCGGCCTCGCGCATCCTCCCCGGCGTGGACCCCGTGGACCGCGGCCTGGCCCTGGACATTGCGTTCGGCTGCCTGCGGCTGCGCGCGCGCCTGGACGTCTGGATCGCGGCCTTCGCGGACCGGCCGCTCCGCCGGATCGACCCGACCGTGCGGGACTGGCTGCGGATCGGGGTCTACCAGCTGACGGAGTTGCGGACGCCGGATCACGCCGCGGTCGGCGAGACGGTGCGCGCGGCGCGGGCCGGGGTGGGGCGGAAGCGGGTCGGGTACGTGAACGCCGTGCTGCGGGCCGTGGCCAGGGGGCGGGACGGCGCCGATCCGTTCCCCGAGCCCGACGCGGATCCGGTCGCGCACCTGTGTTCGTGGGGCTCGCACCCCGAGTGGCTCCTGCGGCGCTGGCTCGCGCGCTGGCCGCTGGCCGATGTGCGGCGGCTCGTCGAAGGGCAGAACCGTCCCCCGGACGTCGTGCTGCGGATGCTGGACGGCGACGACCCCGTGCCGCCGGAGGGCGTCCGGCTCGCGCCCGTGCCCGGCTGGCCGCGCTCCTTCACGCTCGCGGAGGGCGCCCCCGCGGCGGCGCTCGCCGGGCTCCGCGCCGTGGTGCAGGACCCTGCGGCCTCCTCGGTGGTAGATTATGTGGGTCGTCGGCCCGCCGAACCCGTGCTGGACGTGTGCGCGGCGCCGGGCACGAAGGCCGTGGGGCTCGCGGCGGCATACGGCGTGCCGGTCGTGGCGCTCGACGTCTCGCGGGGGCGGCTCGCCCGCCTCGCCGCGCCGGCCCGGCGGCTGAAGCTGCCGGTGAGCGCGGCCGTCGCCGACGCGCGCCGGCTTCCGGTCGCCGAGGCCGGGACCGTGCTGGCCGACGTGCCCTGCACGGGCACCGGGGTCCTGCGGCGGCGGGCCGACGCCCGCTGGCGGCTCGACGAGCGCGGCCTCGGCGCCCTCGTGGCGCTGCAGCGCGAGATCATGGACGCTTGCGCCGATGCCGTACGGCCGGGCGGCCTTCTGGTCTACAGCACATGTTCGCTCGAACGCGAGGAGAACGAAGGACAGGTGGACGCCTTCCTCGAGCGCAGGCCCGACTACCGGCGCGAACCGCCGGACGCGGTCCCCGATGGCTGCGTGACCCCGCGCGGCGACCTCTTCGTCCGCCCCTGGGTCACCGACACCGACGGCGCCTACGCGGCGCGGCTGCGGAGGGTCGCGTGAAGTTCCTCCGCGCCCTCCTCCTCACCGCCGTCATGTGCGGCCTCGGCTACACCGCGGCCGCGCGCTGGCTCTTCCCAGCGGCGGCGGACCCCACCGACGTCGATTTCACCGAGGTGCCCGATCTCACCGGCACCCCGCTCGCGGAGGCGGAGCGGCAACTCGCAGCCCTCGGCTTCGCCGCCCTCGAGCGCGGCCGCCTCAGCCACGACGGCATCGCGGCCGGGGCCGTCGTCGCCCAGACCCCGCTCCCGGGCCAGACCACCCAGACCGGCGACACGGTCTTTCTCACGACGAGCGCCGGCGTCGAGACCCGCGTCGTCCCCGATCTCGGCGGACTCCCGACCGCCGATGCGGCGACGCTGCTCACCCGACTCGGGTTCGAGATCGACATCGAGGATGTGGAGGATACCCCGGCGGCCGGCGCGATCCGCACCGAGCCCGAAGCCGGCGCCCGCCTCACGCTGCCCGCCTCGGTTCGGCTCTTCGTGAGCCGGGGCCGGGCGATCGTCACCGTCCCCGACCTGCGCGGCCGCCACGTCGACGACCTCGAGGCCCTCCTGAAGGAGGTGGCACTGCGCCTCGGCGCGGTCCGCTACCAGGCCGACGCGCGCGACGTGCAGGGCCGCGTCGTGTTTCAGAGTCCGGACCCCGGCTCCCCCCTGCGCGGAGACGGCCTCGTCTCGGTGATCGTGGCCGGGACGCCGCCCGATACGCCGCCCGATACGGCGTCCGATACGCCGCCCGATACCGTCTCCAGGATGGAGAGATAGGATGGAGAGATAGGATGGATCTTCAGGGACTGCTGACCCGGAACTGGCCCTACAAGGCGGCCGCGCTCGTGCTCTCGATCCTCCTCTGGCTGCGCGTGTCGGCCGACGGCCAACTCGCCGAACAGGCCGTGCCCACCCTCCTCGAGATCCAGGTGAGCGACTCCGCCTGGAGTCTGCGCGAGGTCATCCCCTCGGAGATCACGACCACGTTCCGCGGCGGGAGGAACGAAGTCTTCGCCACGCGCTTCGAGGAAAACAGGATCCGCAAGGTCATCGACCAGGTGGAAGACAGCGTGGTGAGCGTCGAGCTTTCGCCGTCCGAGGTCATCTACAACCGCGAACTCGGCGTCGAACCCGTGGCCGTGAGCCCCGCCATCGTCTCCGTCCGGCTCGAAGAGCGGGTGGGGAAGTGGGTCGCCGTCGCCGGGAGGACGGACGCGCGGGCGGCGCCGGGCGCCTTCGTCGTCGGCATGCGGCTCGCGCCCGACAGCGTGTGGCTGCAGGGGCCCGCCTCGTTCGTGAACCGCGTCTCCGAGGTCACGACCGAGCTTCTCCGAGTCGGCGCGGTGTCGAGACCGGTGACCCAGCAACTGGGGATCGCGCTGCCGCCCGATCTCTCGGGACTCTCCGTCGAGCCGGCCACCGTGATCGGCACCGTCGAGGTCGACTCCCTCGTCACCCGCCGGTTCGAGGCCCCGGTCTCCGCCACGGGCCTGGGGGTGGGCTCCGGAGCGGGGACAGTGTCGCTCGAACCGGCCACCGTCACGGCCGCCGTCTCCGGCCCGGCCGCCGTCGTGGACGGACTCGACCCCGCCGACCTCACCCTGACGGTCGAGATCCCCGCCTTCTTCGATGGCGCGGGTTCCTTCCCCGTGCGCGTCCGGCTGCCCGAGGATGTGGCCGCCACGGTGACGATCGACCTCTCGCCGGAGCGCGTGTCCGCCGGCTCGGCCGGCTCCGGCGCCGGCTCTGCCCCGAGCGACCCGTAAACGTGAGACCCACAGGCGCCGACGCGCCCGCCCTCGGGTTCCGGGACGGTCCGGTGCTCGGCATCGAGACCTCCTGCGACGAGACCTCGGCCGCGGTCGTCGATGAGACCGGCATCCGGGCGCTGGCCATCGCCTCGCAGGACGCGCACGCCGCGTTCGGCGGCGTCGTGCCGGAGATCGCGGCGCGCGAGCACATCCGGTCGCTCGACGCGATGGTGCGGCACGCGATGCGCGAGGCGGGAGTCGGCCGCGACGAGATCGCGGGCGTCGGGGTGACGGCGGGCCCCGGTCTCGTCGGCGCCCTCCTCGTGGGGGTGAACTGGGCCAAGGCCTACGCCTTCGCCCGCGACCTCCCGCTGCTCGGCGTCCATCACATGGAGGGACACCTGTACGGAACCGCGCTCGAGCACCCGGCGGCCCGGCCGCCGTTCATCGGCCTCCTCGTGTCGGGCGGGCACACGCTCCTCCTCGAAGCGCGGGCGTGGGGCCGCTACCGGCTCCTCGGGCAGACGCGGGACGACGCGGCGGGCGAGGCGTTCGACAAGGTGGCGCGCCGCCTGGGCCTCGCGTATCCCGGCGGTCCCGAGATCCAGCGCGCCGCGTCGGGCGGAGATGCCGCCCGGTTCCGGTTGCCGCGTCCCATGCTGACCGGGCGCGATGATCCGGGCGATCGGTCGTACTACGACATGTCGTTCTCGGGCCTCAAGACGGCGGTGGCCCGCATCGCGGCGGAGCGGGAAGCCGACGGGACACTGGAGGAGGCCGTGCCCGATCTGGCCGCGGGGTTCCAGGAGGCGGTCGTCGATGTGCTCATCGCGAAGACGCTGCGAGCCGTGGAGCAGACGGGCTGCCGCCGGGTCGTTCTGGGGGGCGGAGTGGCGCGAAACTCCCGACTGCGCAAAAGTTTATCGGAGCGCCTGGGCTCGTCCGGGGAGCTGTACGCCCCCTCGCCCCGCCTCGCGACGGACAACGCGGCCATGATCGCCGCCGTCGCGCGTCACCGCCTGGCGAACGGCGAGCGAAGCCCGTGGTCGCTCAACGCCGAGGCGGGCCTCGCGTTTCCCGGCCTGGTCCAGGACCCGGCTTGATCCGCCGCCCGACCCGATCCGCCGTCCGGCCCGGCCCGGTCGGCAGCCCGTGACCCGAGGGAGTGTGCCAACGTGTTTCCTGAACTCTTCACCCTGAACCTGCCGCTGATCGGCGAGTTCACGCTCACGTCCTTCGGACTCCTGATGGCGCTCGCCTTCCTGTCGGGATACATGGTCCTGCGCGCGGAGACCGACCGTCTCGGCGCGGGCCGCGACCTCGCGGCCGACATGCTGATCGGGGCGCTGATCGGCGGCATCGTCGGGGCCAAGATCTACTACGTGCTCCTGAACTGGGACCGCACGGCCGTCGACCCGCTGGGGATGATCTTCTCGCGCAGCGGACTCGTCTGGTACGGCGGCTTCATCGGCGGTTTCCTCGGCGTCATGTGGGTCCTCGGCCGCCGTCCCGTCGCGCGCGGCCTCGCGGTGGACGCCGTCGCCCCCGCCCTCTCCCTCGCCTACGGGATCGGTCGCATGGGCTGCTTCCTCGTCGGCGACGACTACGGGCGGCCGACCGACTCCTTCGCGGGCATGGCTTTTCCCAACGGGCTGCCGCCCTCGACCGCGGGCAACCTCCGCCGCTTCGGCGCCGAGGTGGACCCCGCGCTCCCCGACATCGAGGTCCTCGCCGTCCATCCGACGCAGCTCTACGAGACGGGGCTCTCGCTCATCATCTTCTTCATCCTGTGGCGGCTGCGCCGGCACCCGCACGTCCAGGGGTGGCTGTTCGGCCTCTGGCTGGCGCTCGCCGCGATCGAGCGCTTCGTCGTCGAGTTCTTCCGCGCGAAGGACGACCGCTTCCTCGGGAGCTTCACGCTCGCGCAGGCGATCTCGATCGTCATGTTCGCCGCGGGCGTGGCGGTGGTCGTGAGGCTGCGCCGCCGGGCGCGAGAGGCGGCCGTGTGAACCGCCCGGCTCCGGTCGGGCTGGCGCTCGCCGTCGGGCTGGCGCTCGCCGTCGCGCTCGCCGGGCCGCCCACGCTGGCCGGCCAGACGCCGACCAACGAAGAGGTGACTCGCCGCGCCGAGGTGCGCGCCCTCTACATCATCGGCAACCAGGCGCTCTCCGACGGCCAGTTGCGCGCGGTCATCCGCACCCGCGACACCGAGTGCAAGAGCCTCCTCCTGCAGCTGCCGTTCTGCCTGCTCAGGCACGCGGGGGTGGACGTGGGGTTCGCGCAGAACCGGGCCTACCTCGACACGCTCGCGGTGGCGGAGGACGCGATCCGGCTGCGCGCGTACTACAACCGGCGCGGCTACTACGAGGCGCAGGTCGATCGCGAGATCCGCGGCGACGGCCGCGAGGCCCGCGTCTGGTTCACGATCGACGAAGGCCCGCCGACCCTCATCGACAGCCTCGTCATCCGGGGACTGCCCGAGACCCTCCCCCCGGAGCAGGCCTCCGCCTTCCTCGGCCTGGCGGAGGGAGATCCCCTCGACCGGATCCGGCTCCAGGTCGGCAAGGACAGCCTCGTGCGGATTCTCCGCCGCCAGGGGTACATCGATGCGCTCGTGCTGGAGGACGGCAGCCGCGTCTACGGCGGCCCCGCGCGGGTGGAAGTCGACGTACACCCCGGCCCCCGCTTCCGCGTGGGAGAGGTCCGGATCGAAGGCGCCGGGGCCCTCGGCGAGAAGGTGGTCCGCGACCTCTTCCCCCTCGCTCCGGGGCAGTACTACAACCAGGAGGTGGAACAGGAGGGCCAGCGGAATCTCTTCGGCCTCGAGGCCGTCCGCTTCGCCTCGATCCGCCAGGAGGACCCGTCCCCGCCGGACGGCGCCGGGCCGGACGGCGCCGCGCCGGGGCGCGCGGCGGCCGACTCGACGATCGACCTCGTCGTCCAGATCACGCCGGCCGCGCCGCGGGCCGCACGCGGCGGCGTGGGATGGAGTACCGACGCCTGCGTGCAGGCCGAGTCGCAGTTCACGCACCGCAACCTCCTGGGCGGCGCCCGCCGCCTGCAGCTCACGGCCCAGCTCTCGAACCTCTTCGCCGGGGAGCTGGGCGGCGCCTTCCCCTGCTCCGATGTCGGCACCGGCGCGGAGTTCCGGAAGCTCAACTTCCTGCTGCAGACCGAACTCATCCTCCCCGTCGTGTTCTCGGGCGAGAACAGCCTCCGGGCGCGGCTGTTCATCGAGCGCGAGACGATCCCCGACGTCTTCATTCAGGAGGCGCTGGGGGCCGAGATCGGGATCACGCGCCGCCTGAGCCGCACCATGACGGCGACCCTCTCGTACTCGCCCACCTACACCGGCTTCGGCGAGCAGTCCGCCGACATCTTCTTCTGCGTCAACTTCGGCTTCTGCGAGGCCGACGACATCGTCACCGTGAGCCGTTCCCGGTGGCTCGCGCCCCTGACCCTCGGGTGGGTCTGGAACCGGACCGACGACCCGCTGCGCCCGACCCGCGGCTTCTACGTCACGGCCGAGGGCGAGGGCGCGGCCCGCAGCACCGGCTCGCAGTACAAGTACCTGCGGATCGTGGGCCAGGCCGCCGGCTTCTTCGAACTCGAACCCGGCCTCGTGGTGGCCGCGCGCGCCCGCAGCGGCATCGTCCGCTTCCCCGGCACGCGGATCTTCACCCCCGGCTCGTCCCGCGCCGACCGGCTCGTCCACCCCTCGCGGCGCTTCTTCGTCGGCGGCCCGCAGAGCGTCCGCGGCTTCGGTCAGAACCTCCTCGGCCCCCGCGTGCTCGTCGCCGACGCGACCGAGGACTGTCCGGGAGGAGATTTCGAGGCCTGCGTCCAGCGGATAGCGACCGAAGACCCCGGCGCCTTCGACCAGCGGCCGAGGGGCGGCGACGCCGGCCTCGACATCAGCCTCGAGCTTCGGAGATACCTGAGCCCCCAGTGGGGTCTCGTCTTTTTCGCCGACGCGGGCAGCGTCTCCCAGAACCTGACGGAGCTGAAGCACGTCGTGTGGACGCCGGGGATGGGACTGCGGTTCACGAGCCCGATCGGTTCCATCCGGCTCGATGTGGGCTACAATACGACGTATGCGGCCGAGTTGCCGGCGATCGTTTCCCTGCAGGACGGGACCTTGATACAGATGGAGGAGCCCGTGCGATTCGACCCGTTCCGGTTCGACGACCCGAGGCCGCTGCGCGAGATGTGGCGCCGCTTCCAGATCCACATATCGATCGGTGAGGCGTTTTGACCTCCGACGAACTGCCGACGCCCACCGAGCCGACGCCCGAGCCCGAGCCCGAGCCCGAGCCCGAGCCCGCGCGCCGGCGCCGGCGGCTCGCGCTTCCCGTGATCGGGGTCCTGGGCCTGCTCGCGCTCGTGACCGCGTACTTCGTGACCCGGACCGCCCCCGGCCGCAACGCGGCGCTCTCCCTGATCGAGGAAGCCATCGAGGGAAGCGTGAACGGCGACGTCCGGCTCGGCCCCGCGCTCTCCGGCAACGTCGTCACCGGCCTCACCCTCTCCCGCCTCGAGATCCTCGATGCCGATAGCGCGGTGTTCCTGGCGCTCGACACCGTCACGATCGCCTACGATCCCTTGGCGCTGCTCCGCCGGCAGCTGGAGATCCGGCGTCTCCACGCGAGCGGTTTGGACCTCCAGCTCACGCAGTACCCCGACGGCCGCTGGAACTTCGACCGTATCTTCGGCCCTGCGCCCCCGGCCGCCGATCCGGCCCCCGACCCGGCCGCGGCGCTGGCCACGGCGTCTCTGGTCCCGGGCGCGGCCTCGCTGGCGCAGGCCGCGAACGGCGGCGCCCTGAGCCTCCTCTTCCGCAACCTGACCGTGGCCTCCGGCCGCATCCGCATCCGCACGCCGTTTACCGCGAGGATGAGCGGAAGCCAGCGCGCGCGCGCGCTGCGGGAGGCCCGGAGCGGCACCTCCCCGTGGGCCCTGTTCGAGACCCCCGAGGGCGAGTTCGACAACCTGTACGAACTCTCGAACGTCCGCGGGCGCTTCCCCCTCGTGCGTCTCTCGGACTCGGCCGACCCGCTCCTGATCGAACTCGAGAACCTGAGCGGCACGCTACTCGCCGTGCGCCAGCCGCTCGAGCTGGAACGCCTCAGCGGGAGCCTCACGCTGGGCGACACCGCCCACATCTCCATCGAACGGTTCGAGACGGATCGCTCCGTGGTGCGCGGGACCGGCTGGATGGCCGGGGCCGACCCCGTGCAGCACCGCTTCGAACTCGAAGCCGAGCCGATCGATGTCCGCGATCTGCGCTGGATCCCGATCGACCTCCCCGAAGCCGGCGGCGGACCGATGCGGGTCGACCTCTACAGCCGCGGCGCGACCACGGTCGTCGACATCTCGAACGGCGATTTCCGGACCGGCGAAACCCGCCTCACGGGCGGCATGGCCCTCGCCCTCGGTCTGCGCCCCAGGTTCGAGAGCCTCGATGTGCGGCTGGCCCCCTTCGACCTCGAGAGCCTGGACCGCCTGCTGGGACGCGAGTCCGCGCCCGCCGACAGCACCGCAGCCGCCGGCAGCACCGCAGCCGCCGGCAGCACCGCAGCCGCCGGCAGCGAGGGGTGGGCGCGCGGCACCATCCGGGGCTCCGGCTACATGGACGACCTGAGGGTCGACGCCGATCTCACTCTCGAGGCCCCCGGCGTGCCCCCCGGGGCGGAGATGCCCTCCCGCCTGCGGGCGCGCGGGGGCGTCGCCTTCAGCCCCGCAGCCGACACCGACAGCGCAGCCGACGCCGACCCCGCAGCCGACGCGACAAACCTGGGGCTGCGCGGGCTCGAGGTGACGCTCGATCGGTTCGAGCCGCGCTGGACCCGGCTCCTCGATATGGATCTGGAGGTCGGCGGACGCTTCGATGGCACCCTCACGCTGGATCGCGATGCGGGCGGGGCCGTGGACTTCGTCGGCGCGGTGGATCACCTGTCGTCGGCGGGCGACTTCTCCCGCTTCACGGGCGCCGGGAGGCTGGACCTCGACGGGTCGGGCGTCGACGCGGCGCTCGACGTGAACCCCCTCTCCCTCTCCCTGCTGCGGCCGTGGGCGCCCGGCGTCGAACTCGCCGGCAGCGTGACCGGTCCGGTCCGGGTCAGCGGGGTCCGCGAGGCCCTCGTCATCGACGCGAGCCTGGACTCCGATCTCGGCGGCATCACGCTCGACGGGGAATTCGACCTCGCCTCCGAGGAGTTGCGCTACGACGCGCGGATCGAGGGGACCGATCTCTCCCTCAACGAGTGGATCGAGGGCGCCCCCGAGTCGCGGCTCGCCATTCGCGGACACGTGGCGGGAGCCGGCGTCGACCCCGCGACGCTCGAGGCCGCCTTCGACTTCGACATCCTCTCCTCCGCGGTGGATCAGGCCGAGATCTTCGACAGCCGCGTCCGGTTCGACATCGCGGACGGCGTGGCCATGATCGACAGTCTCTACCTCGCCTCCGACGTGGGGACGTTGCTGGCGCGCGGCAGCCTCGGGCTCACGGAGGGGCGCGAGGGACGGATCGACTTCGAGGCGGACGCCGCCGACCTCTCCGACTGGGACCGCTGGTTCGTGGAAGAGATCCCGGGCGCCGCCGCGGCGGAGGCCGGCGAGCCCCTCTTCGACAGCATCGAGGCGGTGCTGGGGGGCCCCGGGAGCGGGGCGCCCACCGAAGGGCTCGAGGGCCGGCTCACGGCGCGCGGCCGGGCGACCGGTCGCTGGGGAGATCTCAAGGTCGCGGCCGACATCGAGGCCACCGGGGCGCGGTTCCGCCGCTACCAGGCCGACCACATTCAGGCCCGCGTCGAACAGTTCGACCCGATCGGCATGGACGCCTTCGACGTACGGCTCACGGCCACCGGCGCCGAACTGAACGGCCGCCCGCTCGACTCGCTCTTAGTCCGCCTCGACCGCACGGCCCCCGCGGCCGGGGCGGCCCCCGCGGCCGGGGCGGGCGCCGCGGCCGGGGCGGGCGCCCGAGCCACGGGCGCCGCCTTCTACGCGCGGCGGGATTCGAGCATCGAAGCCTCCGGCCACGCCGATGTGACCAGAGGGGACGTGTGGAGCGCCGGTCTCTCCGAGTTCCGCCTCCGCCTCGGCAAGCTCGAGTCGCGGCTGGCCCGCCCCGCCCGCCTCGTGTACTCCGATTCCGGGCTCGTCGTCGACGACCTGTGGCTCGAGGGCCAGCTCGGACGCCTGCGCGCCAACGGAGCGATCCCCGCCGCAGGGGACGGGGAACTCGCGCTCGAGTTGTTCGGCTTCCGTATCGACCAGCTCGGCTACCTCCTCGCGGAGACGTCGGCCGTCGGTGGGACGCTCGGCGGTTCCGCCACCGTCCGCGGAACCCTCACCTCCCCCACGTTCGACGGGACGCTCGACATCCTCCGGCCGTCGGTCCGGAACCAGACCTTCGAGGCGCTCAACTCCCGCTTCAGTTACGCCGGCCAGCGGCTCGAGGGGGCGATCGACCTGGTCGACGCCGGCCAGCGGCTCGGCCGGCTGGGCGGCTCCGTAGCGACCGACCTCTCCCTCGTGGATGTCGAGCGCCGTCTCCTCGACGACCCGTTCGACCTCGCCCTCACGGGCGACCGACTTCCGCTCGCCCTCATCCAACTCTTCGTGGGTGGGCTCGAGGCGGTCACCGGCGTCGCGGCCGCCGACCTCGCCCTGCGCGGCCCTCCCCGCCGACTCCGCTACACCGGCGACGTACGCCTGATGGACGGGCGCGCGTGGATACCGGCCCTCGGCGTCTGGCTCACCGACGTCCGCGCCGGGGCCGAATTCCGCAACTCCTCCGTGGCCTTCGTCGACTCGATCCACATCGCCTCGGACCTGGGCGGCTGGGCGCGCGCGCGGGGTACGGTGGACATCGCCCGGATCCGGGACGCGGTCTTCGACCTGGACTTCGAGACGACCGCCTTCCACGGCGTGTCACGGGCCGACATGACGATGGCGGCGGAGGGCGCCGGCCGACTCTCCGGCTCTTACACCGACCCCAAGGTCACGGGCGACTTCGTCCTCACCGACGGGGACCTGCGGCAGGATGAGTTCCTGCGGGCGCGGGGGGTCTTCGACCTGCGCGACGCCCCGTTCCGCGACCTCCTCGACGCGCAGGCCGCGAGCGAACGCCGGATCGTCCAGCGGTTCCGGAACCCGTTCCTGGAAAACCTCGTCGTGGACGCGCGCGTCGCCCTCGGTCCCGAACTCTGGTTGCGGTCGCCGCAAATGGACGTGGAACTGGTGTCCGAGGGACTCGATGTCTATCTGGACCGCGGCGCGGACTCCATCTACGTGTTGGGCGAGGTCCGGATTCCGCGCGGCACCTACCGGATCGAAATCCCGCCCTACGTCCGACCTCTGCGGGTCACGAACGGAGCCATCCGGTTCGTCGGAGATCCAGATTTCAATCCGGACCTCGATATCACGGCCGAGTATCGGAACCGCACCGTCGACGGCCCGGTGATCGTGGAGGCCCACATCGCGGGCCGCATGCGGGAGAGCGAACTGCTCCTGACCAGCAACCCGCCCATGGGCGAGACGGACCAGTGGTGCCTGCTCGCGGTAGGGACCCCGTGCTACCGCTCCGCCGACCGGCAACTGGCCGGACGGCTGGTGCAGGAGGGCATCCTCAACACGGTGAGTTCCGGGATCAACGCGGCGTTCGTGGGGACCACCGGCCTCTCCTACTTCAACCTCACGTCGATCAGCGCCGGCGGCCCGGGGGGCGTGGCGGCGAACCGGAACGTGTTCGAGCGCACCGCCGTGGAGTTCGGGTGGTACGCGAGCAACGACCTCTTCCTCTCATTCTGGCAACCGCTCGGTGGCGGACCGCCGCGCGCGACCCTGGAGTGGTCGTTCCTCCCCAGCTGGTCCGTGGAGGCCCGCACCGCGAGCCGCTTCGACGAGCGACTGTTCGGTCTCGCGTGGGGAACGAACATCGCCAACGACCGCACGTTCCGGCTCTTCCTGTTCCGGGAGTGGGCACTGGGCGGCGGTTCCCCGTAGCGGATGTCAGGCCCCTACCCGTATCCCGACTCGGAGCGCTTCCTCGTGCTCCTCAACCCCGGCGCCGGAGGCGGCGCGACTCAGCTGAAGTCGCTCCGCCGGCGGGTGGGTGGCGCCTTCGCGGCGCGCGGCGTCCCCTTCGACCTCTTCGAGGCCGCGGGTCCGGAGGAAGGACTCAAGGTCGCGCGCGCCGCCGCCGAGCGCGGCTACCGGGCGATCGCCGCCGTGGGAGGCGACGGCACCGTCAGCCTGGCGCTGCGCGGCGTCGCGGGAACCCGGGTGCCGGTCGCGATCATCCCCTTCGGAACGGGCAATCAACTCGCCCTCAACTTCGATATCCCCGCTTCGCTGGAGGACAGCGTCCGCGTCGCCGTTGAGGGGAAGGCGACCGAGATCGATCTCGCGCGCGCGAACGGAGAACTGTTCGCGCTCATGGCCGGCGCCGGACTCGACGCCGAGATCATGGCCGGCGCCACATCCGAACTGAAGAGCCGGATCGGCTTCGCGGCCTACCTGTACAGCGGCCTCAAGAACGTCATCGGCCACCCCGCGGCAAACTTCCGGATCATCGCGGACGATCATGAAGTGAAGGTGAAGGCGTCGATGGTGCTGCTCGCGAACGCGAGCCAGCTCGGTGCCGGCCCCCTGCCGGTGGAGTTCAGGATGGCGCCCGGGGCCTCATTCCAGGACGGACTGATCGACGTGTGCATCTACGCCCCGCGGAACCTCCCCGAGGTCGCCCGCCTCCTGTGGCGCGTGTCGAGAAACCAGTTCGGCGGCGACGACCAGATGATCTTCTTCCAGACCCGCCGCGTCCGGATCGAGGCCGACCCCCCCGTGGCGATCGAAATCGACGGCGAACCCTGCGGCGAGACCCCCATCGAAGCCGAAGTCGCCCCGCTCGCCGCCCGAATCCTCGTCCCCCGGTAGGCTCAGGCGCGGCTCAGGCGAGGCTCAGGCGGCGATCTCGAACTGTCCCCACAGGACCCAGAGCGCCCAGTCCAGGTCCAGCCGGTCCCCCTCCCATTCGGTGGTCGCCGTCCAGGGGTTGATCCCCCGCTGCCGGTGCCAGCGCCCCAGCCCCGCGTCGGTCGTCCACGGCGCCTTCACGTCGTCCCGCGCCGGGGGGACCGCCGGGACGAGCCTTCCGTCGGGGTCCCGGAAGTGGGCCGCGCCCGCAGACCCCATCTTCACTCGCCAGCCGCCCTCGTGCACCGTCCGGTGATGGAACCGGCATAACAGGATCAGATTGTCGAGCGACGTCTCGCCTCCCTCCGCCCACGGGATCGCGTGGTGTGCCTGCGTGTAGCGCGACCCGCAGCCGGGAAAGCGGCAGCCCCCGTCGCGGACGTCCAGCGCCTTGCGTAGCCGCCAGTTCACTGTCCTCCGGCGGCGGCCGACGTCGAGCACGGAGCCGTCCAGGCCGCGCTCCACCCGCACCGCCTCCGCGTCGCACGACAGGCGCCGGGACGTTCCCGCGGGAACGCATGAACCGTCCTCGGTGGCGACGACGTCGGCATTGCCCGCCACGGTGTGGACGACCAGCTGGACCCTCGCCTCGGTGCGTTCCTCGAGCCACGCGCCGAGGGCGTCGTGGTTCCGCTCCACCGGGGTCCGCGGCAGCCTGAGAGGGGCCGGCTCCCACGCGGCCTCAGTCTCGGCCTCGGCCTCCGCCTCGGGCTCCGCCTCGGGCTCGGGGGCGGCCTCGGCCTCCCGATCGGCCTCCCGCTCCTGGCGGTAGAGTTCGTCGCCGGCGGCGTCCAGCGCCTGCATGAGGAGGGCGCCCACTTCCGGCAGCAGTCGGCCCCGGATCCGGTACATGCCGTCGTGGTCCACCTGGACCGAGAGATGGCGGCGGTGCGCGAGTTCGGACTCGCCGTCCCATCCGACGGCGGCCGCGGCCTCCGCCGACCGGTACGCGCGCACGAAGCGCTCCACCTGGCTCGCCGTGTGGCGGAGGGCGAAGTCGACCAGCCGCTCCTCGTTCTGCGGCGTGGCGATCCGGGTCAGGGCCCGGACCTTGGACCAGGAGAGGCGCCCACTCTCCATCTCGGCCGCAGTCAGGGGGAGCGACGCGAGCCGGCGGGCGACTCTCACCCGCTCACGGGCGGGGCCGGTGCTGATCCCGGTGCGCCAGGAGAGCCAGTGGGCGCAGGAGCGCCAGCCGCTCCAGCGTTCCTCGCGGTCGAAGCGGTGGAGGAGGGACAGGAGCCGGTACTGGCCCGCGTCGAGGTGGGCGCAGAGTTCGGCGATCTCGTTGCCAAGGGGGTCGCCGAAGCGGGCGCCGCGGGGGTCAGTATCGTGAAGCATGGTCTTCCGTCCGGATCTCAGAGTTGAGGGCACGCGAACCTGTCGCTTTCGGTCCAGTTTCGGTTCGCATCTCAACCGGATCTCAACTCCCGGATCTCCCCGTCGCGCCTCTCCGGCCACCGGCCTCCCGCGGTTTTCGACAGCGGTCACGCGTTCCCGCGGGAACGTCCGCGTCGCCCGGCGAGGCGTCGGCTCGCCGGCTAGCGGGGATAGATGAGGTAGGGGCGCGCGAGGGCCTCGAAGGCGGCGATGTCGGCGGCCCATTCCGCGGTGATCTCGTCGAGCGTGGCCCCGCGTTCGATCGCGAGGCGGAGGCGGTCCGTGCCGGCGAGGCGGTCGAAGTGCGGCTCCCTCCACGCCCACGCCGAACCCGACAGGCGACGGGCGACGAGCAGGGCGGCGACGGCGGTCCGCACGGGATCGTAGACGGAGCGGTCCGTCACCGTGAGGCGGATGCCGGAGACCGTCTCCCCCGCGAACTTGCGGTCACCCGGCGACTCCGGCGTGAAGGTGGCCGCCGCGATCTCGACGCCCGGCAGCCCCGCCGCGCCCGCGTGCTCCCGGATGCCCGCGGCCCACGCTTCGCCGTCCAGCCACGGGGCGCCGAGGAGCTGGAACGCGGCGTCGGTCCCGCGGCCCACGGAGATGTTGGTGCCCTCGAACAGGCAGGTGCCCGGATAGTGCGCGGCGCTCTCGACCGAGGGCATGTTCGGCGACGGCGCGATCCAGGGCAGCTCCGTCTCGTCGAACCAGCGCCCCGCGGACCAGCCGGCGGCCGGGACCACGTGCAGTTCCACCTCGACGCCGAACTCCCCGCGGTAGAGGCGCGCCAGTTCCCCCGCCGTGAGTCCGTGCCGCACAGGCACCGGATACATGCCGACGAAGCTCGCGAACGCCGGGTCGAGCACCGGCCCCTGCACGAGCCCCCCGATCGGATTCGGGCGATCGAGCACGATCAGGGGGACCCCCGCGCCGCCCGCCGCCGTCATCGCATGCGCCATGGTGGAGACGTACGTGTAGTAGCGCGCGCCGATGTCCTGGAGATCGAAGGCGAGCACGTCGATCCCCGCCAGCATCTCCGGTGTCGGCGCCAGCGTCTCGCCGTAGAGAGAGTAGATGGGAAGCCCCGTCGCCGCGTCCGTCTCGTCGTCGATCGCGGCGCCGCCGACCTCCGTCCCGCGGATCCCGTGCTCCGGCGCGAAGAGCGCGACGAGTTCCGCCCCCTCGTATTGATGGAGGAGGTCGATGGAACTCGTGCCGTCGCGGCCCACCCCGCTCCGGTTCGTGATCAGCCCCACCCGCCGCCCGTCGATGAGATGAGAGGAGTCTGCGAGCAGGACCTCGACCCCCGGCCGAACCTCCGGCGTTCCCCCGCACCCGACGAGGACCCACGCAGCGAGAATCGCGCGCGCGGCCGGGTGCCGCCTCACAACGCGCCGTGTAGGTTCAGGATGGCGAACGGGACATGGGGGACACGGGGAGAGGGCGGAGGCCGACATGCTGCGGAGACTAGGGACGAAAAGCGGCCCCCGAAAGCCGGCGACCTCTCTTCCGGCGCTCGCGCTGGGGCTGGCCGCCTGCGCCTCGGTCGCGGTCACCGCCTTCGGCTGCGCCACCGCTCCCGGCCCGGCCGGCTCGAACCCCGCCGCGCGGGACCCCGCCGCGCAGGACTGGGTCGAGGAGACGCTCGCCGGCCTCAGCCTGCGCGACCGAGTGGCGCAACTCGTCATGGTGTGGCTGAGCGGCGGCTACGCGCCGGCCGGCGACGAGGAGTTCAGCCGCGTCGAAGCCCTCGCGCGCGACGACGGGATCGGCGGGATCGTGATGTCGCTCGGGACCCCGCTGGGGTACGCGTGGCGCCTCAACCGGCTGCAGGCGGATGCCCGGATCCCGCTCCTCGTGGCGGCCGACTTCGAGTCCGGCGCCGGCTTCCGCGTGAGCGGGATCTACGCGCTTCCCAACATGCTCGAGATGAGCGGCGCGACAGTGCTGCCGCCCGCGATGGCGCTGGGCGCGGCGGACGACGAGGACCTCGCCCGCATCGCCGGCGGCGTCACCGGCACGGAGGCGCGGGCTCTCGGCGTGCATCTCGCCTTCGCGCCGGTGCTCGACGTCAACAACAACCCCGCCAACCCCATCATCAACACGCGGTCATTCGGGGAGGATCCCGAGCGGGTGGCGGCGCTGGGCGCGGCCTTCATCCGCGGCGCGCGCAGCGCGGGGCTCCTCACGACGGCCAAGCACTTCCCGGGTCACGGGGACACCGGCACCGACACCCACGTCGCGCTCGCGGTGATCCCCGGCGACCGCGCGCGGCTCGACAGCCTCGAACTCGTCCCCTTCCGACGGGCGATCGACGAAGGCGTTGATGCCGTGATGACGGCCCACGTCGCGGCGCCCGCGATCCTGGGCCCGGGGGCGCCGCCCGCGACGCTGTCTCCCTATTTCATGACGGAGATGCTGCGCGGCGACCTCGGCTTCGACGGCGTCCTGTTCACCGACGCGCTGGACATGGCCGCGGTCGCCGACGGCTACGGGGACGGCGAGGCCGCCATCCGCGCGCTCGAAGCGGGGGCCGACGTGCTGCTCATGCCGCGCGAGCCGCTGCGCAGCATCGCGGCCGTCGAGGGAGCGGTGCGCTCCGGACGGCTCACCCCCGAGCGCATCGAGGCCTCCGCCCGCCGCGTGCTGACCCTCAAGGCCCGCGCCGGCCTCCACCGGGGTGCGCCGCCGGTCGACGCGGACCGCATGCGGACGCTCGTCGGGACCGAGTTCAACGGGAGCATCGCCCGGACGATCGCGATGCGCTCCATGACGCTCGTCCGGGACGAGGACGAGGCGATCCCGTTCGACCCCCTCGAGACGCGCTCCGTCCTCTCGGTGACCTTCGCCGGCGCGAACGACCTCGCCGCGGGCCGCGCCTTCGACCGCAAGCTGGGCGAGGCCGTGCGCGTCCGCCGCGCGCGCGTCGGCTTCGACACGCACCCGGCCGTCTACGATTCGCTGGTCCGCCGCGCGCGGGCGGTCGATGCCGTGACCCTCTCCGCCTACGTCCGGCCCGGCGCCGCCAGCGACACCACCGATCTTCCCGAAGAGATCCGGGGTTTCCTGGAGGCCGTCGACGCGAGCGGGAAGACGACCGTGCTCGTCTCGTTCGGGAGTCCCTACCTGCTGACGTCGGTGCCCGACGCGAAGGCGTACCTCCTCGCGTGGGGCGGGGCAGAGTCGTCGCAGGAAGCGGCGGCCGAGGCGCTCCTCGGCGGACCGATCCCGGGCCGGCTCCCGATCTCGCTTCCTCCGTGGCACGCCCTCGGCGACGGACTCGGCGACGGACTCGGGCTCCGGCCGCTCGCCGACGCCGATCCGGACGCCGATCCGAACGCCGACATGCCGCGGGACGCCCACGCCGCGTTCGAGCCCTTCACGGGAGAGACCCGGCCAGTGGTCGTGGGGCGCTCGCGGAGGCCCTGGGAGGACGAGCCCGAGAACGCGGGGATGGACGCGAACTCGCTCGGGCGCGTGGACCGGCTCATCGAGGCCGCGGTCCGGGACGGGGCGACGCCCGGCGCGGCGCTCGTCGTGGGCCGCGGCGACCGTATCGTGCGGTTGCGGGGATACGGGCGTCTCGACTGGTCGTCGGCCGCTCGCCAGGTGCGGGACTCGAGCCTCTACGATCTGGCCTCGCTCACGAAGGTGATCGCGACCGCGACGGCCGTCATGCAACTCGTCGACCAAGGGGATCTGTCGCTCGACACGCGGGTCGGCGAGCACCTCCCCGAGTGGTCGACCGGCTGGAAGCGCGATGTCACCGTCCGCCAACTGCTCACGCACCGCGGCGGCCTGCCGCCCTTCCGTCCCTTCTGGCGCACGCTCGAGGGGGAGACGGAATACCGCGAGGCGATCGCCGCGCTCGAGTCCGATCATGAACCGGGGGGAGAGACCGTCTATTCCGACATCGGACCGATGACGCTCGCCTTCCTCGTGGAGGAGATCACCGGACAGGCGTTCGACTCCTACCTGTACGAGTCCGTGTTCCGTCCCCTCGGGATGAGGGATACCTGGTTCAATCCCCCCAATTCCCTCCGCGGGCGGATCGCCCCCACCGAGATGGACACCGTGTACCGGCAGCGGCACGTGATCGGGGAGGTACACGACGAGAACGCGCACGCGCTGGGCGGCGTGGCGGGACACGCGGGACTCTTCTCCACCGCGCAGGACCTGTCCCGGTTCGGTGCCTGGATCCTGGCGGCGGCCCGGGAAGGGCGAGATCTCGCCCCCGTAGCGCGCCCCGCCCCCGCGCGCCTCGCGGTGACGCGGTCGCCGAGGCTCGGCTCGCCCTCGGCGGAGATCGTCGCGCAGTTCGTGGCCCGGGCGGACTCGCGGGCCGACGCCGGGGGTGGGGCGGCGGGCGCCTCCGGATCCAGCCGCGCGCTGGGGTGGGACACGCCGTCCGGGCGTTCGTCGGCGGGGGACTACTTCGGTGAGGCGGCGTTCGGGCACACCGGGTTCACGGGGACGAGCATCTGGGTGGACCCCGAACTCGACCTCTTCGTCGTCCTGCTGACGAACCGCGTGAACCCGACGCGGGCCAACCAGAAGCACATCGCGCTCCGGCGGGCGGTGCACGATGCCGTCGCGACGTCGATCCGGGACCAGGAACGCTGACTTCGGTCGATTTCGTCATCCTCGTCGTGTATCTCGGCGGGGTGACGGCGTGGGGGGCGTGGCTGGGGCGGGGCGCGCGCGGCGGCGAGGAGTATTTCCTCGGGCGGCGCGACCTCCCGTGGCTCGTCGTCCTCCTTTCGGTGGTGGCGACGGAGACGAGTACGCTCACCTTTCTGTCGATTCCGGGGATCGCGTACGGCGGGTCGCTCGCGTTCCTGCAGATCGCGGCCGGCTACGTGCTCGGGCGCATCGCGGTCGCCGCGTGGCTCCTGCCCGCGTACCAGGCGCGGCGGCTGCGGACGGCCTATGAACTGCTGGAGGCCCGCTTCGGTCCGGAGACCCGGCGCTTCACCTCCGCGATTTTCATGATCACGCGCCTCCTCGCGGATTCCGTGCGGCTGTTCGCCACGGCGATTCCGCTCACGCTGGTCACGGGCTGGCCCCTCATCACCTCCGTGCTCGCGATCGGGGCGCTCACATTCATCTATACCTTCATCGGCGGTATCCGCGCCGTCGTCTGGGTGGACGCGTCGCAGATGGTCCTCTATGTGGCCGGCGGGCTCATCGCGCTCGTCGTGCTCGGCCAGGCCGTGCCCGGCGGGTGGCCCGACATCCTCGCCCGCGCGGCGGAGGCCGGGAAGCTCACCGTGATCGACCCGGCGCTCGACTTCGGGCGGCCCTACACCCTGTGGGCCGGGCTGCTGGGCGGCGCCTTCCTCTCCATGGGCTCCCACGGCGCCGACCAACTCATCGTCCAGCGCCTCCTCGCCTGCCGCGATCTCGCCGCGAGCCGCCGCGCCCTCATCGGCAGCGGCGTCGCCGTCTTCTTCCAGTTCGCGCTCTTCCTGTTCGTCGGCCTCGGGCTGTGGGCGTGGTACGAAGGCGCCGCCTTCGCCCGTTCGGACGAGATCTTCGCCCGTTTCATCGTCGAGGCGCTCCCGGCCGGCGTCCGCGGCCTCCTCATCGCGTGCGTGTTCGCGGCGGCCATGTCCACGCTTTCAAGCTCGATCAACGCGCTGTCCTCGACGACCGCCTACGATTTCTGGGCGCGGTCCCGGTCCCGGTCCCGTGTCGGGGTGGGGGGCCGCGCGGACGCCGGAGCGGATGCCGGAGCGGACGCCGGAGCGGATGCCGGAGCGGATGCCGGAGCGGACGAGCGGGCGATCCTCCGCGTGGGACGGATCGCGGCGGCGGCGTGGACCGTCCTCCTCGTCGCGGCGGCGATCGGGTTCATCCCGCTGAGCGAGGGGAACGCGGCGGTCGAGGTGTCGCTGGGGATCGCGTCGCTCGTCTACGGCGGGCTGCTGGGGGCATTCGCGCTCGCCCGCTTCTCGCGCCGCGCCACCAGCGGCTCGGTCCGCCTCGGGATCGCGGTGGGGATCGCCTCGGTCACCGCCGTGTGGGTCTTCGCGCGGGCCGCCGTCGCCTGGCCCTGGTTCGTCCTCATCGGCGCCGCGGTCACGGTGACGGTCGGCCTCCTCGCGTGCGGGCCGGGCGTCGCCGGCGCGTCCCCGAAGAAGTCCCGAAAAACACCCGAGTTCCCGCGGATCTCGTAACGACCGTCCCCCGTTCCACCCCTCATTTGAGGGGCTCGGACGGGCGTTTTACCTCCTACCTTCAGGGCCGATGCCGGACCGTCGCCTCCGTCGCAGAGGGAGGACGGCTCCGTCGCAGTGGGAATCGGGACGGACGGGCACGATCCAGCTATGAGCGGACAGCACGCCTTCGAACGCACCGTCGGACTCTTGCACGAGGCCGCCCTCGACGAGGCCCATTGGCTGGAGGCGGCTCGCCAGATCAACGAGACCGCCCGCGTAGCAGGCAGCGCCCTCTGCTTCGGCAAAGGAAGCACCCCGGACGACGCCGAGGTCTTCTTCATGCGGTTCTGCCTCCGCGGAGAGCGCCGCGACGACCTCGTGCAGCAGTACTGGCGGGACTACTTCATACACGACAGATACCTGCCGCGCCTCGCCCTGCTGCCCGAGGGCGAAATGATGACCTGCGACGACCTGTTCGCCGACCGTGGCAAGACCTCCCGCGTCTACAACGAGGCCCTGCCGGCAGGGGAGATGCAGGACGGCCTCTTCGTGCGCCTGCAGGCGCGGGAGGGATCGGGCATCTGGTGTGCGATGGGCGACTCCCTCGAGCGGGATGGCTGGTCATCGGACCAGGTCGAGACGGTCCGGGGCCTGGCGCCGCACCTGACCCAGTTCGTGCGGGTGCGGCAGCTGCTGCGCCAGGCGGGGTCTCTGGCCACGTCACTCGCCGAACTGCTCGAATACAGCCGCTACGGCCTCATCCACCTGGACCGGCGGGGACGGATCCTGGAGGCCAACGACCGCGCCACGAGTTTCCTGGGGCGGGGCGCCGGGCTCCGCGACGAGGGCGGTTTCCTGCGCGCCCCGGTGCTGGCGCAGGACGCCCAGCTGCAAGCGCTGCTGGCCCGCGCGCTGCCGGCGTTCGGCACCCCGGCCATCGGTGGCGCCATGCGGATCGCGAACCCTTCCGGCGGTTCGCCCGTCGTCGTACACGTCAACCCGGTCGGCGACCGAAACCCCCACATGCGCGCCCTGCAGGTCGCGGCTCTCGTACTGATCGTCGATCCCGCGAGTGGACTCCGGATCGATCTGAACCTCGTCGCCGCTTCCCTCGACCTGACCCCGGCCGAGAGCCAGGTCGCGGTCGCGCTGGCCCAGGGCCACAGCGTGAGCGATATCGCCGCCCGGACGGGCCGCTCGGAGGGCACCATCCGCTGGCACGTGAAGAGGATCTTCAGAAAGCTGGGCATCAGGCGGCAGGCGGAACTCGTGCGGCGCGTCCTGTCGCTACACGGCCTGCCCGAGCCTCCGCGCTGAAGCCTCGCCCCCGGCGCGGGCCGTCCATGGCTTCAACGAACTAGCGCGGGAGCGCTCACCTCGCCTACCATCCCCGGCTATGGAAGATGCCAACGCCCGCGACGCCGATGCCCGGGACGGCAAGGCGCTCATCGTGCGGGGGGCTCGGGAGCACAACCTCCGCGACGTCAACGTCGAACTGCCGCGCGACCGGCTCATCGTCGTCACCGGGCTGTCCGGGTCCGGGAAGTCGTCGCTCGCCTTCGACACCATCTACGCGGAGGGGCAGCGCCGCTACGTCGAATCCCTCTCCGCCTACGCCCGGCAGTTCCTCGGCGTCATGGAGAAGCCCGATGTGGATGTGATCGAGGGACTGTCGCCCGCGATCGCCATCGAGCAGCGCACCGCCGGCGGCAACCCGCGCTCCACCGTGGGCACCGTCACCGAGATCTACGACTATCTGCGCCTCCTGTGGGCGCGCGCCGGCACCCCCCACTGTCCCTCGTGCGGCCGCCCCGTGCGCCCCCAGTCGCCGTCGCAGATCGCCGGGCAGATCCTCGGCTGGCCCGCCGGCGCCCGCATCGAGGTTCGCGCCCCTCTCGTCAGGGGACGGAAGGGAGAGTTCCGCGACCTGTTCGAGCGCACCCTCAGCGAAGGGTTCGTGCGCGCGCGCGTGGATGGACAGTTGATAGACCTGGCCGAGCCGCCGACTCTGGACCGGCGCCGCAACCACCACATCTCCGTGGTCGTGGACCGGCTCACGGTGCGCGCCTCCGACCGCGAGCGGCTCGCCGACTCCGTGGCCACCGCCCTGCGCATGGCCGACGGCGTCGTGGAGGTGGCCCTGTACGGCGCCGGCGACGGCGCAGATGCCCGCCCGGACGCGCACCTGTTCTCGGAGCGGTACGCGTGCCCGGGCTGCGGGCTGGGGATACCCGAACTGGAGCCGCGGCAGTTCTCCTTCAACTCTCCCTTCGGGGCGTGTCCCGAGTGCGACGGGCTCGGCTCGCAGCGCGTGCCCAACGCGGACCTCATCATCGGGGGGGACCGGATCTCCATCCTCGAGGGGGTCCTGCTCCCCATGGGGGCGCCGAGCGGCAGCGTCCGCCGCCACCGCCTGCCCCGGCTCGCGCGCAAGATGGGGTTCGACCTCAACACCCCGTGGGGGGAACTCGACGACGACCAGAAGCAGGCGATCCTGTACGGCGACACCGATGTCGGCTGGGAGGGCGCGATCGCGGCCACCCTGCGCCGCTACCACGACACGACGAGCGAACGCGTGCGCCTCGCGCTCGAGGAGTACATGACGCTCTCGACCTGCCGCGCCTGCGACGGCGGCCGGCTCAGGCCCGAGAGCCGCGCCGTGACGATCGACGGCGTCTCCCTCCCCGCGCTCACCGCGAAGTCCGTGGCCGAACTCCGCCCCTTCCTGCGCGACTGGCTCGAGAGCGCGCGACAGGCCGCCGGCCAGACGGCCGAGATCCGCGTCCCCATCCTCAAGGAGGTCGTCGACCGTCTCGAGTTCCTCGACCACGTCGGGCTCGGCTACCTCACCCTGGCCCGCTCGGCCGGCACCCTCTCGGGCGGCGAGGCCCAGCGCATCCGTCTCGCGACCCAGATCGGGAGCCGCCTCGTCGGCGTCCTCTACGTCCTCGACGAGCCCAGCATCGGCCTCCACCCGCGCGACAACGAGAAGCTGCTCGGGACGCTCGCCGCGCTGCGCGACCTCGGGAACACCGTCCTCGTCGTGGAGCACGACGAACTCACGATCCGCCGCGCCGACCACATCGTCGACATGGGGCCCAGGGCCGGGCGCGAGGGCGGGGAAGTCCTCGTCTCCGGCAGCCTCGACGACCTCCTGGCCAGCGAGCGCTCCCTCACCGCCGCCTACCTTAACGGCGAGCGCGAGATCCCGGTCCCCGAGACCCGCCGCGAGCCGCGCCACGGGTGGCTCACCGTGCGCGGGGCCCGCGAGCACAACCTGCGCGGGATCGACGTCGGCTTCCCGCTCGGGCTCTTCATCTGCGTCACCGGCGTGTCCGGCTCCGGCAAGTCCACCCTCGTCGAGGAGATCCTGTACCGCCGCCTGGCGCGCGAGATGTACCGCTCCAAGCTCGTCCCCGGCGCGCACGACGCGGTCGAGGGAATCGAACTTCTCGACAAGGTGATCGATGTCGACCAGAGCCCCATCGGCCGCACCCCGCGCTCCAACCCCGCCACCTACACCGGCCTCTTCACTCCCATCCGCGACCTGTTCGCGCGGCTGCCCGAGTCGAACATCCGCGGCTACGCGCCGGGGCGGTTCTCCTTTAATGTAAAGGGGGGGCGCTGCGAACCCTGTCGCGGCGACGGCCTCGTGAAGATCGAGATGCACTTCCTGCCCGACGTGTACGTCCCCTGCGACATCTGCCGCGGCCGGCGCTACAACCGCGAGACGCTCGAGGTCCTGTACCGCGGCCGCGGCATCGCCGACGTGCTCGCCATGAGCGTGGACGAGGCGCTCGAGTTCTTCGACGCCGTGCCCTCGGTGAAGCGCCGCCTCGTCACCCTCTCCGACGTGGGCCTCGGCTACGTCACGCTGGGCCAGCCCGCCACCACGCTGTCCGGCGGCGAGGCGCAGCGCGTGAAGCTCGCGACCGAACTCGCGAAGACGAGCACCGGGCGCACCATCTACATCCTCGACGAGCCCACCACCGGCCTCCACTTCGAGGATGTGCGCCTCCTGCTCGGCGTCCTCCACCGCCTCGCCGACCGCGGGAACACGATCATCGTCATCGAGCACCACATGGATGTCGTGAAGACGGCCGACTGGGTCATCGACATGGGCCCGGAGGGGGGCGCGGGAGGCGGCCTCGTCGTGGTCGCCGGCCCCCCCGAACTCGTCGCCGCCACCCCCGGCAGCCACACGGGCGCGCACCTCTCTTCTCTGTAGGCCCTCCGGGGACGCCCGACCCCTTCACGGAACAGTCCGGACATATCCCCCAATATGGGAGGCTCCAGTTCGGGGAGCGTCGGATATTTTCGCTCGACAAGTGGAGGGGACAAAGCTCTTGAGTACCCTTTGCTCGGGCTGTACGAGCCCATATTCCACCCCATTTGGGAGGCGCGCCTGTCTATGGCCGCCAGTATTCTTCCTCGGCCCTGTACGGGCTGGGGTGGGGTGTGTCGTGGAATCGTACGCCGCAACCGACGACGGTCGTCGGCACCGAGCGTCAAGAGTCACCACTCCGGGACTTCCTTCCAAGGAGGAGCTGAATGAAGAAGGTTACGAAAGGCCTGTTGACGACAGGGGTTATCGCCCTGGTCATCGGCGCCTGCGGAGACACCGTCGAGGTGGTCGTTCCGGAGGTGCCGCCCCCCCCACCCATCACATTTCCACCTCCGCCGCCGCCACCTCCGCCGCTGCCGCCGCCACCGCCGCCGCCGCCGCCTGTCAACCAGGCGCCCACGGCCGTCGGTAGCATCCCCGCGGCACAGGTAGCGGTCGGCGCGACGAGCACGTTCGACGCGGCCGGCTACTTCAGCGACCCCGATGGGGACGAGCTCACGTATTCGGCGGGCAGCTCCAACGAGGGCGCCGCGACGGTCAGCATGGACGGCTCGAATGCGACGATCACGGGTGTCGCGGATGGCACCGCGGTCGTGACGATCACGGCGCGCGACCCGGACGGGGCCGCCGCCGCGCAGGGCTTCAGCGTCACCTCGGGCAGGGGCAACGCCACGAACAGCGCGCCCATGGCCGTCGGCTCGATCGCGGCCCGCACGCTCGATGTGGGCGGGACCGCCACGGTCGATGTCGCGGGTTTCTTCTCCGATCCGGACGGCGATGAACTGACGTTCGCGGCGACGAGTTCCAACGACGCCGTAGCCGCCGTGTCGAACGAGGGCTCGTCGGTGACGATCACCGCCGTCGCGGCCGGTGCGGCCGTGGCGACGATCACCGCGACGGATCCGGACGGCGCCGCAGCCGCCCAGGAAGTCTCCATCACGGTGAACGAAGCCGCCGGGAACTCGCCGCCGACGGCGGTGCGCACGATTCCGGCCCACAGCGTCAACATCGGTGGCACGGCCACGCTCGACGTGGCGGGCTACTTCAGCGACGCGGATGGGGATGAGCTGACCTACAGCGGTGCCAGCTCCAGCCCCGAGGTCGCGACCGTCTCGATGGACGGTTCGACCGCGACGATCACCGGCGTTGCCGTGGGCGGCGCCGTGGTGACGGTCACGGCGAGCGATGGGTCCGCGTCGGGTTCGCAGGGCTTCAACGTCTCCGTCTCCGATCCCTCCGGGAAGGCGGCGACGGTTGCGATCTTCGGTCTGCGGAGCGTCACCGACCGGAACACGGCGGTGGATCCGTCGAACCTGTCGGGCGACCTCACGGTGATTCTCGACGTCCAGCAGAACGATGAGACCATCGCGGTCATCGACATCATGCTGGGCGAGCAGGTGATCAACTGCCGCGGCGTCTCCGCATCCAGAGAGGCCCAAGCCGAAGCATTCGGCCAGACCGAAATCGAGTGCCGCCTGAACACGGCCGCCGTGGTGGGCGAATGCACGGGCACGCAGCTCGCGCCGCTGTACGCGAACGGCGACTACCAGCTCGGCGCCCGCCTCACGACGTCCGAGGGCGAGACGCGCGAGACGTTCGCCACGCAGAGCGTGACGCTGAACAACAGCGGCTTCGTGATGGTCACGCACAGCGCCGGCAACTCGCTCCTCAAGAGCGGCGTCGCGATCTACGGCGGCCCGTCGGACGCGGACAACCAGAACACCTTCCACGCCTGCCCGGTCTCGTACGGCGGCATCGAGGTGGCGAAGCTCTCCCTCAGGGCCCTGAACACGGGTCCGGCGAAGGCCAAGCCGCACGAGGCCGCCACCTCTCTGGCCTTCACGGCGCCGACCGGCGCGGGTGCGGCCAGAAAGCTCTTCAACGGCGCGGCGGCCGACCGCGAGGATACGTTCTCGTGGGATCTCAATTCCGCGTTCAACGGCGCCGTTCAGGACGAGGGTCCCGGCGGCCGCGAGCACTGGGTGTTCGTGGGCGAGACGATGGAGAACGCGGACGGCCTGGATGTGCGCGAAGCGTTCGGGGCCACGAACGCCGGCGAATCGGATGCGGCCGTGGGTCCGTTCTACTTCGACTTCAAGGCGCCCACCGCCGGGGGGATCCTCGTGGGCCAGGCCCGTTCTCTGGCAATAGCGATCGCCGGCGACCTGGCCGGCGTGTCGCTTTCGGCCGGCAACTTCTACCTGGATGCCAGCGATGGCGAGGGCATCGGTCTCGGGTCCCACGGCATCTCGGTGGGTGACTGCGCCGCGAACTCGTCCGTCAACTTCCCCGGAAGGGGCTCCGTCAACCGCACGACGGTCGGGTTCGACGCGTTGTACACGGACGTCACGTCGGTCGCCGAACTCGCGGAGGACGACGCGGCCCGGAATCCGGGCGACAGCAACGGCGCGGACTGCTACGTGGCCGAACTCGCCTCGCTGACCGACAAGCTCGGGAACGCGTGGCGCTGGAGCGGCGATCCCAGACTCGCCTCGAGCTACCATCACACCGCCACCTTCGGTGTCGACAAGACGGCGCCCGTGCTCGAGGACTTCGAGCCGGACGAGTTCGACGAGCCGACAAAGGGCCAGACCGTCCCGGGCGATGAGTTTGCCTTGCCACCGACGCCGCCCCAGGACGGCGTGGTCCTCATCGAGTTCGAGGTGCAGAACCCGGACCTGGCTTCGGGTGATGCGGGCACCGCGCTGCTCGGGGGCAGCGCGACCATCCCGAATGAGGACGACCCGAGAGTGCCGATTATCGTCGGCTCGGTGCGTCCGGTGGATTTCCGCGATCCGACCGACGACGATTGGCTGGCCACTCTCGATAAGCTCGGCGACGACGGCGAGAAGTCCGTGACGATCGCCGTTGGCGACGGCGCGTTCCCGCAGAACAGGGCGTCCTGGACGGTGAACTTCGTCTATGACACCACGGTGCCGAGCTTCTCGGGCTCCGGGCCCACCGGCGAGATGATCGCCTCTGGAACGTCGGTCTCCGTGAACGTGTCCGGTGTGATCCAGGACATGTCCGAGATCGAAAAAGCCGCGCTCACGGTCCGGAGTAACGTTGGCGTGCCCGCGCTGTTCTGCGACGTGGGCGACCCCGTCATGTCGGCGTCCCGGGTTCCGAGCAACGGCAGGACGGGCACTGGGTTCAACGTCGCCGACGGGACGAACGAGGTCAGCCTCGATGAGTCCCTGACCATCGTGCGGCCCACAGCCAAGCGGGCGGATGAGGCACTGTGCGTCCTCCTGCAGACCGAGGACGCGGCCGGAAACACCGCGGCCTATTCCCTTGGTACCTTCATAGTGGACTGGCCCTTCGGGCTGGCGATCTCGCCGGAGTCTTTGGACATCGACGAGGGGGCGAACGACATGACGCCGGGCATGGGGACGTTCACGGTTGCCCTCAGCGACGCGCCGGCCAGCGATGTGACCGTCAGCATCAGAGGCGGCGCCGCGGGCATCAGCACGGATGTCGCGAGCCTGACGTTCACGACGGCCAATTCCAACCAGGCTCAGACGGTTACTGTCAGCGCGGCGCAGGACGACAACGCCGTGAACGAGAGGGCCACGATCAGTGTGGCCGCATCGGGCGGTGGCTATAGCGGCGTCAGAGGCTCGGTAGCGGTTACCGCCGATGATCCGGACGTGACGTTCTCGATCGACGACGTATCGATCGAGGAAGGCGCCACGGAGACGGTGACGGTCACCGTGACCCGCGCAGGCTCGGCGACAGATCAGGACAATTCAACACCGCTGACCCTGAGAATCGCGGCGACAGATGCGAATAATGAGGACGTCACGATCACCCCGGTGGGGACGGCCGAGATTCCGGCCGGTATGGTCAGCGCCGAGATCCAGTACGAGATCCAGGGTCCGGCAATCACCGGTACCGACGATACGGTCATCACCGTAAAGGTGAATCCGGCCGTTATTGGACGTGGTCTGCCGGAGGCCGGCATCGAGATCACCATCGTGAATGACGATGAGGATGATTCGTAAGGACGGCTGATCACCAGGCCGAGCTGACGCAGCAACAGCTCGGCTGGCAGTAAGCGGGAAAGGGCCCCGCGAGCGATCGCGGGGCCCTTTTTCAACTTCGGAGGTTTCATCGAATCCGGATGGTGAAACCAGGGACTGACGGCGGATCTGTTCCGTCGAGGGTGGCGTAAGGGGGAGAATATGTCCGGTCGGCTGGCAGGCCCACTCGTGGCGGCGGCATGTACCGTGGTGGTTTTCGGCTGGGTCTCCGCATGCGGAGGCGGGAGCACCGAGCCCGGTCCGACGAGGCCTCCCCCCCCGCCTCCACCTCCACCCCCGGCGAACCGGGCCCCCGAGGCGATCGGCACGGTCGCCGGCCAGGAGGTCGTCGCCGGGACTGCCGTCAGGCTGGACCTCTCCCCCTATTTCCGCGATCCCGACGGTGACGCGCTCACCTACGCGGCCCAGTCCGGCGATGCCGCCGTGGCCACGGTGGCGGTCGCGGGGGCCGAACTCACCGTAACCGGCGTGGCGCCGGGCTCGGCCACCCTGACCATCGAGGCGCGTGACCCCGGCGGACTCTCCGCCACGCAGACTGCGAGTGTCACGGTCCTGGCGCCCAACCAGCCGCCCGTCGTCGCCGACACGCTCCCCGCGCAGGAGGTCGTCGCCGGCTCCGAGGTCACGCTGGAGCTCGCGCCGTACTTCACCGACCCCGACGGCGATGCGCTCACCTACGCCGCCGCGTCCGGCGACGAGGCGGTGGCCACGGTGGCGGTCGCGGGGGCCGAACTCACCCTCACGGGGGTGGCGCCCGGCTCCGCCACGCTGACCATCGAGGCGCGTGACCCGGACGGGCTCACGGCGGCGCAGACCGCGGACGTGACGGTCCGGGCGCCCAACCAGCCGCCCGCCGTCGCCGACACGATCCCCGCACAGGAGGTCGTCGCCGGTTCCGCCGTCACGCTGGACCTCGCGCCCTACTTCACCGACCCCGATGGCGATGCGCTCACCTACGCGGCCGCGTCCGGCGACGATGCCGTGGCCACGGTGGCGGTCGCGGGGGCGGAACTCACGCTCACGGGGGTGGCGCCCGGCTCCGCCACATTGACGATCGAGGCGCGGGACCCGGACGGGCTGACGGCCTCGCAGACCGCGGACGTGACGGTCCTGGCGGCCAACCGGCCGCCCGTCGTCGCCGGCACGATCCCCGCGCAGGAGGTCGTCGCCGGCTCCGCCGTCACGCTGGACCTCGCGCCCTACTTCACCGACCCCGACGGCGATGCGCTCACCTACGCGGCCGCGTCCGGCGACGAGGCCGTGGCCACCGTGGGGGTCGCGGGGGCCGAACTCACCCTCACGGGCGTGGCGGCCGGCTCGGCCACTTTGACGATCGAGGCGCGGGACCCGGACGGGCTCACGGCCGCGCAGACCGCGGACGTGACGGTCCTGGCGCCGAACCAGGCGCCAGTCGCCGCCGGCATGCTCCCCGCACAGGAGGTCGTCGCCGGTTCCGCCGTCACGCTGGACCTCGCGCCCTACTTCACCGACCCCGATGGCGATGCGCTCACCTACGCCGCCGCGTCCGGCGACGAGGCGGTGGCCACGGTGGCGGTCGCGGGGGCCGAACTCACCCTCACGGGGGTGGCGGCCGGCTCCGCCTCCTTGACGATCGAGGCGCGTGACCCGGCCGGGCTGACGGCCTCGCAGACCGCGGACGTGACGGTCCTGGCGGCCAACCGGCCGCCCGTCGTCGCCGGCACGATCCCCGTACCGGAGGTCGCCGCGGGCTCGGAGGTCACGCTGGACCTCGCGCCCTACTTCACCGACCCGGACGGCGATGCGCTCACCCACGCCGCCGTGAGCAGCGACGAGGCGGTGGCCACGGTGGCGGTCGCGGGGGCCGAACTCACCCTCACGGGGGTGGCGGCCGGCTCGGCCACATTGACGATCGAGGCGCGTGACCCGGACGGGCTCACGGCCTCGCAGACCGCGGACGTGACCGTCCGGGCGCCCAACCAGCCGCCCGTCGTCGCCGGCATGATCCCCGCACCGGAGGTCCTCGCCGGCTCCGCCGTCACGCTCGGCCTCGCGCCCTACTTCACCGATCCCGACGGCGATGCGCTCACCTACGCCGCCGTGAGCAGCGACGAGGCCGTGGCCACCGTGGCGGTCGCGGGGGCCGAACTCAGCCTCACGGGCCAGGCCGAGGGCACTACGACCGTCGCGGTCACGGCGAGCGATCCGGACGGCCTCTCCGTCGCTCAGGAAATCAGCGTGAACGTCGTGCGCGGGGAGACATCCCGTTTCCGGGCCGACTTCGATGAGGAACGGTTGTTGGCCTCCGAGTGGCTTCTCCAGGACGCGTCGGCAAGCATCGCCGACGGGATCTTGCGGCTCGAGGTGACGGTACCCGGGGGGCTGGGGCTCGCGACCGTCCTCCTGCAGGCGCCGATCACCGAGGTGGAGGCCACGACCCGGGTGGCCTTCGGCGACACGGAAAGCACGGCCCTGGTGCTCCTGCTGTGGACGAGCAACCCCCCGGCAACCGTGATGGCGCTGGATATCGGGTCCGGGGTGCAGGTGAACGGGAGGGACACGAACTATCGTTTCCGCGTCCTTGACGAATCCGGCGGCGAGAAAGGCGGCGTCTTCCGTCACGTCCGCGGTGCGAGCGGCGTCTCCGAGGCCGTCCCCGCTGTCGAGGGCGAATTCGTGGACCTCGGATTCTCGGTGAAGAATGGGCGGTTGCGGGCGTGGATCGGGGACGCGGAACTCTTCGACATCGAGTGGCCGTTCTCGTTCTCGCCCGTCGCGCAGGCCCTGTCGGTGGGGGCCTATCCTCCCGAGGAGTACGGCACCGGGGGGATCGGCCTGTTCGACTGGGTCGAGGTGACGGGCAGGGCGAAGGGAGCGGGCTCCCGGGCGACCGAGCCCGACCGGCGGCTCGAGCTTCCTCGATGGACTGGAGGGAAGTGATGCGGCGTCAGTTGCGCAACGCCGTCTGTCTGCCGGCGGCGTACGTCCTGCTCCTCTTCTTCATCCTCTCCTGCGGCGACGGGGAAGGGCCCGCGGGCCCTTCGGGCCAGCCGGCGTCGATCTCGATCACCCCGGCGGCCGTCGAGATGTCGGCCATCGGAGACAGCGTTCAGCTGACCGGGGAGGCGCGCGACGCGTCGGGACGCACCCTGAGGCGCGCGACGGTGGCGTGGTCTTCGAGCGCTCCGGCGGTCGTCACGGTGTCCGCTTCCGGCCTCGCGGTCGCGGTGGCCAACGGAGAGGCGGCGATCACGGCCACCTCGGGCCGGGCGAGCGCCACCGCCCCGGTCGTGGTGGCGCAGTCCATCGCTTCCGTCGCCGTGACACCTGCCCGGCTGGCCTTCGCCGCGCTGGGCGACACGGCTCGCCTCGCGGCCACCGCGCAGGACGCGCGGGGGCACGCGATCGAGGGCGCGGACGTCACGTGGTCTTCGGATGACCCGGCCGTCGCCACGGTGGACGCGGCGGGGCTGGTGACGGCCGCCGCCGCCGGCGGGGCGGAGATCACCGCCACCGGTCTCGATGCCCTGGGCGAGGCCATCGAAAGCTCGACGCCGGTGACCGTCGGCGTGGCGTCGGCCGTGACGGTGGCTCCCGGGTCGCTCACCCTGGAAGTGATCGGGGACACGGCCTCCATCCGCGCCACGGTGCTCGACGATGCCGGCAACTTGTTCCCGGACGCGCCGGTGGCGTGGTCTTCCGATGATCCGGCCGTCGCCGCGGTGGACCCCGACGGCGTGATCACGGCCCTCAGGCGCGGCCGAACCGTGATCAGGGCCGAGTCGGGTGCGGCGAACGATCAGGTATCCGTACACGTGACGCCCCGGAGTCTCCACCTGAGTCCCGATCGCGTGTCGCTGCCCTGGCCGCTCCTGACAAAGCAGCTGGCCGCCGACGTCCGTGACGACGAGACGGGCGAGTCCCTCGGCCCTCCGGACTCGGTGCGCTGGGTCTCCCGGGACACCATGATCGCGACGGTGAGCCCGGCCGGGATCGTCACGGCGATTCGCAAGGGCACGGCGCGGATCGCCGCGACGGCAGGCCGGAAGGCCGCCGAAGTGTTGGTGGAGGTGGCGGACCCCGACCGCGATGCGCTGGTCGCGTTCTATCACGCCACCGGCGGGGATGACTGGGCCAACAACGACAACTGGCTCAGCGATCGGCCCATCTGGCAGCCGCCGGGCTGGTACGGGGTCATGCCAGGGTCTTTCGTCGCCGGCGCGGAGGGCGACCGGACCGCGCGTCTCGAGGCCATGCTGGACACCCTCGGCGCTCCGAACTCGAACTCCGTCGAAGCGCTCGCGGCCCAACTGGGGGCCGACTGGCAGGCGTGGTCCACGAGCGCCCCGGAGGCGTGGACGGACCCCCGTCAGGAGGGTGCGGGGACTGTCGCGTCGCCTTTCGCGGGCCGTGTAGCGGGCCTTCACCTGTCTCACAACAATCTGACGGGCGTCCTGCCCGATGCCGAACTCTGGGAGGAGTTGCCGTTCCTGGATAATCTGGTGCTGGTCGGCAATTCGCTGGCCGGCGAACTGCCGTCCTCCTTCGGCAACGTGGCCGTGCTGAATGTCTCGAAGAACGAACTCGGCGGCGAGATCCCGCCCGCCCTGTTCGACGATCCACTCCTGCTGGTCATCGGCTTCGATGGCAATCGCCTCACCGGCGCAGTCCCCGATGGGCTTCTGCGCCGGACCGCTCTCATGAGTTTGAACGGCAATGAACTCACGGGCAGGCTTACCCGACTCCCCGAGATCGCTCCCCGTCTGTTCTGGGTGAGCTGGGCCGACAACGATGGGCTCTGTCACGAACTTACCGACGGACTCCGGGCCGTCGTGAACAGCGGCAGCTTCTTCGTAGGTCCGGTGTGCGATCAACCGCCCGCCGAGGCCTCGAGCATGGTCCTCGACCCGTCCTACGTGGAGTTCGCCGCCCTGGGCGACAGCATCGAGATCGAGGTGCGGGCCGTGGACGACTGGGGGTGGCGCGTATCCGTCCCCCCGCTCGCGTGGACGAACACCGACGAGGAGGTGGCGGCGGTCACGCAGACCGCGACCGGAAAGTACTGGCTCAAAGCCGGTGCGGACGGGGAAACGGAGATCGCCGCCAGCTCCGTCTCCTTGCCCCGCGATAAATTCCAGGCCTTCCGTGTCCCGCTCGGGGTGCGCGTTCGGCAGGTCGCCGTGCTACTCGACATACAGCAACAGATCACGATTCCCGCGGGCGGGAGCGCCGAATGGGCAGCCGTACCGCGGGACCGCAACGGAAATGCGATGCCGCTGCCCCGTGGCGCGATCACAAGAAGCTCCGACGCGGCCGTCGCGACCGTGTACCGGAACAACGTCCTGTGGGCGGCCGGGGAGGGAAGAGCGTTCGTGAGCACGACGCTGCCCGGCGGACTGTACAACGCGGCGATCGTAGATGTCGCGGCCGCTCCGGAGAGGCCCATCCCGGTCATCGACGACCTCTCCGCCGCTCCCCTCGTGCCGGGTTCGCCGGTGACGATCGGCGGCCGCAACCTGGGCAGGCACGTGACCGTGCTGATCGACGGAGAGCGAGCGGAGATGCTCGACGCGACGCCGACCGCGGTGACGGTGTCCGTACCCACCTTCGGCGGTTGTACGCCGCCCCGCGACGTCGCGGTCGTGGTGAAGGACGGGGAGGACCTCGGGGACGCGACGATCACGCATCTGGCGGGCGTCGGCGAGGACCTGTCGGCGATCGCGCGCGCGACCCTGCGCGGGCCCCTGCCGGTCACGCCCGCGGGCGAACTGTGCCTGCAGTCGGCCATGGAAGACGGGGAGGAGTATCTCCTCGGGGTCCAGGCGCTGCTCACCAGCGAACTCCCCCCGGAATACAAGTCGACCCTGACCCCGGTGGATCCTCTCGCGGCCGACTTTGTCGTGGGCGTGACCGGAAGGGCCGACGATGGGGCTGCGGCGAATCGTGTGCCCCGGGTCCGGCCCCTGGCTCCCGCGGCTCCCGCGGCGGCGGTCGCCCCCACGCAGCCAGAGAGCGCGGACTGGCTGACGGGCCACAGGGAAGCGGAGAGACGGTTGCGGGCGCGGGAGCGGGAAACGCTCGGCCGGCTCGCGGGGCGGCCGCGGCTGGCGGCCGCGGGAGCCGCCGGCACACCCGCGATCCACGCCGCCACCGCCGCGGGCGATACCGTCCTCATGATCTACAATAATGGCGCGTGTGAAAGCACGGTTGATCTCAACGGGGTCGTGAAGGTGGTCAACGACCAGGTCGTGATCGTGAGCGATCTGGCGAACGCGGCGGACTACTCCGACGCCCGGTACGCGGAATTAGGTGCGATTTCACGAGCCTTGATCCTGCCGAATCTGATTCGATATTTCGGGCCGTTCACGGATGCGAACGATGACGGCCGGATCACGATGGTCTTCACCGACAAGGTGACCCGGACGGCCAGAGGTCTCCTGGGCTGGGTCTCGCCGATCAACCTTCTCTCTCGCTCCGACTGCCCGGGGAGCAACGAGATGGAAGTGTTCTTCGGGGTGACGCCGGACGATCCGAACGGCCCTCCCGTGCAGGGCCTGGAACTCACGCCGGATTTCCTGTGGGAGATCCTGCCTCAGTTGATCGCGCACGAGACCACCCATCTCATTCAGGGCCGCCGTTTCGTGGCCCAGCGGGAGATCGTCGATCTGGGTCTGGAGTTCTGGTTCGCGGAGGCTCAGGCCGTCCTCGCCGAAGAGATCATCAGCCACGCGGCGACCGGGAATTCGCAGGGGAACAACTATACCGCGGACGTCGCCTTCTCACCGGTCAACAGCCACGGAATCCGGTGGTACTGGGGTATCTTCGGTGACCTCGAGAGCTACTTCTCGGGAGCGGGCGCTCCGGCGTCGTGCGGATGGTGGACCCGGAACAGCGGTGGCTGTGGCGGGCGCCCCCTGTGGTACGGCGTCGGGTGGTCGTTCCTCCGCTGGATGCTCGATCAATACGGCCCGACGTTCCCCGGCGGAGAAGCGGGCTGGAACACCGCCATGATCGACGCCCCGCCCGAGGGGGATGAATTCGGCAAGTTCGAGTCCCTGCTGGGTGAAGACTTCGGCGTCCTGCTCGCGGGCTGGGGCGCTTCGCTCTACCTGGATGACAGAGTGCCGGCGACCGACCCGGTGCAGCGTTTCCAGATGACGAGCTGGAATCTGCGGGACATCTTCCGCCACCGGAACATCGACATTTCGACTCGCTCGCTCGGGTTCGCCGATGAGGAGGCCGCGGGCGACCGGCTCAGAGTCGGGTCGACGATGTTCTATCGGTTGACCGGAAGGCCGGGCGCGTCGCCCGCGGCGGCGTTCCATGTGCGCGGGTCGCTGCTCGAGGACACGATCGACTCCGATACCAGGCCGTGGTACAGGCTGCAGACGTTCATCGTACCCATGGGGTCACGGGGGTCACGGGGGTCGCAGGGGTCGCCGGGGTCGCGGGGGTCGCGGTGAACGTGGACCGGCCGCGCGCCCGGCATCGTCGCTCCATATCGATCGGAGCCGTGGCGCTTGTGGCCGGAATCGCGGCCTGCGGCGGCGACATGGCGTCACTGCCTCTGGCACCGCCACCCCCACCGCCGCCTCCCCGGCCCCCGCTGGCCGTCGAGCAGATTCCGGACCAGGCGATGGTGATGGGGCAGACCGTCAGCCTCGATCTGTCTTCCCACTTCCACGATCCCGATGGCGACGCGTTGACCTACGCCGCCTCATGGCCCGCCGCCGGGGTCGTCCCGATCTCGGTCACCCTGTCGGGGAGCACGCTGACGATCGTGGGGGTGGCGGGGGGCGCCACGACCGTCACGGTGACGGCCAGCGACCAGGGTGGCCTGACCGCGACCGAGCGCTTCTCCGTGATGGTGACGTGGGCGAACCGGGCCCCGGAGCCGCTGTTCGGGGCCGCTTCTCTGGGCACCGTGGTCGGAGGAGCGGCCCGGCAGAACGTATCGAACCTGTTTCACGACCCCGATGGCGACGTCCTCACCTACACAGCCGAGTCGTCCGCTCCCGCCGTCGCCGCCGTCTCGGTGTCCGACAGCATCCTGACGATCCTGGGCGTGGCTGAAGGGGCCGTCATTGTGACCGTAACGGCCACGGATCCGGGCGGCCTGACAGGGATGTTCGAGGTCTACGTCACCGTCCAGAGCGTCGAGCGCGGCAGCTTCCGGGACGACTTCACCTCGTCCGCCAGCCTGTCCGACTGGGACGTCGTCGATGCGGAAGCGGTCGTCGCCGATGACCTGCTGCGCGTCACGAACACCGCGGCGAGCGTCGGAGTCGTGGTCCATGAGTTCGGGCATTCATTCGTGCGCTGGACGTTGCGCGTCAGAATGGGTCGAGCCCGGGCCGATGGTGCGGCATCGGTGTGGTGGGCCACGGGTGACGACCGATATACCATCTGGCGACTCGACATCGGGACTCACGGCGGGCAAAACTACCAGTTGTACCTGGCCGATGAAGAAGAGCAGACGTGGCTGAGGTTCGACGACGTCTCGGGCACCTCGGACGCCATCGACGACGGCCCGAACGAGATGACGGAGATTACCCTCGCAGTGGAAGGCGCGGACTTCGTCGCACGTGCCGGGGACGCGGAACTGTTCAGGGTTCAGCCGTCCGGGTCGCTCCTGTCGCTCCTGAATCGCGCGACCGGCGTGTTCCTCGTGAGCGTGGGGGATGTCGGCGCCACCGCGCTCTTTGATTGGGTGGAGATATCCGGGATCGTGAGTCGTGCCGAGACGGGGGCTCCCCCGGACCTCTCGGGCGACATCCTGTCGCTGCGACTTCCCGGCAGCGTGTCCATGGCGGCCGACAAGGCGACACCCGGGGTGAACCCCCGGCGCTGATCGCCGCCGAACTCGGCCGGCCGCACGGTGGTCAACGGCGCCCCCGGGGGCCACGCGCCGATTCCCGACCTGGAACTCGGGGCGGGCGGCGAAACCACGGTGGACGCGTCGTCCCACTTCACGGATCCGGACGGGGACGCGCTCACCTTCTCCGCGACCTCCTCCGATGAGACCCGGGCGCACATCGATTCATCCGCGGACACGATCTGGATCAAGGGCGCGTCGGTGGGTACGGCTCGGATCACCGTGACCGCCACCGACGCCCTGGGCCTCTCCGCGGCGGGTGTCCATCTGGGAGTCGGTCCTCGAGCGCGATCACAATCCGGTCGCTGGCCGACCTGGGTTACACGGTCAACGCGGCCCTCGCCGACCCGTACGGCGTCTCGCTCCCCGACATCCCCCCCGGTCGTCCGCTCCAGGCGGAGGTCGGCCAGATCATCTACCTCGGCGACGACATCCTGCGGATGCCGATCCAGGTCGTGGACGACGAGGGCCGCGTCCTGCGCGTGATTCCGCCCCGCTGACCCCGGTCGGGACCCCCCAACAGACCGCACCGACGCCCCGCCCGGGCGCCCTCGCTGCAACCTCGCTCTACCCCCGATTTACGGGGGATTCCGCCCACTTGGAAACGGGGGATATATGCCCCTTGTTTTGGGTGGCTTCCTCGTGGTACGTTCCCGTCGCGACCGGGAAAATTGCGTCACGACCCGGAGGACATTCATCCCGAGGAGGAGCTGAATGAAGAAGGTTACGAGAGGCCTGTTGATGACAGGGGTTATCGCCTTGGTCATCGGTGCCTGCGGAGACACCGTCGAGGTGATCACTCCGGAGACGCCGCCCCCCCCACCCATCACATTTCCACCTCCGCCGCCGCCGCCGCCGCCGCCACCGCCGCCGCCACCGCCTGTCAACCAGGCGCCCACGGCCGTCGGTAGCATCCCCGCGGCACAGGTGGCGGTCGGTGCGACGAGCACGTTCGACGCGGCCGGCTACTTCAGCGACCCGGATGGCGACGAGCTCACGTATTCGGCGGGCAGCTCCAACGAGGGCGCCGCGACGGTCAGCATGGAAGGCTCGAATGCGACGATCACGGGTGTCGCGGACGGCACCGCGGTCGTGACGATCACGGCGCGCGACCCGGACGGGGCCGCCGCCGCGCAGGGCTTCAGCGTCACCTCGGGCAAGGGCAACGCCACGAACAGCGCGCCCATGGCCGTCGGCTCGATCGCGGCCCGCACGCTCGATGTGGGCGGGACCGCCACGGTCGACGTCGCGGGTTTCTTCTCCGATCCGGACGGCGATGAACTGACGTTCGCGGCGACGAGTTCCAACGACGCCGTAGCCGCCGTGGCGAACGAGGGCTCGTCGGTGACGATCACCGCCGTCGCGGCCGGTGCGGCCGTGGCGACGATCACCGCGACGGACCCGGACGGCGCCGCAGCCGCCCAGGAAGTCTCCATCACGGTGAACGAAGCCGGCGGGAACTCGCCGCCGACGGCGGTGGGCACGATTCCGGCCCACAGCGTCAACATCGGTGGCACGGCCACGCTCGACGTGGCGGGCTACTTCAGCGACGCGGATGGGGATGAGCTGACCTACAGCGGTGCCAGCTCCAGCCCCGAAGTCGCGACCATCTCGATGGAAGGTTCGGCCGCGACGATCACGGGCGTTGCCGTTGGCGGCGCTGTGGTCACGGTCACGGCGAGCGATGGGTCCGCGTCGGGTTCGCAGGGCTTCAACGTCTCCGTCTCCGATCCCTCCGGGAAGGCGGCGACGGTTGCGATCTTCGGTCTGCGGAGCGTCACCGACCGGAGCACGGCGGTGGATCCGACGGACGTGTCCGGCGATGTCACCGTGCTGCTCGACGTGCAGCCGAACGACGATACGATCGCCGGCATCTCGTTGACGCTGGGCGAAGAGGTGATCCACTGCCGCGGCACCTCCAGCGACCAGGGCGGGTTTATCGCGGCAGCCAGCGGCCAGCTCGAGGTCGAGTGCCTGTTCAAGACGGCCTCCATCATGGGCGAGTGCGCCGGTGCGCAGCTGCCGCCGTTGTACGCCAACGGCGACCACATTCTGGGCGCGCGCGTCACGACCGCTGATGGCGAGACGCGCGAGGCGATCGTCACGCAGCCGATCACGCTCAAGAACTCCGGGTTCGTGATGGTCGAACACAGCGCCGGCAGCGCGTCGGCGGTCAAGACCGGCGTCACCTACTACGGCGGCCCGGTCGACGAAGACGACGACAGCAACCAGAACACGTTCCACGCCTGCCCGGCGTCGTACGACGGCACGACGGTCGGCGAGCTGTCGCTGACGACGATGCTCACCGGCCCGGACGCGGCCGCCATCGACACGACGGTCGCGGACTCGACGCGGGGGGCGACCCTGAAGCTCACGAAGGAGAAGGGTGCGTTCACCTGGAACGTCGTCCCGGCCAGCAACGGTGGCGTGGAGGACAGGGCCGGCAAGGACGAGCACTGGGTCATCAACAGCGGCGACATCAAGGACGATGGCGATCTGCTGGTGACGTCGAAGTTCAGGGGCGACGAAGAGGCGAGGGTCGGCCCGCTCCACTTCGACTTCAAGGTGCCCACCTGGACGCATGATCCGGACGAAGACGAGCCGCAGGAGATCCTGGTCACGTATGGCGCTACCGCGGCGAGTACCAACCAGTCCGTAGGGAACACGTACTACAACAGCGGCGCCTTGAGCGTACGCGGCCTGACGGACGGCGGCGTCGGCGGGGCAGGGGCGATCATCGCGGTGGGCGACTGCGGCATCGTGGCCAACAGCGACAGCCTCAAGAGCACGGCCTTCATGCCGGCGGCGGGGCTGGAGGCGATCAGCAACATGGCCGAGCTGCCCGAGGAGGACGCCACCAAGGACTTCGCCGATGACAAGGGCCTGAGCTGCTACGTGGGCGAGGTGACGGCGATAGCCGACGAGCTCGGGAACGAAGCCACGCTTCCGGGCATACCCATCAGCACGATCAATTACTTCGGCGTCGACAAGGGCCGGCCGGTCGTGACCGACGTGGAGCCCGACTCGCGAATGGTCCTCAAGCGTAACGCGTTCCTCGCGTTCGAAGCCGAGGATCCCGATCTCGCGACGGGCGAAGCCGGTTCGGGCTACTGGGCCACCCTCTGGTTCGTCGGAACCAAGTACATCGGCGCGTTCAGTAACACGACAAAGCTCAAGTCAATCAGCCAGGCCCGGCTGGGGTTGACGAAGGACGGTGCCTACCGCGTGACCGCCTGGGCGCAGGACAACGCCACCCCCGGGAACAGGACTACGGTCGGCTACAGCTTCGTCAGGGATGGGCTTGCGCCCACCTTCGCGGTCAGCAAGAGCCAGTCGAACATCGGCAATACGCAGGCCACGACGGTCATCGTAAGCGTGGGCGGAACGATCTCCGACGCGAACGGCATCGAGGCGGCGGAACTCAGCGTCCGGTCTCCGGTGGAGGGCGTCTGCCCGGCGGGTGATGACGACGAGCTCAATCTTCCCGCGCGCCGCGTGACGGGGAACAAGCGGGATCTGTCGGACGATGGTTCGTCGTCGATCACGTTCGACGAGACCTTCACCGTCAAGGCTCCGTCCGCCGGCGACATCTCGGGTACCGAACCGTTCGTCTCAGAGAACCTCTGCTTCTACCTGTACGTCGAGGATGTCGCGACGGACAGGGAAGGCGAGGGTCCCGGGAACTGGAAGGAGTATGACGTCGGGTCGTTCAGCGTGAACTGGTCCAATCCAGGCCCGGTCCACGACCTCGGCGCGGCGCACTGGGTTGGGAGCGCCCAGGGTGCAGCCATCACGGCTGAGGCCCCCTTGATGGTGACGGAGGGCGACGAAGATGGCTCGCAGTTCGTGCTCACGTTGAGTTCGGGCATTTCGGTGAGCGTCATGACCGTGACGTTCAGCGGTCCGCCGACCGTGACGTTCAGTCCGCCTTCTATCGTAATCGACTCGGTCCACAAGAGGGTGTCGGTTCCGGTGACCGTGACGGCGCGTCACGACCGGAATGCGACCTCGGAGAAAAGCGTGATTACGGCGTCCGCGTCGGGCGGCGGCCCGAACTACAACGGCGCGACGACCACGATCCCGGTCACGGCGGCCGATGACGACTACACGATGAGTGTGGTGATCAGAGACATCTCCGGTAATCGCTACAACGGGGTGACCGAGAAGACGCCCTTCGACGACGCGGCCGCGGTTGCGAGGTGGGTGAATATCGTTATCAAGGCGCCGGAGGGCGGAATACTCAACGAGGGCATGATCACGCTGCCCGATGGTGACGACTACACCTTCAGGGAGCCGGGCTTCCTTTCAAACGTTCTCCAGCCGTACTCGGGCGACGAGATGGAACTCACCATGGTGCAGCTGGGCGCGTTCTCCAGCTCTGCTCCGGGAACGACAGAGGCCGACGTGTGGCTCATCGCCAACGACGACCTGGAGGAGGAAGAGGCCGAGTTCGTCCAGATCGGTGCAGATCAGATCGGTGAGGGCGCCCGCACCGACCCGGTGATGATCAGGATCGATGACGCCGATCCGGACGTCACGTTCTCCATCGGCAACGTGAGTGAGGGCGCCGACGGGGTGACCATGACGGTGACGGCCACGGCTGCGGGCCCGATGCCTGGAATCTTCGATCTCCCGGCGAATCGCTGGGCGCTGGTAGACGAAGGCGGAGCTCTCGCGACCGCCGGCTATGCTTTCACGGCCTCCGGAACGCTGACCATCGACCGCAACCAGACGTCGGGAACGGTGACCGTGACGGTGACCACGCCCGAGGATGAGGACACGGACAACGAGATGCTCAAGATCGGCCTCACGACGGAGCAGAGCGTGGAGCTGAAGGATGCTGCAAATCTCAAGGCCTCGGTCGGCATACTCGAGATCACGGTTGAGGACAACGACGAAGAGAACGGAGGCGGCTGATCGCAGGTCGGCCATTTCGGCCACTGTTTCCACAGCAGCAGGAGAGGGCCCCGCGAGTTCGCGGGGCCCTTTTCTCTTGTGCCTTGCACTTTTCTCTTGGGAGACCACAGCCATGACGGCAGAGGGAACCCGTTGAGGCGACTTCTGTGCGGGGCACTTCTGGTGTCTCTCGGCGCGTGGTGGGTCGCCTGCTCGGATGCGCGTACGGGCCCCCCGCCCCCTGCGCCCCCGCCCCTCGAACCGAACCATCCACCGACGGCCGTGGGCGCGATTCCGGGCCAGTCGGCGATGGTCGGGGATACGGTCGCGCTGACGGTCGCGTCGTACTTCGCCGATCCCGACGGAGACCGACTCGCCTACGACGCGCGCTCGTCGGACCCGGAGGTCGCGACGGTCTCCACCGCGGGCGACACCGTGACGGTCGTCGCGCTGCGCCGAGGTGCGGAAACGATCACCGTGACGGCCTCGGACCCGGACGGCCTCGAGGCGTCGCAGACCTTCGATGTGACGGTGCTGAACAGCGGGCCGGCCGCCGCCGGCCGGATTCCGGATCTGGAGCTGCCGTTGGGCGAAGAGGCCACCGTGGAGGTGTCTCCGTACTTCACCGACCCCGACGGCGACTCGCTCACCTACCGGGCCGAGTCGTCGGACCCCGCGCTGGCCGCCGCGGCTTCCGCCGGGAGCGAGCTCACGATACGGGCGCTGGCGCGCGGCGCGGCGACGATCGCGGTGACGGCCGCGGACCCGGACGGGCTGGAAGCGGCGCTCGACTTCGAGGTGACGGTACCCAACAGCGGGCCGGCGGCCGGCGGATCGCCTGCGGATCTGGAGCTGCGTCGGGGGGGCGAGGCGACGGTGGAGCTGTCCTCGCACTTCACGGATCCGGACGGGGACGTGCTCACCTACCGGGCCGAGTCGTCGGACCCCGCCGTGGCCGCGGCGGCTGCCGCCGGGAGCGAGCTTACGATACGGGCGCTGGCCCGCGGCTCTGCGACGATCACGGTGACGGCCGCGGACCCGGACGGGCTGGAAGCGGCGCTCGACTTCGAGGTGACGGTACCCAACAGCGGGCCGGCGGCCGGCGGATCGCCCGCGGATCTGGAGCTGCGTCGGGGGGGCGAGGCGACGGTGGAGCTGTCCTCGCACTTCACGGACCCGGACGGGGACATGCTCACCTACCGGGCCGAGTCGTCGGACCCCGCCGTGGCCGCGGCGGCTGCCGCCGGGAGCGAGCTTACGATACGGGCGCTGGCGCGCGGCGCGGCCACGGTCACGGTGACGGCCGCGGATCCGGACGGGCTGGAAGCGGCGCTCGCCTTCGAGGTCACGGTACCCAACAGCGGGCCGGTGGCCGGCGGGTCGCTTGCGGACCTGGAGCTGCGTCGGGGGGACGCGGCGACGGTGGAGCTGTCCTCGTACTTCACGGACCCGGACGGGGACGTGCTCACCTACCGGGCCGAGTCGTCGGACCCCGCGGTGGCCGCGGCGGCTGCCGCCGGCAGCGAGCTTACGATACGGGCGCTGGCGACTTCGAGGTGACGCGAGCTTACGATACGGGCGCTGGCGCGGCGCGGCGACGATCACGGTGACGGCCGCGGACCCCGACGGGCTGGAAGCGGCGCTCGCCTTCGAGGTCACGGTACCCAACAGCGGGCCGGCCGCCACCGGGACGCTCGCGGACATCGAACTGGCGGGAGGCGAGGAAACGACGGTGGAGGTGGCCTCCCTGTTCACGGATCCCGACGGGGATGCGCTCACCTGGACGGCGTCGTCTTCCAACCCCGCCGTGGCGGCCGCGGACGCCTCGGGGAGCCAGGTCACGGTGAGGGCGCTGGCCCGCGGCGCGGCGACGGTCACGGTCACCGCCGCCGATCCGGACGGGCTGGAAGCCGCGCTCGCCTTCGAGGTGACGGTGCCCGCGGTCACGGTCCCCAACCGCGCGCCCGAGAGCACGGCACCTCTGCCCGACATCGGACTCGCACCGGGAGGGGATGTGACGCTGGACGCCTCCTCCCACTTCACCGACCCCGACGGGGACGCGCTCACCTATCGCGTGCGGTCGTCCAACGCCCCCGTGGCGACCGCGGACGCGTCGGGGAGCGTCGTGACCGTGCGGGTGCTGACCCGGGGATCCGCCACGGTCACGGTCACGGCCACGGATCCGGACGGCCTCGAGGCGGCACTCTCCTTCACCGTGACGGTAGGCAACAGCCCGCCGGAGGGGACGGGTCCGATGCCGGACATCGAACTGGCCCTGAACGGGAGGGCCACGGTGGACGCGAGCCCCTACTTCCGAGATCCGGATGGCGACAGGCTCAGCTACGACGCGACCTCCTCCAACCCGGACGTGGCGACGGCCACGGCTTCAGGGCAGCGGGTGACGGTGGAGGCCGTGAGCCGGGGCGCGAGTACGATCACCGTGACGGCGACCGACCCCGCGGGCCTCTCGGCCTCCCTGAGCTTCGAGGTGGCGGTGATGCGGAACCGCCCTCCCGGCATCACCGCCACGCTGCCCGACCTGGATCTGGAGGAGGGGGAGGAGGAGATCATCGTCCTGTCCCGCTTCTTCTCGGATCCGGACGGCGACGCGCTCACCTTCTCCGCGTCGTCGTCCAACCCTGCCGTGGCGGCCGCGGACCCCTCGGGGAGCGCGGTCACGGTGAGGGCGCTGGTGCCCGGATCGACCACGGTCACGGTCACGGCTACGGATCCGGGCGGGCTGGAAGCCGCGCTCGCCTTCGAGGTGACGGTCCCCGTGGTCACGGTCCCCAACGGCGCGCCCGAGAGCACGGCACCTCTGCCCGACATCGAACTGGCCCTGAACGGGAGGGCCACGGTGGACGCGAGCCCCTACTTCCGAGATCCGGACGGCGACGGGCTCAGCTACGAGGCGACCTCCTCCAACCCGACCGTTGCGACGGCCACGGCTTCAGGGCAGCAGGTGACGGTGGAGGCCGTGAGCCAGGGCGCGAGTACGATCACGGTGACGGCGACCGACCCCGCGGGCCTCTCGGCCGCCCTGAGCTTCGAGGTGGCGGTGCTGCCGGCGCCGAACCGCCCGCCCGGCATCACCGCCACGCTGCCCGACCTGGACCTGGAGGAGGGGGAGGAGCACATGGTGGTCCTGTCCCGCTTCTTCTCGGATCCGGACGGCGACGCGCTCACCTTCTCCGCCACCTCCTCCGATGATACCCGGGTGGGGCTCGATGCATCGGCGGACACGATCTGGATCCGGGGCGCGTCGGAGGGCACGGCACGGATCACCGCGCGTGCCACCGACGCCCTGGGCCTCTCCACGGCGCAGGCCTTCGACGTGACGGTCCGCACCTTGGTCGCCCCGGCCGGATTCGACATCGACGTGAGTTTCGCCAGTTCCGTGTCGGCGTCCGCGCGCAACGTGATCCGCCGGGCGGTATCCACCTGGGAGGGGGTCCTCGCGAACAGCGAATTGTCCGACGTGCGCTTCGACCGCCAAATCACCTGCGGCGGCCTGACAACGAACGAGGTCGTCGGCACCGTGGACGAACTGCTGATCCTGTTCGACGCTGAGAGCATCGATGGCCCCGGCGGAAACCTGGGCTACGCGGGCCCGTGCACGGTCCGCTCGAGTAACAGCCTCCCGATCGTCGGCCTGGTGGTCCTGGACTCGGAGGACATCGACCGCATACCGGCCACGACGGGCTTGCTCGACGTGGTCATCCACGAGATCGCGCACGTCCTCGGCTTCGGCACCCTCTGGGAGATCTTCGGCCTGCTCGGGGACCCTTCGTCCGTCACGCCCGGGGCCGACACGCACTTCACCGGCGCGGGTGCCATCGCGGCCTTCAATGCGGCCGGCGGTGCGAGCTACACGGGCGCCAAGGTGCCCGTCGCCAACAGGGAGCCTGGGCCGGACAGCCACTGGCGCGCCTCGATCTTTCCGGGGGAGATGATGAGGCCTGGGCTATCCACCCGCCGCGGGGAGTCCCTGAGCGCGATCACAATTGAGTCTCTGGCCGACCTGGGATACACGGTCAACGCTGCCCTCGCCGACCCGTACGGCGTCTCGCCCGACCTTCCCCCGGGGCGCCCCGTCCAGGCGGAGGCCGGCCGGATCCTCTACCTCGGCGACGACATCCTGCGGGTGCCGATCCAGGTCGTGGACGACGAGGGCCGCCTCATGCGCGTGATCCCGCCCCGCTGACCCCGGTCGGGGACCCTCACAAAAAAACCGCACGCCGACGCCCCTCCCGGGCCCCCTCACGGAACCTCGCGGCTGTTGGTAGCATCCCCGCGGCACAGGTAGCGGACGGCACCGCGGTCGTGACGTTCGCGGCGTTGACGAGGGACGGTGCCTACAGCGTGACCGCCTGGGCGGAGGACAACTCCAGCCCCGGGAACCGGGCCACGGTCCGCTACAGCTTCGTCAGGGATGGGATTGCGCCCACCTTCACGGTCAGCAAGAGTCAGTCGAACATCGGCAATACGCAGGCCACGAGGGTCACCGTAAGCGTGGGCGGAACGCGCCGCGTGGCAGGGAACAAGCGGGATCTGTCCCAAATTCAACCTCGAGCGGATACCTTCGGCCTCATGGAAGGGACATGATCGGCATCATTCGCAGAGGCCGGGTCCTGTGCGCCGCGCTCCTGGCCTCGGCGGCCGTCTGGGTCGCCGCCTGCTCGGACGCAGGCACCGGGCCGGAGCCGGGACCCGATCCCGGGCCGGCCCCCACGCCGAATCGGCCGCCCGCCGCGGTGGGGACCATCCCCGGCCAGGAAATCATCCTCGGCGACACGCTCCGGCTCGACGTTGCGGAATACTTCGCCGACCCTGACGGAGACCGGCTGACCTACGCCGCCGTGTCGTCCGAGCCGGGCGTGGCGGCGGCCGCTGCGGAGGCGGGGGGAAGCGTGGTCACCGTGCGGGCCCTGGCGCGGGGCGTGGCTGCGGTCACGGTGACGGCCTCGGATCCGTCGGGCCTGGAGGCCGCGCAGAGCTTCGAGGTGGGGGTGCCGAACAGCGGGCCGCAGGGCACGGGAGCTTTGTCGGACATCGAACTGCCCCTGGGAGAGGAAGCCACGTTTGACGTGTCCTCTCTCTTCACGGATCCGGATGGCGACGTGCTCACCTACCGTGCGGAGTCCTCCGCCGCGGCCGTGGCCGAGGTGGAGGTCGCGGGCGCCGAGGTCACGGTGCGGGCGCTGGGGCGGGGCATGGCCACGGTCACGGTGACGGCCTCGGATCCGTCGGGCCTGGAGGCCGCGCAGAGCTTCGAGGTGGGGGTGCCGAACAGCGGCCCGCAGGGCACGGGAGCTTTGTCGGACATCGAACTGCCCCTGGGAGAGGAAGCCACGTTCGACGTGTCCTCTCTCTTCGCCGATCCGGATGGCGACGTGCTCACCTATGGCGCGGAGTCCTCCGACGCGGCCGTGGCCGAGGTGGAGGTCGCGGGCGCCGCGGTCACGGTGCGGGCCCTGGGGCGGGGCATGGCCACGGTCACGGTGACGGCCTCGGATCCGTCGGGCCTGGAGGCCGCGCAGAGCTTCGACGTCACGGTGCCGAACAGCGGCCCGCAGAGCACGGGAGCTTTGTCGGACATCGAACTGCCCCTGGGAGAGGAAGCCACGTTCGACGTGTCCTCTCTCTTCACGGATCCGGATGGCGACGTGCTCACCTATGGCGCGGAGTCCTCCGCCGCGGCCGTGGCCGAGGTGGAGGTCGCGGGCGCCGCGGTCACGGTGCGGGCGCTGGCGCGGGGCGTGGCTGCGGTCACGGTGACGGCCTCGGATCCGTCGGGCCTGGAGGCCGCGCAGAGCTTCGACGTCACGGTGCCGAACAGCGGCCCGCAGGGCACGGGAGCTTTGTCGGACATCGAACTGCCCCTGGGAGAGGAAGCCACGTTCGACGTGTCCTCTCTCTTCACCGATCCGGATGGCGACGTGCTCACCTACCGTGCGGAGTCCTCCGCCGCGGCCGTGGCCGAGGTGGAGGTCGCGGGCGCCGCGGTCACGGTGCGGGCGCTGGCGCGGGGCGTGGCGAGGATCACGGTGACGGCCTCGGATCCGTCGGGCCTGGAGGCCGCGCAGAGCTTCGACGTCACGGTGCCGAACAGCGGCCCGGAAACCCGCGGTATGCCCCCGGACCTCGAACTGGCGACGGGGGACGCCGTGACCGTGGATGTGTCCCCCCATTTCACGGATCCGGACGGCGATGCCCTCGCCTACCGGGCGGAGTCGTCGGACTCCGCCGTGGCCGCGGCGGCTCCCGACGGGAGCGAGGTCACCGTGCGGTCGCTCGCGCGCGGCACGGCCACGATCACGGTCACGGCCTCCGATCCGGATGGCCTGGAGGCGTCGCTCGACTTCGAGGTGACGGTGGTCAACGGCGCCCCGGGGGGCGACACGCCGATCCCCGATCTGGAAGTCGGGACGGGCGGCGTGACCACGGTGGAGGCGTCGTCCCACTTCACGGATCCGGACGGCGACGCGCTCACCTACCGGGCGGCATCCTCGGATCCCTCGGTGGCGGCCGCGGACGCGTCGGGGAGCGTCGTCACGGTGCGGGCGCTGTCGCGCGGCACGGCCACCGTCACGGTGACCGCCTCGGATCCGGACGGGCTGGAAGCTGCGCTCGAGTTCGACGTGACGGTGGTCAACGACGCCCCCAGGGGCGAGACGCCGATTCCGGACATCGAACTGGGGCGGGGCGGGGAGACGACCGTCAACGCCTCGTCCCACTTCACGGATCCCGACGGTGACGTGCTCACCTGGTCGGCGTCCTCCTCCGCGCCCGCCATCGCGGCGGTGGATGTCTCCGGGAGCGTCCTCATGGTTCGGGCGCTGGCGCGCGGATCGGCCACGGTCACGGTCACGGCCTCCGACCCGGACGGTCTCGCGGCGTCGCTAGCCTTCGATGTCACGGTCCCCAACAGCCCGCCCCGGGGCACGAGCCCGATTGCCGACATCGAACTGGCGCCGGGGAGCGAGACGACGGTGGACGCGTCGTCCCACTTCACCGATCCGGACGGCGACCCGCTGACGTACTCGGCGGTCTCCTCGGACGCGACCGTGGCGACCGCGGCCGCCTCGGGGAGCGTCGTCACGGTGCGGGCGCTGTCGCGCGGCGCGGCCACGATCACGGTCACGGCCCGGGACCCGAGCGGCCTCGCGGCCGCGCTCGCCTTCGAGGTCACGGTGGCCAACCGGGCGCCCGAGGGCACGACGCCTCTGCCCGACATCGAACTCGCGCGGGGCGGGGAGGTCACGCTGGACGTCTCCCCCCACTTCACGGACCCCGACGGGGACGCGCTCACCTACCGGGTGCGCGCATCCAACGCGACCGCGGCCGCCGCCAGCGTCTCCGGAAGCACGGTGACGATCCGGGCCCTGCGCCGGGGCAGGGTCACGATCACGGTCACGGCCCGGGACGCCGGGGGCCTCGAGGCGGCGCTCTCCTTCGTCGTCGCCGTGCCCAACGGCGCGCCCGAGGGCACGGGCCCCATGCCGGACATCGAACTGCTCCTGAACCGGCGCACCACGGTGGACGCGAGCCCCTATTTTCGGGATCCGGACGGCGACGGGCTCACCTACCGCGCCTCCTCCTCCGACCCGGACGTGGCGACCGCCACAGCCTCGGGGAACGAGGTGAGGCTCGCGTCCCAGAGCCGGGGCGCGACGACGATCACGGTGACGGCGAGAGACTACGCCGGCCTCGAAGCCTCGCTGAGCTTCGAGGTGACGGTGCCGAACCGCCCGCCGGCCATCACCGCCACGCTGCCGGACCTGAATCTGGAGGAGGGGGAAGAGCGCACGGTGGTCCTGTCCCGCTTCTTCTCGGATCCGGACGGCGACAAGCTCACCTTCTCCGCCACCTCCTCCGATGAGACCCGGGCGAGCGTCACGTCGTCGACCGACATGGTCCGGATCAAAGGCCGGTCGGAGGGCACGGCACGGATCACCGCGCGCGCCACCGACGCCCTGGGCCTCTCCACGGCGCAGGCCTTCGACGTGACGGTCCGCACCTTCGTCGCCCCGGCCGGATTCGACATCGACCTGCGTTTCACCAGTGACGTTTCGGCGTCCGCGCGCAACGTGATCCGCCAGGCGGTATCCACCTTGGAGGGGGTCCTCGGGAACAGCGAATTGTCCGACGTGCGCTTCAACCGCCAAGTCTCCTGCGGCGGCCTGACAACGAACGAGGTCGTCGGCACCGTGGACGACCTGCTGATCCTGTTCGACGCTGAGAGCATCGATGGCCCCAGGGGCACCCTGGGTTACGCGGGCCCGTGCACCGTCCGTGAGAGTAACGGGCTCCCGGTCGTCGGCCGCGTGGTCCTGGACTCGGAGGACATGGACCGGATTCCCGCGACAACGGGGCTGCTCGACATCGTCATCCACGAGATCGCGCACGTCCTAGGCTTCGGCACCCTCTGGGAGCGCTTCGGTCTGCTCGCGGACCCTTCGTACGTTACGCCCGGGGCCGACACGCACTTCACCGGCGCGGGCGCCATCGCGGCCTTCAATGCGGCCAGCGGCGCGAGCTACACGGGCGCCAAGGTGCCCGTCGCCAACAGGGAGCCTGGGCCGGACAGCCACTGGCGCGCCTCGATCTTTCCGGGGGAGGTGATGAGGCCGTCGCTATCCAGCAGCCGCAGGGAGTCCCTGAGCGCGATCACGATTGAGTCTCTGGCCGACCTGGGATACACGGTCAACGCCGCCCTCGCCGACCCGTACGGCGTCTCGCCCGACCTTCCCCCGGGGCGCCCGGCCCAGGCGGAGGCCGGCCGGATCCTCCACCTCGGCGACGACATCCTGCGGGTGCCGATCCGCGTCGTGGACGACGAGGGCCGCCTCATGCGCGTGATCCCGCCCCGCTGACCCCACCTGACCCCCCTGCCGCCAGCTCGAGGGTCCGGAGACGGAAGCATGGCTGCCGGTTGAACCTGTCTTGATAGGCGCTGCGATCCTGCGACTCGAGGTGCGCGGCGAAGTTTCCGCGCGCCACGACGATCGGTTAGGTTCACCTCGTCACCAGGGATCGCCCATGTCGAAGTCGAAGACAGATGCCGCGAAGTCTCGAACCGCTGTCGGAGAACCCGGCGCCGGCACGGGTTCGACTACGCGCGCGGACCGAGACCGGACGACGGGCGGCATCACCATCACCCGCTGGAACCTCGGTCTCTCGCTCACCATCGCGCTCACGGTCATGGCGGGAACCTTCTCCCTTCTTTGGGAGCGGACGAACGCCCTCCACGACACGCAGATTCAACTCGTTAGCCGGGTCTCCGGCCTCGAAGCGCGGGTCTCCGGCCTCGAAGCGCGGGTCTCCGGCCTCGAATCGGAGGTGCGCGAGTTGCGCCTGGAAATGCGGGCCCTGCGCGAGGAAGTCCGCAGCGACATCACCGATCTCCGCGAGGAAATGCGTGCCGGCATGCAGGAACTCGCCGACCTGATCCGCGCCAGAGAGACCCCGGGCGACGGCCGCCGGCCCCTTTCTTTTGGCCGGGGTCTGCATGACGGTGCTTGAGGCCCTCCCCACTTGATACCACATTGAGGCTTACGCGGAGATTGGGTCCGTATCGGTAACGGACTCACGGGGAAGAGGAGACGGGGCATGACGGCAGAGGGCTGGACGATTATCGGAGCGGCCATCGCGCTCGTTGGCGCGTTCACGCCTGTGCTTCTGGGCATCCGCCGAGATCTCACGGGCCTGACCCGGGATGTAGCGGACCTGCGTGAACGAATGGCCCGGCTCGAAGGGTTGTTCGACGGCTTCATCCGCCGCGACGGACGTGTGTCCAGCCCCTCCGCCTGACGCCGTGAAGTCTCGGACGGCCGTCCGGAGGATGGACGGGATCACCATCACGCGCTGGAGGTCCTGGGCTCTCGCTCACCATCGCGCTCACCGCCCTGACGGGAGCGTTCAAACCGGGTTCCGTGGTGGGTGACGGGACGTTAACATGGCTCCCCGTTCGGCGGTCGCGCGGCCGCCCGCGGGAAACTTCGGTTCGGGCCGCCCCGTAGGTCCATGACAGCCGGTCCCGGGCGGTCCCGGGCGGTCCCGGGGCGCCGGGAAACACAGGGCAGATGAGCGTCTTCATCTTCATCATCATCATCGTCGGGCTCATCACGTTCGGCGAGGTGGCCTCGAAGTGGTTCGAGGCGCGCCCGTCGCGTCCCGAGGTGGAACCCGCCGCGGACGAGGAGATCGAGCGCCTGCGCGAGCATGTGGCGCTCCTCGCGAGCCAGGTGGAACGATTGACGGAGGAGCAGCGGTTCATGACCCGCCTCCTCGAGAGCGGCGCGCGGGGCAACCCGCCGCCTTCGGATGAGCACCGCTGAGACGCGCCCGAGGGCGCGACCCGATTCACGACTGCGGAAACCGGACCAATGCTGAACAGAGAGGACATTGAGAGCTTCCTCATCCGCACCGAAGCGGAGTTCGAGGAACTCGACGAAGGACTCTGGATCGTCCAACCCAACGGCGAGCATGCACAGCGGCAGCCGAGGCTCGTGGTGAACTACCAGCCGCCCGTCCTCGTGTGCCGCGCCGACATCCGCGACCTTCCGATCGACGACGAGGACCAGCTCGCGCTCTACCGGAAGCTCCTGGAACTGAACGCGGTGGACCTCATCCACGGGGCCTACGGCCTCGAGGACGGAGAGGTCATCCTGAGCGACACGCTGGAACTGGAGAACCTCGACTTCTCCGAGTTCCGCGCCACGCTCGAGAGCCTCACCCTGGCGCTGACCACGCACTGGGACAGCTTGACCACCGAAATCCCCAACGACTGAAGAAAGAACACAAGGACAGGCATAAAATGGGTGTCCTGGACCGTCTTACCCGCCTGATTCGTTCGAACATCAACGACCTCATCGCTCGGGCCGAAAACCCCGAGAAGATGCTGATCCAGATCATCGAGGACATGCGCCGCCAGCTCGCCCAGGCGAAGCAGGAGGTGGCGGTCGCGATCGCCGACGAGCGCAAGCTGCGCGCGCAGTTCGAGGAGACGCGCGGCCAGGCGACGGAGTGGGAGCGCCGGGCGCGGCTCGCGATCCGCGAGGGCCGCGACGACCTGGCCCGGCAGGCGCTCGTGCGCGGGCAGGAGTTCGCGCAGCACGCGCGCGAACTCGAGGAGCAGTGGCAGAAGCACCGCGCCGAGACGGACAAGCTCAAGGACTCGCTGCGGCAGCTGAACGCCAAGATCGAGGAGGCGAAGCGCAAGAAGAACCTCCTCATCGCGAAGCAGAAGCGCGCCGAGGCCCAGAAGCGCATCCACGACACGATGCAGGGGCTGCAGGACAAGAGCGCCTTCCGCGCCTTCGACCAGATGACCGAGAAGATCGAGGAGGCGGAACGCCGGGCCCTGGCGAGCGCCGAGGTCACGGAGGAACTCACCGGCGACTCTCTCCTGGGCGAGTTCGCGGCGCTCGAGGCTGGGGGCGACGCGGCGGTCGAGGACAAGCTCCTGGCCATGAAGGCCTCCATGGGCCTCCTCGCCTCCGGCGAACCGGCGGAGGAACCGAAGGCCCTCGCCGCCGGCGAGGTCGACGAGATCCCGGAGGCCGAACTCCTCGAGCTGTTGGACGCCGACGCGGACGCCGATGCCGCGAGTGAGGCCGGGGACGAGGCCGCGGCCGGTGACATGGAGCGCGCCGGAAGCTCATGAGCGCAGCGGGCTCCGAGGGGGAGCGCTCCTCCTCGTCCCGGGGTCGCCCGTCGTCCCGGGAGCGCTCGTCGTCCCGGGAGCGCCTCTCCTCGTCGCGGATCACCATCCTCAGCGAGGGCGTGTTCGGCATCGAGACGGCGAAGACCGCCGCCTCGACCGTCCGCTACCAGCCCGAGCGCGTGACCTCGGTGATCGAGTCCCGCTTCGCCGGGCGCACCGTGGGCGAGACGCTCGGTTTCGGCGGCGACATCCCGATCGTGGCGACGTTCGAGGAGGCGCTCGCGCACGAGCCGCGCCCGGAGGCGCTCCTGATCGGGATCGCGCCCCAGGGCGGACGGCTGCCGGAGGCGTGGCGGACCGTGCTCGTGGCGGCGCTGGAGGCGGGACTCGACATCATCAGCGGCCTGCACTTCTTCTTCTGCGACGACCCGGAACTGGCCGCGCTCGCCGAGCAGCGCGGCTGCACCCTGTTCGATCTCCGCAAGCCGCCGGACGACCTTCCGGTGGGCACGGGCCGCGCCATGCGGACGGAGGCGTTCCGGGTGCTGACCGTCGGCACCGACTGCAACACCGGCAAGATGACGGTCTCCCTCGAACTGCAGCGGGCCCTGGCCGCGCGCGGCGTCCGGGCGGCCTTCGCCGCCACCGGCCAGACGGGGATCCTCATCGCCGGCAGGGGCATCGCCGTGGACGCGGTGGTCTCCGACTTCATCTCGGGCGCCGCCGAGTGCCTCACGCTGGAAGCCGCCGCTGACGGCGGGAGCGCCCCGGACGGCGGCGGGGCGGAGATCGTGCTCGTCGAAGGCCAGGGGTCGCTCATGCACCCCGGCTACTCCGGCGTCACGCTGGGCCTGCTGCACGGCACCCTGCCGCAGGCGATGATCCTCACCTGGATGCCCAGCCGCCCCCGCATCTACGGCGGCAACCACGGCTGGGTCGAGCTTCCGGATCTCGACGAGATCATCCGTCGCTACGAGGGCGCCCTCGCCTGGGCCTGTCCGGACGTCCCCGGCCGCGTGATCGGCGTCTCCCTCGCGACCTACGACATCTCCGAGGAGGAGGCCCGCGCGGCCGTCCGCCACGCGCGCGAGGTCACCGGCCTCCCCGCCACCGACCCCGTCCGCTTCGGCGTCGCCCCCCTGGCCGACGCGATCATCGAGGCCCGGGACGCCGCCGTCGGCCCCTGACCGCCGTCGTCAAAGCGCGGGGATCGGTTGCCGAGCGCAACGGCCCAGGCCCTGCGGACCGATGACGCTCCGTTGAAGGGCTGTGGTATCTGTGGGGGCAACTGGAGGGAAGTACGACACGGGGCAGGGGGGACCGTCGCGTGATTTGCACTGCGACGGGAGGAACGAGAGTGCCTGGGGATCATGGCCGACTGCCGACAGCTTGCTTCATGGAGGTTACCGTCCACATGATACGAGAGGGATCGACATGGTCGCGAAAACGGCGTGATGCTAGAGGGGCTTGCGGACGCGTCGGTGTTTCGGTGGGACAAGGTCGCTTCCCAGGAAGGAACCAAACCAACCGCCCATCCGTACTGAGTGTCCAAACAAAGGCGGCGAACCGACGTAGTGAGGAACCTAACCCTTCGTCAGTTCGGTCGCCGTGGGGAACTTTCGACTCATCACAGAGTAGGCAGGGGCCCACTACGAAACCCCCAAGAACGGGAGTGACCTATGTCCAGTGAGGGAGCGGCTGGAACGCGGGTGCCGGACTTGGACTTGGAGCAAGCCTCGCACATCTCGGAGGCTGTCCGGGCCGCAATTACTAATGCCCTTGACCCCTCGTCAAGGTTCTATTCTCGACGATTCCCCATCCAAGCCTTCGTCGTTGACATGATGCGTAAGGCCGAGCGAGACGGGGTGGAGTTGTCGGAGGACGACTTGGCTGAGTTGTTTGCCGCGGCGCTGAAGGTCGACGCATCGCTCCGCATCGGCGAACAGATCGGCGGTGTACTTGGTGCGCCCCTTAAGGGCGGATTCGTGCAGTCTGTTGATTTCCGGCAAATGTTGCTCGTACGATGAGCAACGACCCGCCCGTAGTCCGCGGCAAGAGCGGAAACCTCGAGCAACCGTCCACCGGAGACGACGCACCGAGCTTCAGACAACTAGCCGCGGTATGGTTTAGGCAGAAGCATCCAGCCTGCGCAGCCGGACATTTCCGACAAGCTAACGGCTGAGCACATCAGCAAGAGCCTTGACCTCGTGGATGCCCACGATTCGAGAGTCTTGGATGATCGTCGCGACAGTCGCAGATCCACCCTCTACGCTATATCGATCGCCGCCCTCGTAGTCCTCGGCGGCATCGCGATGTTCGTGTTCTCTGGAAACGCGGATCTGATCCAGACCGTACTCGAGAGGATGATCTTCGTTGGCGTCGGTGGACTAGGGGGGGCGGGCTTAGCCGTGCTTAGGTCCCGGCGCAACGACTGAACTGCGGCACCCCCTAAGACAAACGAATCCGCTGTAGCTGCGATCACGGGGAGGCCGTTGTCCCTAAACGCGGCCCCCAAACCCCTACGAGGGTGCACTCGCTTGGCCCTTCCCGGAGGTCTCCGGCGGTCTGGATCGGCGTCTCCTTCTCACCCTGCGCGAACTCCAAGGACAAGGCCCGCGCCGCCGTCCGCCACAAGTGCCAAGTCACGGGGGCCCTCCGGCCCTTGCCGGACTAGCTTCGGTTCTGAGCTTGGTTGCCTCTGAGCTCCGAGCCCGGTTCGTCCCCCCCCCTCTCGCGAACTCACGCGGAACTCGATGTTCCACGTCGTCAGGTGGGGTTCAGCTCCCCCGCAGCCTTGGCCGCGGCGCCTCCCTCCAGCATCGCTTCGGACCAGAGTTCGCGCAGGACGGGCTCGAGCCGACCGTTTCCGGCCATGAAGCCGCCCCCCATCTCGCGGGTCAGGTCGGCCTTGCCGGCGAACGCGCGGCAGATCTCCTCGCCTCCCAGCACCGCCTCGAAGAGCGCCAGGTCGATGGAGGAGGGGAGGGGCCCGAAGGTGCCGCCGGCCTCCCGCACGATGAGCGCGCCGGCAGCGACGTCCCATGACCTCAGCCAGTGCTCCCAGAAGCCGTCCAGCCGCCCGGCGGCGAGATCGCACAGGTCGAGCGCCGCGGCCCCCGCGCGGCGCACGCCGCTCGTGTTCCGCAGCATCATGCCGAGCGAGGCCAGATAGCCCGGCAGCAGATCCAGCTTCCTGAACGGGAAGCCTGTTCCGAGGAGTGCGAGTCCGATGTCCTCGACCGGCGACACCTCGATCGGCTCGCCGTCGAGCGTCGCCCCGCCCCCGCGTCGGGCCACGAACTCCTCCCCGTTCGCCGAGTTCACGACGACGCCCGTGCGCAGGCCGCGGCGGTCCAGGGTCGCGATCGACACGCCGTAGCAGGGGTAGCCGTGCAGCCAGTTCGTCGTCCCGTCCAGCGGATCGATGACCCACATGACCGGCCCGGCCCGACCGATGCACTCGCCGGCCCTCAGACCCCGCGGGTCGTCCTCCGCCATGATGATGTGGTGCGGGAACCGCTTGCGTACGAGGTCGACGATGATCCGCGCCGACTCGAAGTCGACGGTGGTGACGAAGTCGCACGTCCCCTTGTCGACCGCGTCCCCGGGAACGAGCGCCCCCTGCATGGCCCGCTGAAAGAGCGCCACCCCCCGCGCCGCCTCGAGACTCGTCTCGATGAGCGCGTGGTCCAGTTCGGGGTCGTGCTCGGGGTCGTGCTCGGGGTCGCGTGCCGTCTTGCGATCGGAATCTCCGGAATGTGACGGCAAGTCGGGACTTCCTTTCGGGGATCGAGGCCAGGGTCGCGCGCTGCGGGACGCCAGGCGATACTACGCGCACCATGAATCAGCGCAAGCGAGTCTTCAGCGGAATCCAGCCCACCGGCGAGGCGCACCTCGGAAACTACCTCGGCGTGTTCCGGCGCTGGGCGCGCATGGTCGACGAGTACGATTGCTTCTACTGCATCGTCGATCTGCACGCGATCACGCGCGAGTACGAGCGCGAGGATCTCCTGCGCCGCGTGTTCGATCTCACCGTGTCGCTCGTGGCTTCGGGGATCGATCCGGAGCGCTGTACGCTCTTCGCGCAGTCTCACGTCCCCTATCACAGCGAACTCTCCTGGCTCTTCAACACGGTCACCCCGGTGGGCGACCTGGGACGGATGACGCAGTTCAAGGAGAAGTCCGCCGGGCGGCAGTCGGTGAACGCGGGACTCTTCAACTATCCGGTGCTGCAGGCCGCGGACATCCTCCTCTACCGGACCGATTTCGTGCCGGTGGGAGAGGACCAGCGCCAGCACCTCGAGTTGTCGCGGGAGATCGCGCGCCGCTGGAACGCGCGCTTCGGCGACTTTTTCCCGGAACCGGAGACGCTGGTCGGGACGGGGAGCCGCGTCCGCGGCCTCGACGGCGTGGCGAAGATGTCGAAGTCGAAGGACAACACGGTGCGCATGATCGCCGAGCCGGACGAACTGTGGGCGCGGCTGCGCACGGCGGTGACGGACCCGGCGCGCGTGCGGAGGGACGATCCCGGCAACCCGCACGTGTGCAACGTGTTCGCGCTGCACGAGTTCTTCACGGACCCGGCGGCGCGCGACGAAATCGAGATCCGCTGTCAGACGGCGGGCATCGGCTGCGTCGCCTGCAAGCGCATGCTGACCGACAACGTGGCCGAGGACCTCGCCCCGGTGCGCGCCCGCGCCGCCGAACTGCGCGCGAACCCGGCGCGCGTCCTCGAGATCCTCGCGGCGGGAGCCGAGCGCGCGCACGCGGAAGCTGCCCGCACGATGGAGGTCGTCCGCGACCGCATGGGCGTCGGCGCCGCCACCCTGGATGGAGACCTGCCTCGCCTGACGGGTGCCGCGGGCGCCCCGCGGTCCGCCCCGGAGTCCGCCCCGCGGTCCGCCCCCGAGTCCGTCCCGGGGTCCGCCCCGGAGTCCGCCGGAGCCTGAATGCGCCGCTTCGTCATCTGGATGTTCGCGCCGGAGACCCCCCACTGGTCGATGCCGTCGCGGTCATTCGAACGGATCCGCGAGGTGCTCGACCCCGAGTGGGAGATCGAGTCCATCCGCATCGCGCTCGAGGCCTCGGGCGATGGCGTGCGGGTGACGCCGCCCGAACTGCTCGAGACGGTCGCGGACGCCGAGGTCTACTGCGGGTGGGGGATCCGCCGCGATGTCTTCCTCGCCGCGCGGCGGCTGCGCTGGTTCCACTCGGGGGCGGCGGGGGCGCGGAACTCGCTCTTTCGCGAGATGCGCGAGAGCGACGTCATCTTCACGAACTCGGCGGGCATGTACGCGGACTCGCTCGCCGACCACGCCCTGGCCGGCATCCTGTACTTCGCCCGCGGCCTGGACGTGGCGGTGCGGGCGCAGCGCCGGCGCGAGTGGGTCCAGACCGCGCTGAACTCGCCCCGCAGCCCGCTGCACGCCCTGCCCCCGGCGGGCGAAGTGGCCGGGGCCTCGCTCGGCATCATCGGCTACGGCGGCATCGGATCGGCGCTCGGCCGCCGCGCCCACGCCCTCGGCATGCGAGTTCAGGCCATTCGCCGAAAGGTGGGCGCCAAGCCCCCCGAGCTCGACCGCCTCGAGGGACCGGACTTCCTCCCGGCCCTCCTCGAAACCTCCGACTACGTCGCGCTCACGGCCCCCGAGACGCCCGACACCCGAGGCCTCCTCGGTGCCGCGGAATTCGCCCGCATGCGGCCGGGGGCCGTCCTCATCAACCTCTCGCGCGGTACGCTGGTGGACGAACCGGCGCTCGTGCGGGCGCTCGAGGCGCGCCGCCTGCGCGGGGCGATGCTGGACGTGTTCGAGAAGGAACCGCTCCCCGCCGGCCATCCCCTGTGGGGACTCGAGAACGTGCTCGTCACCCCGCACGTGGGCGGCACCTCCGCCCGCTTCTGGGAGCGCGAGACGGATCTGATCGTGCGCAACATCGCCCGCTATCAGGCCGGCCAACCGCTCGAAAACCGGGTAGACAAGACGCGCGGCTACTGAGTGAGGTGCCCGCTCACGTTCCCGCGGGAACGCGATGACGCTCGAAGACGTTCCCGCGGGAACGTCCACGACCCTGAAAGCGGCGCCCGCCCGGCGCTGGAACTGACTTGGAAAAACTCATGAGAAATCTCGCCGGTGTCCATCCGCCCGTGACCACGCCCTTCGCCGAAGACGGCGGGGTCGCCCTGGAGGCGTACGACGCGAACCTGAGGGAGTGGCTCTCGCACCCGATCGCCGGCATCGTCGTGGCCGGTTCGACCGGGGAGGCGCCGCTGCTCAGCCGCCGCGAACTCGGCGCGCTGGTCGAGGCCACCGCCGCGCGAATCGGCGACCGCACGCTCACCGTCGGTACCGGGGCGGAGTCCACGCGCGAAGTAGTCGCCGTGACCCGGGAGGTGGCCGCGCTCGGCGCGCACGCGGTCCTCGTCCGCTCTCCGTCCTACTACCTGAAGGCGATGCAGCCGGGGGTGGTGCGCGATCACTTCCTCGCGGTGGCGGACGCGTCGCCCGTGCCCGTCATCCTCTATCACATCCCCCAGTTCGTGCCGGTGCACCTCACGCCGGATCTCGTGGGACGGCTCGTCGAGCACCCCAACATCATCGGGATCAAGGATTCCTCCGGAGATCTCAGGAACCTCGGCGCTCTCGTCGAGGCGTGCGGCCGCAACGCGCAGGTGCTCGTGGGCTCGGGGGCGCTCCTCTACGCGGCGCTGGAGGCGGGAGCGGTCGGCGGCATCCTCGGCGTGGCCGTGATCGCGACGCGCTCCTCGTGCGCGCTGTACGACGCGTGGCGGGAGGGCGACCACGCCCGCGCCGGCGCCATGCAGGAGAGGATCGGTCCGCTCCACAAGACGGTCGTCGCGGGAAGCGGGATCGCCGGGGTCAAGGCCGCTCTCGACCGCCTCGGCCTCTACGGCGGCCCCCCGCGCAGCCCGCTGCAGCCGGCCGACGCCGCGAAGCTGGCCGTCGTCGACGCCGCCCTCGAAGCCGCCACCCTCGGCGTCTCCGCCTGAGCCTCGCGACGTTCCGTTCGCGGGCGGGGAGGGATAAGTTTCGGGCGGGACGATCCCCTCCGGGAACCGCGGGTCCGCGGACCCCACCGACCTTCAACCGATCCATAACTGATCCACAACGGAGAGACGCGTGTTCAGCGATAGCGTGCGCTGCCTGGTGGTCGTGGGCGCGCAGTGGGGAGACGAAGGGAAGGGGAAGATCGTGGACGTGCTCGCGGAGCAGGCCACGATCGTGGCGCGCTACCAGGGTGGCGCCAACGCGGGGCACACGGTTCGGGTCGGCGAGGGCGCTGACGAGGACGAGTTCATCCTCCACCTCATCCCTTCGGGGATCCTGAATCCGGACGCTCGCTGCCTCCTCGGGAACGGCGTGGTGCTGGACCCGTGGGTGCTCGCGCGGGAGATGGGTACGCTCCGCGAGCGGGGGATCGATCTCGATGGGCGGCTGGGCGTATGCCGGCGGGCGCACCTCGTCCTCCCCTATCACCGGCTGCTCGACGCGGCGCAGGAGGACAGTCGGGGCGCGGCGAAGATCGGGACGACGGGGAGGGGAATCGGCCCCGCGTACCGGGACAAGGTCGCCCGCACGGGGCTGCGCGTCGGGGACCTGCGGGACCTGGACCGCACGCATGAGATCGTCAGCGGGGCGGCGGCGCGCGCCAACGTCACGCTCGCGGGACTCGGGGACGAGCGGCGGGTGGACGCGGACGACGTGATGTCGCGGCTCGAGGCGGTGCGCCCGGAGATCGTCGTGCTCTCGGTGGACGCGGGGGAGGAGATCCGCGCCGGGCTCGCGGCGGGCGGCCGGGTGCTGCTGGAGGGAGCGCAGGGCGCGCTGCTCGATGTCGACCATGGGACGTATCCGTTCGTGACCTCTTCGACCACGACGGCGGGTGGTGCCGCCTCGGGAACCGGGATCGGTCCGACGCTGATCGACGGGGTGCTGGGCGTCGTCAAGGCGTACATCACGCGCGTGGGGGCGGGCCCGCTCCCGACGGAACTGGCCGCGGCGGAGGCCGAACGCCTGCGGCGGCTCGGCGGCGAGTTCGGCGCCACGACCGGGCGGCCCCGCCGGCCGGGCTGGTTCGACACCAGCGTGGCGCGTCATGCGGCCGGCGTGAACGGCCTCACCAGCCTCGCGGTCACGAAGCTGGACGTCCTCGACACCTTCGAGACGATCCACCTCTCAACGGGCTATGAATGCGACGGCGCGCCCGTCACGTCGTTCCCGGATTCGGTCGCGGACCTCGCCCGCATGACCCCCGTCTACGAGCGCTGGCCGGGCTGGACCACGGACACGACGGGCTGCCGGACCTTCGCGGAACTCCCGGGCGCGGCGCGCCGCTACCTCGCTCGCCTCGAGGAAGTATGCGCCACCCCGATCCGGTTCGTGGGCGTCGGCGCCGCCCGCCGCGAGACGATCGCCCTCTCCACCGGCGCCGCCGGCTGAGCGCGGATCTCAGGATGGTTGTTCCCCGGATCGACGAGTAGGATCGGCCACCTCATGACCGACAACGGAGCATACCACTCGAAGCGGTGCCCCTGTGTCGGCCTATGCCAATTCAAAATGTGATGTTGAATTGGCATAGGGCCTCACAGGGACTTCCAGCAACAACCCCCGGGCAGCAACCTCAGGTCGCGCTCCCTCGGGTGCCCCCTCGCGATGCCGCCGAGGCGCTCGCACGCGGCCATCGGACGCCGTACTCCCTTCCAGCGCCTTGGGTGTCGCAACCATGCGTCGTTGCCTGGGGTGGAGGAAATCCCTAGACTTCGCGGCTGTTTACGGATCGGGTGCGGGCGCTTCCCGCGGCTTCTCGACACGCGAATGGAGATCCTCCAATCGCGTTTTTTTTGATGCCCGGCGGCCCCCCGGGGCCGTCCGACAGGTCCGATGGGTCTTCTGAGAGCGGTGGATGTTCGAACGTCTGGGTGACCGTCTCGACGGCGTGCTGAAGCGGTTTCGTCAACGCGGCGTCATCACGGAAAAGATGCTGGACGAGGGGCTGCGCGAGGTGCGGCGCGCCCTGCTCGAAGCGGACGTCAACTTCCGGGTCGCGCGCGACTTCCTCGGGAGGGTGAGGACGCGGGCCCTCGGCGAGGACGTGCTGAAGTCGGTCCGCCCGGGCGACCAGATCGTGAAGATCGTGCATGACGAACTGGTCGCGCTCCTGGGCGAGGCGGTGCCGGAGCCGTTCGAGGCCGCCGTGCCGCCCACGGTGATCATGCTCGTGGGACTGCAGGGGTCGGGGAAGACGACGACGGCGGCGAAGCTGGGCCGGCGCCTCGCCAAGGAGGGACGGGGACGGCGGCCCGCGCTCGTCGCCTGCGACCCGTATCGTCCGGCCGCGGCGGACCAGTTGGAGGCGCTGGCCGGGAGGGTCGGCGTCCCGCTCCTGGCGCGCCCGAGCGGGACGGACATGGCGGAGTTGGCGAGCGGCGCGCTGGACGAGGCGCGCAGAGGCGGCGTCACGCACCTGCTGCTCGACATGGCGGGCCGCCTGCAGGCCGACGAAGCGCTGATGGACGAACTGCGCCGCGTGAAGGCGGCGGTGGGTCCGCACGAGGTGCTCCTCGTGGCGGACGGGATGACCGGGCAGGAAGCGGTCCGCATCGCCGAGGGCTTCCACGCGGCGGTGGGCCTCACCGGCGTCGTGCTCACGAAGATGGACGGGGACGCGCGCGGCGGCGCGGCGCTCTCGATCTACGGCGTGCTCGGCGTCCCGATCCGTTTCGTGGGGACGGGCGAACGCCCGGAGGATCTGACGCTATTCGATCCGGAGCGCATGGCGGGGCGGATCCTCCAGATGGGGGACATCGTCGGCCTCGTCGAGCGCGCGCAGCAGACGGTCGACCTCGGCGAGACGGAGCGGCTGCAGAAGAAGCTGCTGGCGCGGAAGGGAGAGTTCGACCTCGGGGACTTCCTCGTGTCGATCCAGCAGATCCAGAAGATGGGACCCCTCAAGGGTCTCCTGAAGATGATGCCGGGGATCGACGCGCGGATGCTGGACCAGGCGGACGTCGACCCTCGACGGGTGAGGCACCTGGAGGCGATCATCCTCTCGATGACGCCGGAGGAGCGGCGCCGGCCGCAGATCCTCGACGGGTCGCGGCGGAAGCGGGTCGCGAAGGGGTCGGGACGTCCCCTGCAGGAAGTGAACCGTCTCCTGAAGCAGTTCCGCGAGATGCGGAAGATGATGAAACAGATGGGCAAGCTCATGCCGCACATGCAGCAGCAGATGCTGGGAGGCGGCGGGCCCGGAGACTTCGGCCGGCTGATCGGCTGAATCGGAGAACAGAATGGCGACAACAATCAGACTCAAGCGGGTGGGCGCGAAGAAGGCGGCCTCGTACCGCATCATCGTGACGGACCAGCGCGAAGGGACGTCGGGGCCCTCGATCGAGCGGCTCGGGCTCTACAACCCGCGCACGGAGCCTTCGCTGGTGCGGATCAACGCCGCGCGCACGCTGCACTGGCTCAACGAGGGGGCGAAGCCGAGCGACACGGTGCGTTCGCTGCTCCGGAAGACGGGCCTGTGGCAGCAGTTCCACGACGGCGTGGACCCGGAGTCGCTCGAAACCGCGATCGTGGAGATCGGACCGCCGCCAGGCCGGCGCGGCACGTCGCAGCGCCCCATGCCGAAGGCGGAAGCCCCCCCGGAGCCGGAAGCCGAAGCGAAGCCGGAGGCGGATCCGAAGGCCGAGGCGGCGGCAGATAGCGACGCGGCAGATAGCGACGCGGCAGACGGCGACGCGGCAGATGGCGACGCGGCAGATGGCGACGCGGCAGATGGCGACGCGGCAGATGGCGACGCGGCAGACGGCGACGACTCGGACGACTGACGCCGGGCCGCACGCCCCCGACGGTGCCGTGGCGACCTCCGATCCTCCCGTGATCGTGGCCCGGATCGTCCGGGCCCACGGGATGCGCGGCGGGCTGCTCCTCGAGGCGGAAACCGACCACGCCGAGGCGCTCTTCCGGCCGGGCCGGCGGCTCCGCCTCGTCAGCGACACACCTGCGCGAACGGGCGAACGGGTCGCGCCCCCAGCGGCCGGCCCCGAGGCGCTCACCCTCGAGACCGCGAGGCCCCACTCGGGACGCTGGCTCGTCACGGCCCCCGAGGTGGCGGACCGCACCGCCGCCGAGTCGCTGCGCGGCGCGCACCTCGGTGTCCCGCGCGAGGAGTTGCCGGATCTGCCGGACGGCGGCTACCTGCTGCACGACCTGGTCGGCATGTCCGTGTGCGAGGGGGGCGAGACGATCGGGACGATTCGCGAGGTCTACGACCAGCCGGGCGGGCCGCTCCTGGCGCTGGACGTGGCCGGACGCGAACGGTTGATCCCCTTCCAGGCCGACTTCGTGGTGGAACTGGACATCGACGGGCGCGTCCTTCACATGGCGCTCCCGGTCGGCCTGTTCGACATCTGATTCCGAATCTGATTCCGATGCGCATCAACGTCATCACGATCTTCCCGGAATACCTCGAGGGTCCGCTGGGACTCTCGATCCCGGGACGCGCCCGCGAGGCGGGGCTCGTCGACTACCGTCTCATCGACCTCAGGGAATACGCGACGGACCGCCACCGGACGACGGATGACGAACCCTTCGGCGGCGGCGGCGGGATGGTCATGAAGCCGGAGCCGTTCGACGCGGCGCTCGGCGCGCTCGAGGCCCCGGGGCGTGTCGTCGCGCTTTCCCCCCGAGGACGTCCGTTCGACCACCACACGGCGGTGCGCTTCGCGCTCGAGTCCGACCTCACGCTCCTCTGCGGGCGCTACAAGGGGATCGACGAACGCGTCACGGAGAAGTGGGTGGACGAGGAGGTCTCGATCGGCGACTACGTCCTCAGCGGGGGCGAGCCGGCCGCGCTCGTCGTCATCGACGCCGTGGTGCGTCTCCTCCCCGGGGCGCTCGGCGACCACGATTCGGCCGCCTCCGACTCCTTCTACGAGGGCCTGCTCTCCGCTCCCTCGTACACCCGGCCCGCCGAGCACGACGGCCGATCGGCGCCGGGCGTGCTCCGGTCGGGCGACCACTCGCGCATCGAAGCCTGGCGGGCCGGGCAGGCCGACCGCGCCACCCGCCACCGCCGCCCCGACCTCCTCGATCTCGACGCGGCCGACTGACCTGATTATACTAGAGGGCTGCGGCCGCAGACCATCACGCCGCCGCGACCCCTCCCGTGACACGAGTTCGACACAAGAGTCGGACAAGAGAGAAACAAGGATAGACGAACGATGGATCCCAGGATCGCCGAGATCGAGGAGGGATACAAGCGCTCCGACCTTCCGGCGTTCGCGCCGGGGGACACGGTGCGCGTCCGCGTGCGGGTGAGGGAAGGCACGAAGGAGCGCGTACAGCCGTTCGAGGGCGTGTGCATCGCTCGCCGAGGGGCGGGGATGAACGCGACCTTCACGCTGCGCCGGATCTCCGGGGGCGTCGGCGTCGAGCGCATCTTCCCGCTCCACTCGCCGTGGATCGCCGGGCTCGAGGTCGTCCGCCGGGGCGACGTGCGGCGCGCCAAGCTCTACTATCTGCGCCGGCGCCGCGGCAAGCGGGCCCGGGTGCCCGAGCGGAAGTGGTGGCTCGACAAGAAGGAGAGCCGCTGACGGGTCCTCCCCGCCCGCGTGCTCCCGCCCCGTCCGCGCCGCTGGACTACGAGGAGCGGGGCTGGTCCGCGGGCTGCCGCGTGGTGGTCGGGATCGATGAGGTCGGTCTCGGCCCGGTGGCCGGCCCGGTCGTCGTGGGGGCGGTCGCCCTCCACCCCGGCCAGCAGTTCGAGGGATGTACGGACAGCAAGCTGGTGCCCCCGGCCCGCCGCGAGGAACTGGCCCTCCGCATCCGCGCCGAGAGCCTGGCCTGGCGCGTCGCCGCCGCCTCCACCCGCGAGATCGAGCGCCTGAACGTCCGCGCCGCGACCATCGTCGCCATGCGCCGGGCGCTCGACCGCCTGCCGGTCGAGGCGGACCTCGTCCTCGTCGACGGCAACCCCGTCCCCGAACTCGGCGAGCACCGCTCCATCGTCGGCGGAGACCGGGCGTCCCATTCCATCGCCTGCGCCTCGATCCTCGCCAAGGTCACGCGCGACCGCCTCATGCGGCGCCTGGACGCGCGCTACCCGCTCTACGGCTGGGCCTCGAACAAGGGATATCGGACGCGGCACCACATGGAGGCGATCCGCCGGCACGGCCCGACGCCGCACCACCGGGTCACCTTTCGGGGCGTCCTCCAGACGGAACTCGACCTGGACCGAGAGCCGCCGCCGTAATCGGCCCCGCGGCCGTCGCCGGGACCCCCGCGGTGGCCGGCACTCTAAGCGGCAGCGGGACGGCGGGGCGCACTCCGGCGCTCGCGTCGCCCTCGTACCAGCTCGCCATGACGGTCTCGGCCGCCTTCCCCTGCGGTGAATAGTCCGTCGCGATCCACTCCGCCGCCGGCGTCCCCGCATACCACTTCCACGCGAACCCGCCCGCGAACCAGGGCCGGTTCCACCACACCCGGAACATCGCCTCGTAGGCCGCCGCCTGCGCCGCCCCGTTCGAGGGCAGTCCCCGCGCCCGTCGTCCCTCCGGCAACTCCCACTGGCGGCCCGCCGCCCCGTCCACGCTGCGGTATCCGAACTCGGCGAACAGGATCGGCTTGCCCGTGGTCCGGGCCACCTCTCGCAGTTCGTCGCTCCACGGTTCCCACGCCTCGACCAGCATCTCCACCGCGGGCGTCGGGTCGTCGGCGAGCGGGAAGTACGCGTCCACTCCCACGAGATCCAGCGCGTCCCAGAACTCGATCCGCGCGTACTTGTCCCAGTTCGCCGCGTAGGTGAGCCGTCCGCCGTAGATCGCCCGCACCTCGGCGATGAGTGCGCGCCAGTACTCCGGACGCGCGAGCGCCACGAGGTCCACCTCGGTGCCCACGCTCATCATCTCCACATCCATGGAGTCCGCGACCTCGGCGAAACGGAGGATGTACTCGCGGTAGTCGGAGAGGAACGTCTCCCACTGCTCGGCGGTGCGCGGCTCGAACTCGCCCGGCCAGCCCTGGCCCCGCACCCAGAGGTGGGGTTTGAGGAGGACGGAGAGCCCGCTGCCTCGGGCGTATTCGATCGTCTTCGCGACGCCGTCCGCCGTCTCGCCCCAGAACTGGCGCTCGCGGTCGAAGGCGACGCGGGGATCGGCGGGATCCACGAAGGCGTAGGGGATGACGGCGACCCAGTCCGCCCCCGCCGCCGCGGCGGACTGGAGAGCGTCGGATGCCATCTCACGGCGCGGGGCGGAGAAGGACACGCCCCGGATCCGGTCCTCGGGTGGGACGGAGACGTCCGGGACCGAGGGCTCGCGAAGGCCCGCCGACCGGCCCGCCGACCGACCGGCCGCGGCGGCGTCGGCCCCCGCTCCAATGGAACCGCACCCCGCCGAGACCAGCAGGGCGAGGACCGCGGCCACGAAACCGGGCCCCCGCGTCACAACTCTTGTCTTACGCATCTATACCATCGTGCCCGAAGGCACCGAAAAACTCAACGGGTCGCCCACTATGGGCCGCCCACAGCCCGTCGTACGAGTTCCGTTCCGCGCCGGGTTCAGGCCTTGAGCGAACGCGGCGCCCCGAGTCTCTTGTGCGCATGAGTCCGGAACCCTTCGACTTCGATGGTGCCTACGGCGACGCCTACGAGCGGCTCGCCCGCACCGTGATACCCGGCTACCTGAGCTCGTTCCGCCAGGCGCTCGCCCTCCTGCAGGGACGCCTCGGCCCCCGCGCGCGGTTGCTCGTCGTCGGTGCCGGCACCGGGATCGAGATCGTCACCTTCAAGAGGGCCGAACCGGGGTGGCGGCTGACCGGCGTCGATCTCTCCGCCCAGATGCTCGACACCGCCGAGCATCGGGTGCGCGAGGCCGGCGTCGAGGCCGGCGTCACGCTCATCCACGGGACGGTGGACGACCTCGACGCGGCCGACCTCGGCGCGGCCGACATCGGCGCGGCCCACTTCGACGCGGCCACCTGTTTCAACGTGATGCACTTTCTCCCCGACGACGGCGCCAAGCAGGCTCTGCTGCGCGGCATCGCGAATCGCCTCCCGCCGGGCGCCCCCTTCGTCCTCTTCGAACTCCACGGGGATCGCGCCGCCCCCGACTTCGACGAACTGTTCGCCGCCTGGAACCGCTACTGGAAGATCCAGGGGATGGGAGGCCCCGAACGGGTCGAGTTCCGCGCCAGGATCGACGCGGGCATCCACTGGGCCTCCGAAGCTCGCATCCGCGAACTGATGGCCCGGGCGGGATTCAAGGACGTGCGGCGCTACTTCCGCTCGCTCCTCTACGGAGGCTGGATCGCGCGCCGTGCGCGGTAGCGACGTTCCCGCGGGAACGTCTTCTTCGGCCAGTTGCCCAACTGGAGGGGTTCCCGCGGGAACGTTTCTCGGGCGAAGCCGGTCCCACGCGTGGCGCGTGGCGGCCGCGTGCCTGGTGTTGGCGTGCGGCGGCGAAATGGGGCCGCCGGGCGTCGACGAGCCGCGTGTCGCCTCGGTGGAGGTCGTCCCCGGCGTGGCCCTCATCGTGGGAGAGGGTGGGGAAGCGACGTTTTCGACCATCGCCCGCGCCGGCAACGGGGCGGTTGTGACCCGTACGCCCCGGTGGTCCGTGGAAGATCCCGGCGTCGCCGCACTCGCGCCCCGGGCTGCCGCGGGCGGCCCATCGACCGCGGTGGTCGAGGCCGTGGGCACCGGCGTGACCCGGGTCGTCGCGACGATCGACGGGGTTCGGGGCACCGCGCGGCTGGAAGTCTTCGTCCCCGAAGAAGTCGTCCGCTACGAACCGGGGCGGAGCTACTTCGGCCGGAACGGCTACGTCGAGTACGTCCCCGGCGACCTCCCGGTGATTCTGTCGGCGCCACACGGCGGAGGGCTGACCCCGGTCGAGATCCCCGATCGTCGGTTCGGGGCCCACGTCACGGACCTCAACACCGTGGAACTCACGCTCGCCCTGCGCGGGGCCCTGCTCGACCTCACGGGACGCGCGCCGCACGTCATCCTCTCCCACCTGCGCCGGACGAAACTCGACCCGAACCGGGAGATCGGGGAGGCCGCCGAGGGCAACCCGTTCGCGGAGCAGGCGTGGCGCGAGTTCCAGGACTGGATCGAGTCGGCCCGCACCGCCGTGGCGGCGGATTTCGGGGCGGGACTGTATCTCGACATGCACGGCCACGCGCACGACATCCACAGGATCGAACTGGGATACCTGCTCACGGCCGACGACTTGAACCAGCCGGACGCGGCGCTCGATCGTGAGGAGGTTGTTGCCCGCTCGAGCATTCGCGCGCTGGGGCGGACCTCGCCGCTCCCCTTCTCGCGGCTGCTGCGGGGCCCCACCTCCTTCGGGGGTTTGCTCGAGGCGGAAGGGGTCGCGTCGGTGCCGAGCCCCGGCGACCCCTCCCCCGGCGACGCGCCCTACTTCACCGGAGGCTACAATACGCGGGAACACGGGTCGCTCACGGAGGGTGAGGCGATCAGCGGTATACAGCTCGAGCACCACTTCCCGGGTCTGCGGGACACGCCCGCGAACCAGCGAGCCTACGCGGCCCGGGCCGCCCGCGTAATCCGGCGCTTCATGCTGGAGCACTACGGGGGCCTCGCGCGCCGCGGGGTGACCCCCCGCTCAGGAGCTGTCGAGTTCGGGGAAACAGGAGGAGAAGAAGCCTCGGTCCCGCGTCAGGAAGCGCTCGGCCGCCGCCGCCGCATGCGCGCCGATGAGGAAGTCCGTAATGATTCGCTCTCTGGTACCGCCGGCTTCCCGGTATCGTTTCCAGCGGCGCCCGGCGTCGTAAGCCATGTCCGAGTCGATCGCGGACACGACGACATTGACTTCGCCGAGCGTCCGGTCCAGCGCCCCTCGGTCGGGGAACGCCGGGGCCAGTTCCGCGTACACGACGTCACAGATGATGATCCCCCCCGCGTCGTAGGCCTCCCGCAGCCACTCCCTCGATGCGGCGCCGTGCCGAGGGTCACGCAGGAAGACGTCCAGCAGGACACTCGTGTCCACCGCCGTGATCATCTCCCCCGAATCTCCTCGAGGTAGTCGTCCGTGATCCCGCCGGTCTCAAGGACGCCGTACACACGGTCGACGGGGTGCCGGGCCGCGGACCGCTTTCGAACGAGGAGGCCCCCGTCCGCCGGCACTACCTCGACTTCGACGTTGTGATGCATCCCGAACCGATCTCTGAGTGGCTTCGGGAGCGTGATCTGGCCGCGTTCGGATACGCGCATGATATCCCCTATATGAATTACAAACTCCTACATTCATACCCATGACTGCGCTCCGCGGGCAAGTCCTGGGGTCCCGGCCGGGCGGAAACGTTCCCGCGGGAACGTTCCGCTGGAGCACGACGGGGGGTCGGGGGTACGTTCCGACCATGAATGGGACAGAGCGGGGGAAACGATCCAGGCTCGTGCCGGCGCTCGCGCTGGCGTTGGCCGTAGCGGGGTGCAGGGCGCTCGGGGCCGACATCTCGGCGCAGGAGGGACCGCCGCCTCAGGAGTCGATGGTGCTCCTCGTGTCGGGAGGGGTCCGGGACGGCGAGATCGTCCTCGGGCCGGCCTTCGCCTACGAGGGGGCGGTCCGGCTGCCCGAGGAGCCGGGGCCGTATCGGATGAGGGGGCTGGACGCGGAGGGGGACACGCTGTTCTCCGTGAGCCTCACGCCGAGCGAAACCAGCGAGGGGGGGAGCGGCTTCACCGTCGCGATCCCGTTCGATCCCGCGTGGACCGAGGCGCTGGACCGGATCGAACTGCGCGGCCCGGAGGGCGTGGCCACGCTGGATCGGTCGGACGGGGGGCGGGCGATGTTGGTCCGCGACCGCGTCACGGGACATGTGCGCGCCATCCTGCGCGACCACTCCGGCGGGCTTCCGCCGGGGTTGGCGGCGGACAGCGCGTCCCTCGACATCATCCTGGGGCTGCCGCGTCCCCCGGCGCGTCCCCCGGGCTGAGTCGCGAGGTGAACACCCCGGGCGATCGTGTTAGCTTCGCCTGCCGGCCGGGTAGCTCAGTTGGTAGAGCAACGGACTTTTAATCCGCAGGTCGTGGGTTCGACCCCCACCCCGGTCATTGCCGGCACGCCCAACTCCAGTTCCAGTCTAGTTCCAGCGGTATCCGAGACGGGCGTGGTAGAAGCCGCCGTTGGAACCGAATGGAGACCCCGGACCGTAGCGGTTGCCCGAGAACGTGGCCCCGGGATTCTCCTCGGGGTAGTGGTTGAGGGCGTTCTGCCCGCCGGCGGAGAGGCTCAGCGACTCGTTGATCGACCAGGACGCCTCGAGATCGAGGACCGTCGCGCCGGGATAGGAATAGTCGTCCCGGGCGTCGAACCAGCCGGCGTAGTAGCTCACCCGCGCCATCAGCCCCAGCCGCCCGAGCGCGTGCTTGCCCGTTAGGAGCCAGCGGGTCGCCGGGAGCGCTTCCTCGAGCTGGCGGATCCGCGTGTCGTCCACCTTCTCCGGATCGAACTGCGTGACGCGCGTGTCCGTGTGGTTGAAGGCGAAGCTGATCGACGTGCCGCCCCCGAGGGCGGGCGGCGCGTAGGTGGCGACGACGTCGACGCCCTGCGTGCGCGTGCTGAAGTCGTTCGTGAAGAAGCGGAACTCCTGCAGGTTCCGCGCGCTCACGATGCCTTCCTCGACGAGCCGGGTCTGCTCGTCCGGCGTGAGATTGAAGCGCTGCGTCAACGCGATCCGGTCCGACAGGGCGACGCGGAAATAGTCGGCCGTCAGGTGGAAGGCCCCGCCGCCGCCCAGCACGGCGCCGAACGCCAAGTTGCGCGACTTCTCGGCGTCGAGCGGGACCCCGCCCCGCAACGCGGCGACTCTCGACGTGGAGGGGATCGTGCCGCTGTTCACGAGGTCCCCGAGTTCCCGGTCGAACAGCGTCGACACGTTGAAGGCGTTCTGCTGGCCGGGCGTGGGCGCCCGGAAGCCCGTGCTCACGCTGCCCCGGAGCGCGAGTGCGCGGGTGAGCCCGTAGCGGCCGGCGAGCTTCCCGTTCAGCGTCGACCCGAAGTCCTCGAAGTCCTCGAGCCGGAGGGCGCCGCCCAGCGTCCAGCGGTCGTTCCGGTAATCCCGGAGTTCGGCGTCCGCGTAGAAGGCGGTGTTCGTGCGGTGCCAGTCGCCGGCCGCGATCGGGCTGAAGCCGGGAAAGCCGTTCGAGCCCGCGCTGAAGCCCTGGGGCGCGAGCGGGCCCAGCGTCCACGACGCCTGGTCGCCGAGTCCGACCGTGAAGTGCTCGTCCCGCCACTCCACGCCCGCCGCGAGGTCGAGGAGGTCGCTCACCGTGTACGCCGCATCGACGTGCAGGTCGATGTCCACCTGCCGGTACAGCCCCGGGTCGAACTCGGTCGGCGTCTCGGGGCCGAGCGAGGCGTTCACCGTGTTGAAGATGAAGAAGTCGACCTCGTGACGGCCCCAGTTCCCGCTCACGTCCCAGTGGAGTCGCCCAGCCTGGCCTTCGACGCCTCCGACGAGCGACGCGTCCGTCACAGCCCCCCCGAATTGGGGGGTGAAGCCGCCCGGGAAACGTTTCTGGAAGGTGAAACAGTTCGGGTCCGCCAACACGCCATCGAGGGCGGCGGGGTCCGGCAGACCGTTCGTGACCCGGACCTCCGGACAGCCGGCGGAGCCGTCGAGGACCCCGTCCCGCGCGTCGAGCAGGTCGCCGACCAGAAGCGTCTCGCCCGCGTCGAGGCTGAACACGCCGCTCCGCGTGTTCGGGTTGCGGAAGAAGAAGCCGCCCGTCACCTGCTGGCTCGCGTAGTTTGTGTGGGCGTAGACCTTCGTGTTGCCGCCGAGGAAGTAGCCGAAGTTGCCCCACAGCTTGAGGTCGTCCTCTATCTCCGGCGCGCCCCAGATCTGCGCCGGATCGCGCACATGCGTGTTCCCCGCCGCGACGAGGACCTCGGCGTCCGTCCGCTGCACGCTGCGGCTCGTCGAGTTCGAGCGGCCGTACTCGGCGCTCAGGTTCGCGAACCCGGTCGGGCCGAGGGGGAGGCCGGTGTTGCCGGAGATCGTGTAGCCCTCGCCGCCGCCATCGGCGAAGCCGCCGCTCCGCACCTCGAGCGCGCCGCCGGAACGGGCGTCCTTGAGGTGGAAGTTCATCACGCCCGCGATCGCGTCGGACCCGTACTGCGCCGACGCCCCGTCGCGCAGCACCTCGACCTGCCTGAGCGCGATCGCCGGGATGCTGGACAGGTCCGGCCCCTGCGCCCCGTCCGAGACCCCGTTCCCGATCCACGTGATGACCGCCGCGCGGTGCCGCCGCTTCCCGTTCACGAGCACGAGCGTGTGGTCGGGCGCCAGCCCCCTGAGGTTCGCCGGCCGGATGATCTTCGCCCCGTCCCCGGACGCCTGAGGGTTGATGTTGTAGGAGGGGATCGTCGTCCTCAGGAGATCGCCGATGTCGGTGTCCCCCTGGTCCATCAGCTCCGACGGGGCGATGGCGTCGATCGGGACCATGGATTCCGTCGCCGTCCGCGGGCGCGAGCGGCTGCCGACCGCCACGAGCCCGGCCACCGAGATGACCGTCTGCACGAGCGGCACCTCGATCGTCACGACCTCGCCGTCGACGATCGCGGCCTCGCGTCGCTCGATGCCGTAGCCGAGGAGGCGCACCTCCACCTCGACCGCCCCGGCCGGGAGGTTCGCGATGTGGAAGTGGCCCTCTACGTCGGTGATCCCGCCGTAGCCGAGTCCCGGCAGCGAAATCTGCGCCCGCGGCAGCCCCGCGCCGCTCGCCGCGTCCTGCACGATGACGTCGAGCCCGCCCTGCCCGAGCAGCGCCGCGGGACTCGCCCCCAGCGCCAGGGCCGCGACGAAGCAGACGCGGAAGCAAACGTCGGGGATTCGTCGCATCTTCATCCCTCGCTATTCCTCGTTCCCGGGAGCGGCGGAAAGCAGGTCGCGGGTCCACGCGGCGATGTGTTCCATCTGGCGCTCGCGCTCGCTCGCCCAGCGCGGCAGGCGGAGGGCGGCGGCAACCAGGGCTGCCGCCCCGCCCAGCCCGAGCATGGCGGGCATGATCATCGGAGCCCCCGCCTTTCCGTCGGCGATCGGGAAGCCCAGCAGCTTCCGGCGCGGCAGGATCTCCGGGTCGGCATCGAGCGCGACGCCCGCCCGGGAGGCGCGGGCGAAGATCTCCCTCACCTCTTCTTCCCCGTACCTGCGCTCGGTCATCCGGGACTCTCTCCGGTTCGCTCCTCCACCCTGCGATGGGACCGCGACGGCACCACCAGCGGACCGCGACGGGACGTCGAGAGATGACACGCGGGAGGGAGGGGCGCAACTTGTCATCCGTCTCTTCGGCGCGACTCGATGGGAAGGAGCCCGATGTGAAGGTCACCAGGTGGTTGGCGGGACTCGCGGTGGCGACGCTGCTCGTCTTCCCCGCAACCCTCGAAGGACAGCGCGCGTTCGGGGTCAAGGGTGGGGTGACCTTCGCGGACGCCGCCTTCTACGACGCGTTCACCTCGAGTCCCAGGGCGCGCCCGGCCGCGGGCGGGTTCGCGACGTTCCCGATCTCGAACCGCGTTGACGTCCAGCTCGAGGTGCTCTACATGCACAGAGGCTTCGCGACGGGCGGGGAGTACGAGGACGGTTCGACCACGCGGATGTCGTACCTGGACTTCCCCATCATGCTCAGGCTGCGGTTGACCCCCGACGCGAGGCGCGTGCGCCCGTTCCTCAGCGGCGGCGGCTACTGGGCGCACGAGGTGGGCTGCCGAACCAGCGGGGGCGTGTCCCAGCACGAGCAGAGCGACAGCTGCGAGGGCCGCTTCATGCGGCGCGGGGTGGCGGACGTCGGGCTCATCGTCGGCCTCGGCCTCGAGGCCACGGTGTCCACCCGGTGGTTCCTCCTCCTCGACGCCCGCTACAACTTCGGCGTGCGGAACCTCCACTGGGATCCCGGCTCCGAGGGAGCGAAGGCGCGCAACCTGTCGTTCTTCGGGGGCGTCGGGGTGCGGCCGGGCAGCTAACGGCGGGGCAGCGCCGTGATCGGGAAGGCCTTCACCGCCTCGACGATCCCTCGGGCCGCTCTCTGCGGCGCGTCGAGGATCACCCGTCGGTCGTGCGCGCTCGTGATGAAACCCGTCTCGATGATCAACGCGATCGTCATCGGGTGGAGCGCGTGCTCGTACCGCCGGTAGTTGAAGGCGTAGTAGTTCTGCATGCGGCGGGTCTGTACCGGCAGGTTCCTGAGTCCGGTCGCCGCGCCGTAGGTGTCCCGGAGAAGCCGCGCCGCGTCCTCGGCCCGTCCCGTGGCGTCACGCCGCGGGGAGGCGACCCGGTATCCGGAGGCCGCCGGGCTGTCGCTCCCATCCGCGTGGATCGCGATGAAGAGGTGCGCCCGGTAGCCGGGGGGCACGACGGCGGGGAGGATGTCTACCTCGTAGCCCAGCGCTTCGAGTTGCGCGCCGGCCAGTTCGGCGATGGCGAGGTTCGCCTCCCACTCGGCGGTCCCCTGCCACTGCGTCCCGTTGTAGCGGAGACGCCTGAGCTCGCGCGGGGCCTCGGCGGCGCGCCAGTGCCCGGCCTGGAGTCCGATGCGGATCGGGCCGGCGGGGGCGCCCCACTCCTCGGGGGTGGGGATGGGGCCGGGGTAGCGGTTGTAGTTACGCCACCTGCGCCACCTGTCGCTCGCGTCGTCGGACGCGTCGCGTTCGGTGGCGCGCTGCTCCTGGGCCGCGGCCATGCCGACGCCGGGTCCCACGAACCCGGCTGCGAACAGAACCACGGCGGCCGTGAGTACCGTCAGCTTCAAATCGAGACCTCCTCGCGAGCGCGGCTCCCACGACCTCAACCCCCCAGCGGCCCGGATCGTTGAGGCTAACCCGCACGGCGAGCCCCCGGCAACACTTCAGGGACGAGGGTGAAGCGCCACAGGATTCAGCGGCAGCGGAGCCCGGGACTCACGGGAAGCCCCTCCGTGGCGGAGGCGGCGAGCGTGTTGAACAGGAGCTTGAACGTGTTGCGCGGCTGCCCGCGGAAGTGCGGGCGGAACCCGAACAGCACGACCTGACCCTGCCCGACCCCCACCTGCGCGGCGGCGGGGTAGCCCGCGAGCACCTCGTCGCCGCCCAGCGTCCAGCCGCTGACGAGGAAGTCCGGGTCGGCGTAGCACACCGGGGTCGAGATCCGCCCGCCGCCGCCCGCCCCGCCGCCGCCGCCCGTCCGCTCGAGCACCTGGCTGCGGGAGAAGAGGGCCATCGCCTCCTCGTCCATCCCGTAGCCGATGGGGTGGGAGGGGTCGACGTCGAGCCGGATCACGGAACCGGGGATGAAGAAATCCCGCGAGGAGAGTCCCCGCGTCCGGTTCCGGAAGGGGAGGCCGAACGCCTCGATCGCGTAGTCCACCGCCTGGTCGAAGGCGACGAGCCAGCCCCCGGCCTCGACGAAGGCGCGGAGCGCGGCGGCGCCCTCGTCGCCCAGGCCGCCCGTGTACTGCTCGGGCATGGTGCCCGGTTCGTTCCCGCTCGCGATCCCGGCCGCGCCCTGCGAGGGGAGGAGGATGACGTCGAAGCGGGACAGGTCGCCGCTCCGCACGTCGGCGTCCCATACGTTCTCCCACTCGAAGCCGTACCGGTCCAGCACCCAGCGGGTCCAGCCCTCCGGCATCGGGGCCTGCCACGAGCGGTAGATCGCGACGCGCGGGGCGCGTGCCGCGGCGGTCGCGTCGGAGGGCAGGGGATCGGGCGCCCCGGTCAGCGTGAACCCGTGCTCGGCCGCGAGCGCCCGCGCCGCGTCGCTCGACAACCCCGGGAGCCAGTACGAGCCGGCGGGGATGACGCCGCTCGGCGTCGACAGGTCGCGCGTGGTCCGGAAGCGGTCCCCGGCCCGGCCGGCGTCGCTGCCCGCCCCGGCCTCGCTGCCCGCCCCGGCCTCGCTGCCCGCCCCGGCCTCGCTGCCCGCCCCGGCCCCCGACGCCAGCGCCGCCAGCCCGCGGTAGACCCAGTTCGAGTTCCCGTGCAGCGCGAAACCCGCCGCGCCCTCGCCGCGCACCTCGCCGACCTCCGCCGACACCTCTCCCCACTCTCCGGGCGGCATCTCGAACGGCTCGTCCACGTTCACCACCTCGAGGCCCATCTGGAAGCGGAGTTCGTAGCCGGTCATGTCGTACGGGGGCTCGGGCGGCCCGCCGGGGAACTGCCGACGGTCCGGGTACTGCTTGGGCTCCATCAGGTCGACGACGTACGGCCGGAAGGCCTGGGGCGGAATCACGTACGACCCCGCGGGAAAGGCGAGGTCTCCCGCGAGGTCTCCCGCCGGATCTCCCGCCGAGAACCCTTCCGACGCGCGCACGAACTCGATCCCCGACCGCGACATGAGTCCCATGAACTCGACGACCGTCCCCGGGTCGTGCGAAGCCGCGGGGTCCAGCACGTAGGCGAACGGTCCGCCCTCGGCCGCGTTCCCGCGCTCGATCTGGCGCCGGCCCATGCGGTAGTGGTTGAAGAGGTACTCTTCCCTGAGCTTGGCGCCCATGTCCGCCACGGCCTTCGCCGCGGTCATCATGTAGTCCATGGCGTCGCGGATGTGCCAGCAGCCGCCGAGCCAGGGGTTGTTGTAGTTCGTCGAGGGCGTCTTCGCGGGCAGGTTCCCGGCGCGGGCGCCGAACGTGTCGGGGATCTCGTCCTCGTCGTAGCAGCGCGGCGTCGCGTACCCCGCGCCGGCCGTCTCCGTGAGGAAGCCGAGCATGTTGTGGTAGTCGGGCCCGCCGCGCATCGACCCGTTCCACCACAGGTCGAACACGATGTCGCTGTTCACGCCGGGCTTCCCCTCCTCGTCGAACCGGCGCCGCATCGAGTGTCCCATCTGGTTGATCGAACTCACGACGAGCGGGTCCAGATTCGGGCTCACCGGGTTCTCGAACGGCGGCATCCAGATCCGCCCCGGGAAGGGGCTCGACTGGTGCTGGTTGTAGACGATCTGAGGGAACCAGTTGTGGTACAGTTGCCGCGTCACGGCCTGCGTCTCGACCTGCGTCAGCATGTACCAGTCGCGGTTGTTGTCGTGTCCGATGTAGTGGTGGTACAGCTCGGGGACGCGCGCCATCTCGAACTCGCCGCCCACGTTCGACATGTACCAGTCGGCCACGATGTTGAGGCCGTCCGGGTTCATGTTCGCCATCAGCAGGAGGACCGCGTTGTCGCGAATGCGCCGCGTCTCGGGCGACTCGTCCGTCACGAAGTGGTGCGCCATCTCGGGCATCACCTGCCCGTGCGCGACCTCGGTCGCGTGCAACCCGCCGTCGATCCACACGATGGCGACGCCCTCGCGCGCCAGCGCCCGCGCCTCGTCCTCGACCAGTACCGATCCGTACCCGGCTCCAGGGTCCCGCGCGTAGGCGAGCGTCCGCGTGATCTCCTTCAGCCGCTCCATGCGGCGGAGGTTCGCGGGCGACGAGATCGCGGCCAGATAGAGCGGCTCGCCCCGCGTGCTCTCGCCGATCTGTTCCAGCACCATGCGGTCGGTGGACGCGGCCAGCGCCTCGAAGTAGGCCTTGATCCCGTCGTAGTTCGTGAGCCTGTAGTCCTCACCGGGCGCGAATCCGATGATCTCGGCGGGGGTCGGCGCGTCGCCGGCCCCGCCGCCGTCGTCCGTCGCGCAGCCGACGAGCAGTATCGAGGAACACAGGACGGTGCCCGCGAGCCGGGAGCCGAGAGTCGCGCCGTCGAATGTGGATCTTGTCACTTGCCAGCCTCCCTCAGGGGGTCGCTACGGTTAGGGGGTCGCTACGGTTCCTCTGCGGATCTCGTCAGGTTACCCTCCGGTGCCCCCCCCGGGCTGCGTAAGTTCGAGCAGCAGATCGAGCTTCTCCCCAACTTCCCGCGGGATCGCGGAAGGCTCCCACAGAGCCACGAGGCGGTAGAAATCTCCCTTCCTGAGCAGTATGGGAAGGCCGAACCGTGCTCCGGACCGGCGAAAGAACTCTTCGGCGAGATCGCTCAGCTTGATCGTGCGTGTCTTGGCATCCCACAGGAGAGTTGCGGCTTCGGGATCCAGCCCCTTCCAGGTCGCGAAATCTCTGTCTTCTCCGTCGAAGACGCGGTCGAGGATGAGAGCGTCCAGTACCTCGTCGATCGTCTCCCGAACGTCGGCATCCCGACCCCCGCTGAACCTTCCCTCGGCAAGGGATTTATCGGCGAAACGCCTCAGGATCTCAGGCGTCACCACATAATTCTCGACCTCATGGCGGGCCCAATACGCAATGGTCATACCGCCTTCTCGCGAATCCTGTCGCTCTCTTCCGTCACTGTCGCGAATCCACAATCCCTTGAGTCCCGGCACCATTCCGCTAATGGATTTGAAATGCCCCCGGGGCTTCCTCCCGTAGGCGCCTTCCGCCCGCTCGAGTTCGGAAACCAGGTCGGGTTCCGGATGGTTGTCCTGCTCATAGTATGCATTGATCCCGGCTCCCTTTTCCCAAACGTCCGCCGCCGGGTGTTGCAGTTGCTTCGCCAGTTCGTGAAGGATGTCGAAGTCTGTCCGCCCTTCGATGTAGAGCACATGACCGCTCTGCCGGGCCCTGACGTAGTGCTCCGCGCCGTAGTACCGGAGGGCGTCGAGAATGGGGTCTTGTGCGGCAAGATCGTGGACGGCTCCCTGAAGGAGCAGAGTGAGGTTGTCACGGAGCGCTTCGGAGTACACGACCTCCGAATGGGTGGCGATCACCACCTGCGAGTCGTTCTCGGCGGCGACTCGACGCAGCAGCGTGTAGACCTGCTTTTGGCGGAGAATCTCGAGGTGCGCGTCGGGTTCGTCGATGAGCAGCACGCTGCGAGGGTGGGAATGGACGTAGGCGAGGATGAGAAGCATCTGCTGCAAGCCCCGCCCCGCGAGCGCGACTTCAAGCGGCTCCTGCACCGAGGACTGCCCGTATTGGAGGGAGATGCCGCCCCGGGATGTCTCCGTCGGATCCTCCAGTTCGATCGCGAACAGGCGACGCATCAACTGGACGATGCGTCGCCAACTGTCGGGGTCGTCCTGGTACACCATGAGACAGAGATTGCGCAGTACCTGGGCCGTCTGTCCCTGGCCGAGCAGCACGTCGACCCGGCCCGGCTGGAGGAGCGGCTCCTCGATGTCGATCCCTGACATCGGGTACAGAAGCCGTACGTCGATCCCGGCGGCGGTTTCGATGGCGCCGGGGTTCGCCAGCGTCGGTTCATCCGGCGTGCAATAGACAAGTTCGGTACCTGAGTTGCGGAAACTCATCGTGACGGGACAAATCTCGCCCTCGTGCAGCACGCCGAGCGTGATCTCCATCATGATGTTCGTGCGGCCGGTGCGGACGACGGTGTTGTGCCAAAACTGGCGGGTCCGCGGCACAGGTACGGAGACGATGCTCAGCCGGTTGAGCGATGTCGCGGTTCGCTTGCGAGGGGGAGCTTCGCCCTTGCGCTCGAACCACGTCTTCACGGCCTGTGACCAGAGCGCCATCGCCTGGATCGCGGTCGTCTTGCCGCAGTTGTTCGGACCGATCAGAACGGTGGGATGATCCAGTTCAATGCACTGCGCATCTCCGAACTGCTTGAAGTTCCGTATTTCGAGATAGTGTAGTGGCCTCATCTCAGATCCGGATTTCTCCCCACATCTGACCGGTCTCGGTCTCGGTTGACGGTCGTATCGATGCCCCGCACGAAGCCGCGTGCGGCCTCGATGGGTTCGAGCGGAATCAGCTGGACCCGTCCATCGAAGGCCAGAACCTGCACCTTCTGGCCCGGTCTGAGCCGCAGGCGGTCCCGGACGTCTCGGGGAACTACCACCCGATACCGGGAAGAAATGGTCACGATGCTCATGGTGCAATCCATCAGTTCGGTATGACGCGGACGACCCGGCCGTCCGGGTCGACGACGGTGATCGGTCCTCTCAGGATGTCGTCGCCGTAGGGGATCGCGCGAGCGGGGGCCGCGCGCGCCGCGGCATCCGGCTGCGGCAGCTGGTACCATTCCGCCAGGCCCACCTTGACCGCGTAGCCGAGATCCGCCAGCGACTGGACGGTGATCAGGCTCAGCGGTTCGCGCTCCCCGATGGCCTGGTAGGGCGTCATCAGTTCGTGTCCGAGCACGGATTCCCGCCAGTGCGAGTCGGCGGCCCCGGGACCCGACTGGTTCTCGACCGGCACCTTCTTGCCGTCGTCGTAGTTCAGGCCGCCCTTCTCGTCGAACGCCTGGATGGCCAGCCGGCCCGTGAAGTGGGTGTCCGCGTCCGGGTTGTGGAGCGACGGGTCGCGGAGCAGGCCGTGGTAGCTCCACACCGTGCCGATCCCGAGCACGTGGCCGATCTCGTGCAGGATCACCTCCCCGACATCCTTCAGGTCGCCGTCCTCCGCCAGCGAAGCCAGGTCGGCGGCGTCGAACTCGACCGCGCCGAGGAAGGGGAGAGCGGAGCCGTGGCGGATCCCGCACGGACCGGCCCGCGCCAGCGTGTGGCCGACGCCGTCGATCTCCCGCACCGAGGCCACGACGACGAGATCGTCCACCGTCCCGATGCGCTGCTCGCTCAGGATGTCCCAGCACCCCGTCTCCGCGTCCTGGCCGCGCGGCACGTCCGGCAGTTCCGTGTCCGCCAGAATCGCCGACCAGAAGCGCACCGCCTCGTCCAGCGCCTCCGCCTGAGGCGCCGTGACTTCGTCGAGGAGGATGAGATCGATGTCGAACGGGCGGGAGTTCGCCTCTCTCACCGTCACCTGGAACGAGATCTCCGCCGTGCCTCCCGCCGAGTCGGCCGCGGTCACCGTGGCGGTCGCGGATCCCCGGGCCACGGGAGTCAGGGTCACCGTGTCCCCCCTGGCCGCCGCCACGACCACGGCCGAATCGGAGGAGCCGGCCGTGTACTCCAGCGCCCCGTCCTCCGGGTCCCGGAAGTAGGACGACACGTCGATCATGGTCTCGTGGGCGCCCGCCTGCATCCGCTGCGGCGACACCTCGCGCACCGGCACCGGCGGCCGGTTCCCGCCCGACCCGAACAGGGCCAGGGGGTCGCCGAGCCCGATCTCGAGGCCGGAGGCCGCGGCCGGGATCGTGGGCGCCGGCCCCGCCACGACCTGTGCCTCGCCCGCGCCGCCCCCGCCGCCCGTGACGATGACCTCCGCGCTCCGCTCGCTCCCGGCCTCGATGACGGCCGAGTCCGCCGACAGTTCGCCGCCGCGCACGGACAGCGGGATCCGCATGCGGAAGGGCGCTCCCGCGGCCAGGTGGAGCCCGATCCGGGCCGGGCTCGCGGCGTCGGGTTCCTCGCCGTCCGTGCGCTCGATGTCCAGCCGGAGCGCGAACGGAGCCCCGGGGTTGTCGGTCAGGAGGAGTGTGTCGAGGCTCGCGAGTCCGACGAACATGCGCTCGGGCAGTTCCGTCAGCCGGTTCCGTTCCAGCCGCAGGATCCGAAGGTCCGCGAGCCCCGCGAACGGGGCCGGGGGGAGCGTGGCGAGCCGGTTGCCGTACAGGCGCAGCACCTCCAGCCGCGTGAGCCCCGCGAACACGTCCTCGGGTAGCGTCTCGAGCTGGTTCCGGTCCAGCCGCAGTTCCCGGAGGCTGGAGAGCCCCTGGAAGACATCGCCGGGCAGCGTCTCCAGCCCGCTGTCCTGCAGGAGCAGGCTCTCGAGCCCGGAGAGGCCGGCGAAGGCGCCCGCCTCCACTTCCCCGATGCCGCCGTTGCCGAGGTACAGCCACTCGAGCGCGGGGAGCCCGGCGAAGGCGCCGCGGGGCAGCGTCTCGAAGTCGTTGCTCGCCAGATTCAGCCGTGTCAGGCGCGCGAGCCCGGCGAAGGTGCCCGGCTTCAGGGTGGCGAACGCGTTCCCCCGCAGTTCGAGGCTCTCCAGCGCCGGGAGCCCCTCGAAGGCGCCCTCCGGCAGCGCCGCGAGTTCGTTCTCACCGAGGTCCAGCGTCGCGAGGCTCGAGAGCCCCTCGAAGGCACCCTCCGGCAGCGTCTCGAAACCGTTGTTCCGCAGGCGCAGCGTCTCGAGGCTCGCGAGTTCGGCGAAGGCCCCCGCCGGGAACGCGGTGAGGCCGACGCCGGAGAGGTCGAGGTTCCTCAGGTTGTAGAGGCCGGACAGGTCGCCCCGCCGCAGAGTCGGGATCTCGAACCCGGCGAGGTTGAGCGTCGTGATCCCGAGATGAGAGACCGTGACCTCCTGACAACTCGTGGCCCGCGTGCGCACGACGAGAGCGTCCCGGATCTCGGGGGTGCGGTCGCAGACGCCCTCCTTGATCGTCACCGCCGTCGAGGTCGTCGCCCCGAGCACGTACCCCGCGCCCGCCTGCGGGGGCTCGAGGCTGAACAGGAAGACCTCGCGCGCCGGCTCGATGTCCGCGTCGTCCCGGATCGGGATCCGGACGTCGACAACGCTCGTCCCGGCGGGGAAGGACACCGAAACACCGGCTTCGTAGTCCGCCGCGTCGGCGTCCGCCGTACCGGGGTCCTCGTCCGCCGCGAGCGTGTACCGAACGGTGAGGGGTGTGGCCGGCGCGCGGTCGAGCCGGATCGACACGATGGCGTCCACGCCCTCGGACGCCTCCGGCGAGCCCGCCACGACCGTCGCCACCGGCGTGCGGGCGGGTTCGGGCCCCGGCTCCGTCGTGCCGCCGTCGCACGCGGCCATCCCCACGGCGACGGCGAGTGCCGCCCACCTGCTTCGTGTCAAACCCATGATCCGGCCAACGTCAGGTCCTCGTGTTCGAAGGCGGATTCCATCCGTGCGATGCTCCCCGCGGAAGCTCCCAGAGCGGCCGCATCGGCTCTCCAGCCGGAGACCGCCCGCCCCACCTCGCCGGCGATCCGCTTCGCCCGGTCGAGTTCGAGCCCATAATACTCCGCGGTGGCCAATGCGCGGTCCAACGAAGCCGTCCCGTCATACTCGTCGATGTGCGTGCGGAGCACCCGCGGGCGGATCTGCGTGGGCGTCGGGTTCAGGTCGTAGGCCGGCGAAAGTCGCCAGCCCGGGGCGTCGTCATACAGGAAGCCGTGGTTGCGAAGGTGGTCATCGGTGTTCGAGACGAGGATGCTGAAGACGATCCTTCTCCAGAGTTCGGCCAGATCGCGCTTCGCGGCGACGCCGTGGCGGCGAAGCGCGTCCGCGATCTCCAGATAGGACCTCTGCTCGCGATCGTCGGCCCCCAGCATGCTCATCGCGGACAGGAAGGGCACGCGACGTGCGCCGTCACGATCGAAACGCCGCAGGATGAGGACACGCTGCCCGGCGACCTGCTCGAGTCGCCAATCGGGAACCTCGATCCCGGCGCGGCGCGCCAGCGAGAGGGCGACGCCTTCCCAGAGCACGATGTCGTATTCGTCCGCGGCGTGGGGGAACTTGGCGATGGCCAACCCGCCGTCACCGTCCCTCACGGCGGCCTTCGGCCGGGCGCCCCCGAGCGAGGAGCCGGGCCCGAGGAGCAGCCGCAGGTCGTCATCCCCTTCCTCATCGCGCGTGACCCGCGTCGAGGCGGCCAGGAGTCGTCCCAGATCGACCAGGGGCGGGATGCGCCTCGCCCGAGGCTCGGCGAGGAAGGGCTCGTCCGGGCTCCTTGAGAATCTGAGCGCCCCCATGCGCAGTTCGTCATCCACGCGGAGAAGGAAGTCGGACTCGAAGAGTGTGCGGGGTGCGCGCCCCTCGTGCCGGGCGCGTCGAACCTCGTCGCGCCGCAAGAGGACGCGTCCCCAGCGGTCCGGCGCCGAGTCGCCGATCGATCCGAAGAGCGCCCGTCGGGTGTGAAACGGACCGGGTCCGAGCGCCAGGGCCGGCTCGAGCGCGAACCGTCGCGGGTGGTTCAGCCAGTCCGGATCGTAGTCGAACGACGCGCTCTCGCCGCCGCCGCGAACTCTGACCCGGAGTCGTCCGACGAGGGTCGGCGTTCGGTTGAGGTCGACATGGACCAGGATCCGGCGCTCCACGAGACGGCCTCAGTCCCCCGCGCGGTCGCGCCGCGAGCGCGGAGCGGGATTTCGGACGCGCTGCGGCAGGCGCTCCTCGAGCAGGTCGAGCCCGAGGCCGTCCCGGCTGCGGTCGGCGAGTTCCGCCACGCCGTCTTCCATGCCGAGGACGAAGAGGACGGTCGCGTAGTTGCCCATCGAGACGCCGGGATCGCCGCGCTCGATCTTGTGCAGCGTGGTGCGGCTGATCAGCGCCCGTTCCGCCATCGTCGTCGCGCGGATGCGGCGGCGGAGGCGGGCGTCCCTGATGTCGGAGCCGAGCTTACGGAGGAGTCGCCGAACCGGAAGCGGCAGCGTCCCCTGAATGTGGTTCTGCATCGTAATGACCATGATAGTGGTTGTTGGTACGTTTATGGTATATTATCATGGACATTATCTCAAGTCTTGGACACCGTACGCGCTCGCGGCCTCATCGGCGGAGACGTAGCCGTCGAGCACATCCTCCCGCACGCGCTCGGGCAGCCGCCCGGACGGGTCGCCGAGGCCGCCTCCGCCCGGTGTCTCCAGCACGATGCGGCGGCCGGGTGGCACCACCTCGCGGCCCTTGGGCCGGAAGTCGCCCACGCCCGGCACGTGGACCCGCCCCGCGGCCCCGTCGCCGCCCCCGTCGCGGCCGCGGGCCGGGTTGCGCACCCGCTCGAACATCTTGGAGACGGCGAACGCCTCGCCCGACGCGTGCGAGATCTCCATCACCTGTCCGAGGCCGCCCCGGAACTCGCCGTGTCCGCCGGAGTCCGGGATGTACTCCTTCCGCCAGAAGATGAGCGGCGCGACCGTCTCGGTGATCTCGATCGGAGTGCTGCGGACGCCGGAGGGGAAGGCCGTCGCCGAGAGGCCGTCCTTCCCGGGGCGGGCGCCCGTGCCCCCGGCGTGGAACGGGTTCACGACGAAGTCCTCGCCCCGGTAGCGGTGCGCGCCGGTGAGGCCCGGGCCGGCCATGATGACCGGGTTCCACAGGCACGACGCGCCCTCGGCGGGCACCGAGCCTGGCTCCAGCGCCTGTTCGAGACAGCCGAGGACGACATCCGGGAGCATCTGCCCGATGGCGTGACGAGCGGAGACGGCGGCGGGCGGCGGCGCGTTGAGGAGCGAACCGGGCGGGGCGGAGACCTCGATCGCGGCCAGCGAGCCCGCGTTGTTGGGGATCTCGGAACCCACCATGCAGCGCACCCCGAACGAACTGTAGGCGCGCGTATACGTGACGGGGACGTTGATGCCGCGCGACGACATGGGCGACGTGCCGTCCCAGTCGATGCGGATCCCGTCGGGACCCACGGTGAGGGCGCACACGAGGTCGAGGTCCTCGTCGTAGCCGTCGATCCGCATCCGGTTCCGGTACGTGCCGGGCCGGAGGGCGCGGATGCGCTCCAGCATCGCCCGGCGCGAGGTCTCGATGATGGTCTCGGCCAGCGGTTCGAGCGCATCGATGCCGAACTCCGTCATCATCGCCGCCAGTCGCTCGCATCCGGTGCGGTTGCAGGCGGCCAGCGAGTAGAGGTCGCCCTGGGCCACGTCCGGGTCGCGGACGTTCGCCCGCACCAGCCGCATGAGCGTTTCGTCCACCCGTCCGCCGCGGATCAGGTAGCCGATGGGGAGGCGGATCCCCTCCTCGAACACCTGGTTCGCGTCCGCCCCGAAGCCGCGCCCGCCGACGTCGGCGATGTGACTCGTGGCCGCGAACAGTGCGACCGGACGCCCGTCCAGATACGCGGGCGTGACGACCGTGAAGTCGTTGAGGTGCCCCGTCCCCTCCCACGGATCGTTCGTGATGAGGACGTCGTCTTCGCCCAGCGTCTCCACGGGGAAGTCCCGGAGGAAGAACCCCACGGAGGCGGCCATGGCGTTGACGTGGCCGGGCGTGCCCGTGACCGCCTGCGCGAGCATGCGCCCGGAGAGGTCGAACACGCCGGCGGAGAGGTCGCCCGCCTCGCGCACGGGGGTGGAGAACGCGGTGCGCACGAGGGTGCGCGCCTGCTCCTCCACCACGGAGAGGAGCCGGCTCCACATGATCTGTCCCTCGAGGGCCGCGATGCCGGTCTGGGCCGCGACGGCCGCGTCCGCCGCCGCCCGCCGCTCGACGAGGAGGTGGCCGCCGGCGATCACCCGGGCCTCCCAGCCGTCCGGGACCACCGTCGTCGTCTGGTCCTCGGCGATCAGCGCCGGGCCCTCGACGCGGGCTCCCTCGCGTAGCTCCCCACGGATGTAGACGGCCGCGGCCGCCGACTCGCCGCCGGGTCCGTCCCACAACTCGGTCCAGCGCGCGGGGGCCGATTCCGTCGCGGCGGGTCGCCCGGACGTTCCCGCGGGAACGTTTTTCCCCGTTTCGGGACCACCTTGGGACCACAAAGACGTTCCCGCGGGAACGTTTCCGGCCTCCGTCGCGGGGGCCGACACGACGAGCGTCCAGCTCAGGACCTCCACGTCCAGCCCCGGGATCGTGCGTCCATACACCGTCTCGTAGCCGCGGTCGAACGCCTCGCGCAGAGCCGCCGCGTCGCCGACGTCCTCGGGGAGGTCGACGCCGATCTCGTGTCCCTGCCCGACGTAGCGCATGTAGGCGCGCGCCTTCTCGCTGGTGGCCGCCCCCGGCGCCCCGCGCGAGACCACGGCCACGGCCTCCGTCCTCATCTCGTCGAACGCCTCTCGGACGACCCCGGGATCGAAGCCCGACAACCGCATGTAGCGGCTGCGCACGACCTCGTAGGAGATCGGAGCGAGGAGGAAACCCACGGCCGAGCCCACCCCCGCGTCGGCGGGGACGAGGAAGCGGTTCACCTCCAGCTTGTCCGCGAGGCGCGCGGCGTGGATCGGGGCGGAGCCGCCGAAGGCGATCAGCGTGCGGCCGGCCACGCCCTTCCCCCACTCGACCGCGTGGGTGCGGGCCGCGTTGGACATGTTCTCGTCCACCATCTCGCTGATGCCGAGCGCGGCGAGCCTCGGGTCGAGGCCCAGCGTTTCCCCGACCCCGGCACCGACCGCGGCCTCGGCGCGCCCCCGGTCGAGAGCGATCGAGCCGCCGGCGAAGAGGTCCGGGTCGACCCGCCCCAGGACGACATCGGCGTCCGTCACCGTGGGCTCATCCCCGCCCCGGCCGTACGCCGCCGGCCCCGGCTCCGACCCGGCGCTAGCGGGCCCCACCTGGATCCGCTCGAGGTCGTCCACCCCGGCGATCGACCCGCCCCCGGCCCCGATCTCGACCATCTCGATCACGGGGATCCGCACCGGCAGCCCGCTCCCCTGCTTGAAGCGGTAGCTGCGGGCGACCTCGAACGTCCGCGAATGGAGCGGCTGCCCGCCGTCGATGACGCACAGCTTCGCCGTCGTCCCGCCCATGTCGAAGGAGAGGACGTCGCCCAGTTCCAGCGTCCGCGCGAGATGGCTGGCGAGGATCGCGCCCCCGGCGGGTCCGGATTCCACGAGGCGGACGGGAGCCGCGACCGCCGTCTCGAGCGTGGTGAGCCCGCCGCCCGAGGTCATGAGAAGGAAGGGGCACGCGAACCCAGACTCCCGCAGAGAATCCGCGAGCCCCATCAGGTAACGGGCCATGAGCGGCTGGACGTAGGCGTTCGCGCAGGCCGTCGACTGTCGCTCGTACTCCCGCACCTCGGGGCACACGTCCGAGGCCAGCGTCACCGGCAGCCCCGGCCGCCACTCGTCCAGGATCTTCCCGATCCGCCGCTCGTGGTCCGGGTTCGCGTAGCCATGGATGAGCCCCACCGCGACGGACTCCACGCCGGCCGCCTCCAGCGTCGGCAGGAGCGCGCGCACCGATCCTTCCTCCAGCGGTACGAGCACGCGTCCCCGGTGGTCGACCCGTTCCTCGACGGGGAGCCGGAGGCGGCGCGGGACGAGCGGGGGAGGGCGGTCGACCCCAATGTCGTACTGCTCGAAGCGGTTCTCGTGCGCCATCTCGAGGGCGTCGCGGTGCCCAGATGTCACGATGAGGGCGGTGCGCGCGCCGCGGCGCTCGATGATCGCGTTGGTGGCCAGCGTGGTGCCGTGGATGACGAGGCGGACGGCGGAGGGCGTGACGTCCGCCAGCCCGAGCACCTTGTGCACCCCCTCCAGCACGCCGCGCTCCGGCAGCGCGGCGGTCGTGAGCACCTTCGTCGTGACGAGCCGCCCGCCGGCCTCCAGAGCGACGTCGGTGAAGGTCCCGCCGATGTCGATCGCGAGCCGGGCGTCGCGGCTCGACTCGTCCATCGCCTTGCCGTTCATCCGCCGCCCACCCGCCGCTTCGAGCGCCGCTTCACCCGTCTTCGCGCAGCGGGACGGTGTAGTTGAGCGCCAGCCGTCCTCCGTCCGGGTAGATCGTCTCGCCCGTCAGGTACGAGGCGTAGTCGCTCGCCAGGAAGACGGCCACCGTCCCGATCTCCGCCGGGTCGCCGAACCGTCCCAGCGGGGTGCGGGAGAGGATCGTGCGTCGGGCCTCATCGTCGGCGATCACCGAGTCGAGGATATCCGTAACGATCGTCCCCGGCCCGATCGCGTTGACCCGGATGTCATGCGGCGCGAGCGCCAGCGCCATGACCTTCGTCAGCTGCATCACGCCCCCCTTGGAGGCCGCGTAGGCGAGCTGGTTCGGGATCGTCACCACCGCGTTCGTTGAGGACATGTTGATGATCGACCCCTTCACCCCGCGCGCCACCATGTCTCGCGCCACGAGGCGGGAGAGGAGGAAGGTTCCGCGCAGGTTGACGCCCAGAACCCGGTCGAAGTCCTCGACCTCGGCGTCCAGGATCGAGCCCTTCCGCGATGATCCCCGCGTTGTTCAGGAGGATATCGCACCCGCCGAAGCGTTGCGTGCAGGCGTCGAGAAGGGAGGCGCAGTCCGCCTTGTCGCTCACGTCCGCGCGCACGGCGAGCGTCTCTCGGCCCGTCTCCTCCGCGATGCTTCGCGCGGTGTCGGCGCAACGCGCCTCCAGCACATCCCCCAGCACGACGTCCGCCCCGTGACGGGCGAAGGCCAGCGCGCACGCGGCGCCGATCCCCTTCGCCGCCCCGCTGACGATGGCGGTCTTCCCCTCGAGTGTGATCACGTCAGAGCCTTCCTCGTTCGATTGACCACTTCCCCGGCGACGCTTGGCGCCGTGATGTCTGGCGTCGTGATGATCCCGGTTTGATGGCCGCCGCGAAAGTTACGGGGGTCGGAGCAGCGGTCCCCATGGTATCGACAAAGACGGCGTGTGGCATGCAACAGCAAGACATCCGCTCCCACTGCTCGCGAGGCTACCCGCTCGCGACCCGGGTCCGGAAATGGTATAGTTACGTAACATACCATACACACGGATCATGCCATGAAAGAAGAAACCCGGCACTCGACGTCCGAGGCCTCCCCCGATCAGTTGGCCGGTACCGAGCGCGTGACGATCGACGAGGCCGGTCGGCTGGTGGTTCCCGCGCGCTTTCGAAGGGCTCTGGACATCCGAGGCCGACAGCAGCTGGTCGTCGGGCTCGAGGGCGACACGATCCGGCTGCGCACCCCAGGCGCGGCACTCGCGCGCCTGCAGGCCATCGCGCGGCAGAAGCGGCAGGGGTCCGGGAGCGTCGTCGATGAATTCATCCTGGAACGGCGAGCCGAAGCTGCCCGTGAATGAACCGATCGCAAGTGTTCTGGACGCATCGGCCGTCCTGGCGGCGCTATTCGAGGAACCCGGGGTGGCCCGCGTCGCTCGCGCCCTCGAGCGTGGGGCCGCCATGTCGTCCGTGAACCTGGCCGAAGTCGCGGCTCGCCTCTCCCGGGAAGACTGGTCCTCGGCGACGGTGGCGAGCGTCGTCGCTGAAATGGGGATCGAAGTCATTCCCTTCGACCGGCAGACCGCCCTGCTCAGCGGCGCCTATCGCCCGATGACGCGGCACGTCGGCCTCGGACTGGGTGACCGGGCTTGCCTGGCCACTGCGTGCAGGCTCGGTCTCCCGGCACTAACCGCCGATCGGAGCTGGGCCGAACTCTCGATCGAAGGGGTGAGGGTCGTCACAATCCGCTGACTGCCGGGGGAGGGGCGGATTTTCTGGTCCTCCACGGTCACGTCCAGGATCGACCACATCCGCGCCGTGATGTCCGGCATCGTGATGATCCCGGTTTGATAGCTGCCGCGAAACTGCCCAAGTCGGGCCTCGGCCTGCCAGGATCGGGGCACGAGCGGCCGACGGCGTCGCACAACCTGGGTGTCGTCAGCCCCGGGCAGAGATTAATATATAAATTACCGTGGGAGGGAAGGGATTCCGGCTGCATCCGCGCCACGTCCGCCGGAGTACATCGGACCCAGACTGACGATCGAATGCATGTCGCGATCGAGCGGAACGTGTCCGGCGGGCGACTTCCTGGACGCGATCACGTCCGGATCTTCTGCTTCTTCACCGAGGACCGAAGACTGGTGCTGCTGCACGGAATCAAGAAGAAGGGAACCCGACTCAGGACGAAGGACATCAAGAAAGCGAACCGGATGAGGGAAGAGTTTCTCGACAACCCAAGATGACGAGACGAGATGGGGAGATGGACAACGAGACATGGGTCCAGCGGCAGACGGCCACTCCGGAGGCTCGGAAACTCTACGAGGAGGAGCGGCTGATCCTTTGGGCGACGGAAGCAATCGCCGAAACCATTGAGGAGCAGGGTCGCACCCGAGCGGAGGTCGCGAAGGCTCTGGGTACGAGCCGCCCCAACGTCACACAACTCCTCAACGGATCCCGCAATATGACGCTGCGGACGCTCGCGGCCCTCGCCCATGCCTGTGGGATGCGTGCGGACATCACGCTGGAACCCCTACCCCGGCTCGCCCACAAGCCGGAAGTGACCGCGCTCGACCGCCCGCAGGGCTCTGCCAGGTCAAGGCGGCAGGAGTCCGAGAGCGTTGTCGACGCGTTCATCGCGGAGCGACGCGCGGAAGCTGCGCGTGAATGAAGGGATTGGCGAAGGCCCTGGATGCCGGGGATGGCCTTGTGGCGGCCCTCCCACGCGTCCCGTCGCAGCATCGCGGGGTTGTGGTCACGATGTAGTCTTGAATTGGAGGGAGCGTTGCGGCCCACCGGGCCAGCGGCGCGCACCCGGGAGCGATTCACCATGGAATTTGCCCTGCGCGAGGCGAAGGCCCGCCTCTCCGAACTCATCGCCGCCGCCCGCAACGGCGAGCGCGTGATCATTACGAAGCATGGCCGCCCTGCGGTCGAACTCGTGCGCTGCGACCATGGCGGCGGGATCGACTTCGACAAGCTGGAGGCCGCGCGCCGTCGACTCGGACTAGAGGGAGACGGCGAGCGGTGGCCGAAGGAATACGACGATCCGGCCTTCAGCCGCCGCGTGCTCGGTCTCGACACCGGGTAGTCGGACGGACGAATGCGCGTTCTGCTCGATACGTCCTATCTCTACGACCTCATGGAGGCACCGGGACAGTTCCGTGAGCCCGAGCGCCGCTTCCTGGCCGCCCGCGACGTTCGGATCCACGTGAGCGCGGTGTCGATCTGGGAGATGCGGCTCAAGCACCATGCCCGTCACCCGTCGGGCGCGCGCAAGAGTCGCTTCGCTCCGAACGACGTAGTCGCGGCCCTTGAAGATCAGAATGTGACGTTCCTGCCGATGACGATCCTCCACGCCGCGCAGGCGCTCGAGCCGCCGCTCGAGCCGCCGCTTGATCACAAGGACCCGTTCGACGAACTGCTTCTCGTCCACGCTCGGCGGGAGGGCCTCAGACTGCTCACCGCCGACCGGCGTCTTGCCCGCCATCCGCTTGCCATTGCCGCGGAGGGACTCGGCTAGGTCCGGATCTCAGATGGTTGTTCACCAGCGCGAGATCTCGAGCAATCATGGGAGTGTCGGTGCCCCTGTGTCGGCCTATGCCAATTGAAAATCCCATTTTGAATTGGCATAACGCTTCGCAGGGACCAGCAACAACCCCCAGGCCGCCTCCGGTCTCGCTCCCTCGGGTTGTCGGGTGGAGCGGCTCCAGCACACGCATCGCGATGCCGCAGAGGCACTCGTGCCAGCTCTGGACCTCGGGATCGGCCACACCTTCACTCGCCGTACACGCCCGGGAACGTCTCCGAACGCGCGATACCTCGATGCAACCCTGTGCGCGTGACCGCTGTCTGTAGGGGTGTGTTGATTTTTCAGCACATCGGCGCTAGGGTTTCGTCCCGGAGGGGACATCGGCCCTTCGTGAGATTTCGTGAGATTTCGTGAGATTTCGTGAGACATCGTGCGACGTCTCGAAACTTGATGAGTCGTGGTGAGAGAAGGAGACGATCACAGTGAGTCCACTCCCGGAACTGAGCAGACGAGAGCGCGAGGTCATGGACCTCGTGTACGAACTGGGGAACCCGACGGCCGCGCGGATCCAGGAAAAGATGGCGGATCCTCCGACGTATTCGGCCGTCCGCTCGATCCTGCGGGGGCTCGTGCGCAAGGGGCACCTGGTCAGTGAGCCGGACGGACCCCGCTACCTCTATTCGCCCACCATGCCGGCGCTGCGCGCCCGTCGCTCGGCCATGCGCCGCGTGCTCAAGACCTTCTTCGGGGACTCCGTGGAGGGAGCCGTGGCCACGCTGCTCGAGCTTCGCGAGGGCGGCCTCACCGCGGAGGAACACGCCCGCATTACCGAGATGATCGAGCAGGCGGCGGAGGAGGGACGGTGAGCGGCGCCGGCGCCCAGAGCGGCGCGTTCCTGGCCGCGGCCCCGGATGCCGCCCTGGATGCGGTGGCGCTGACCGCGCAGGTCACGCTCCTGCTCCTGCTGACGCTCGCGCTGGCATGGTTCGGGCGGCGGGGGTCTTCGAGGACCCTGCATCTGCTGTGGACGGCGACGTTCGCCCTCGTGCTCGCGCTCCCCGCCCTCGGCCTCCTCGGTCCCTCGTGGGAGGTGCCGCTCCTTCCCGCCCGCGGCGGGGAGCCCGCCCCCGCTTCCATCCCCGGCTCGGTCGAGGCCGCCGGCAGGATCCCGGCGCTGGAGATCGACAGAACGCGCGAAGCTCTGGTTCTGGCGGAGCGAGCCCGCCTGGCCGCGCGCGTCGGCGGGGCGGGAAGCGCTCCGGCGAGCGCCGGCACGGGGCGCTCCGCCGTTCGGATCGCCTGGATCGTCTGGATGATGGGGTGCGGCCTCTCGCTGGTCTCGCTGGCCGTCGCGGCCCTCCGGCTGCGGAGACTGGTGCGGGCGGCGCGTCCCGTGCGCGATCCCGAGTGGGTTCGTCAGGCCGAGGCCCTCCGGAGCCAGTTGGGCCTCCGGGGCGAGATACGGCTCCTGGTGAGCGGGGCGGTGACGACGCCGATGACGGGGGGTCTGCGGCGGCCGGTGATCCTGCTTCCGGAGTCGGCGGCGAGCTGGAGTCGGGAGCGGCGCGCGGTGGTGCCGACCCACGAACTCATCCATGTCCGTCGAAGGGACGTGCTGCGGCAACTCATGCGGCGGATCGTGCTCGCCCTCTACTGGTTCCATCCCCTCGGCTGGCTCGCGGCACGACGCGCGGAGGTCGCCAGCGAGAAGGCCTGCGACGAGGAGGTGCTCGCGCTCGGAGCGCGTCCCTCCGATTACGCCCGTCTCCTTCTGCGGCTGGCGTCTGCCCGCGGCCGTCGTCCGAACGTACTTGCGCTCCCCCTCGTGAAAACCTCGCAACTGGAGGAAAGAATCGTGGCCATTCTGAAGCGTAGGCGTCCGCGTCCCAGCGTGACTCGGACTGCCGTGATCTTGACGATCGTAGGCTCGGCGGGGGTCTCTGTCGCTGCCGCCCATCCCGTCCCGTTCGACGAAGCTCCGGTGCCACCTCAGGAAGCCACGCTCGCCCGGGCGGCCGCGCCTTCGGCCGAGGTCCGGGCACCGCTCGAGCACGAACTCGGGGTTTCGGCCGCAGTGCAACCCGAACGCCCGGGGCCGATGCGGCAGGAGATCCAGTGCCCGTGGGCCGGCAGCGATTCGATACGCACCATGAGGGTAAGTGGGGGCCTGCGGGTCACCGGTTGGAACCACGGAGACCGTACGATCGAGAGATCGGTTGCGGGGATGTACCTGTGCATGCGGGCACACGGAAACGTGGTGATGAGCGACGACGGCACCGAGGTCCGAGCCGTGGGTGCCGACGGCTGGCTTCTGCTCGAGTCCAGGGAAGACAAGACCCAGCGGCTCGTGATCACCGAGGGCCCCGGCGGAATCGAATACGAGTGGAGTGTCGACGACGTGCGCCGGACCTTCGACGCCGAGGCACGCCAGTGGCATGACCTGATGCTCAGGATCATGAACGGCTATCAGGAGGTGATGGAGATTCGGGGAGAGGAGTCCACTCTGCGTGGCCGGATCTCAGCTCACCGGGGTCATGTCAGCAGTCTGCGCGGCCGGATCTCTGCTCACCGGGGTCATGTCAGCAGTCTGCGCGGCCAGATCTCAGCCTACCGCGGCCGGATCTCCTCTTTGAACGCCGCAATGCGGCTGACGGCGAGAGCCGAAACCCGGGCAGCTCTGGAGGATGAGCTTCGGGAGTTGGAGTCGCGCATCCGGCAGACCGAGGCGGAGGTCGCCGCGTACGACCTGGACGGGAAGGTCCAGGAACTCGAGCAGCAGATCGCGGCCTACGACGCGGAGGACGAAGCCCGCGAAGTGGAACAGCGGATCGAAGACTACGACGTGTCAGGGAAGGTCGCGGCCATCGAAGCCGAGATCGAAGCGTACGACCTCGAAGGGAAGAGGCATGAGATCGAGCGGCTGATCGAGGAAGTAGACGCCGACAGGCGCATTGAGGAGATCGAGGGCTCGCTGGAGGACGAAATCGCCGCGCTCCGCCGTCTGGCGGGCTCGACGGGCTGACGCGTGCGGCCCCCTCCGGGGAGAGGCGCGGCGAGAGGAAACATGCCCCCCTTATCAGAGCGGAGTTGAATGATGCATGGAGAAAAACGACGCGCCCTTCTCGCCGTGGCGTGGGTGACCCTGACCGGCTGCGCCGCCGCCGCGCCTCAGCCCGACTGGACCACGGTGCGGGACACCTTGCCTTCGGGCACAGTCCGCGTGACCAACGTCCCGAGGACGGATGTCTCCCCCACCTGGACGCTGGTCGAGGAACTTCGGGTCGGCACCGTTGAAGGGGCCGGACCGGACGCGTTCGCATACCTGAAGGGCCTTGTCGTGCTGGAGGATGGGCGCTTCGCCGTCCTCGACTCGCAGGCGCAGGAACTGCGGGTCTTCGGCCCCGACGGCGCTCACGTCGCGACCCACGGCCGCAAGGGGCAGGGACCCGGCGAGTTCGTGGACGCGAACGGTCTCATGCTCGGCCCGCGCGGCCACCTCTGGGTCCCGGATGCCCGCAACGGGCGGATGTCGGTCTTCGATCCCGAGGACGGCTTCGTCGAGTCCTTCCCGTTCGGCGATGCGAACTTCAACTCGCTCTGGAACGGCGCAATCGTAGCGGGGAGCCGCATTTATCGGCCATCGAACAGGGGGAACCGGAGGCTTCTTCGCGTCTATGACCTGGCCATGACGCAGGTCGATTCGTTGCCGCTGCCAAGTGATGGCCCCGAAGACGAAGAGTTCGATCCCGAAAGCCAGCCCGGCGCCTTTTACCAGGAGATGGGGGGCGGCTACATGGCGTACTCGATCCCGTTCTATCCTGGCGAGGTCAGCTACTTCGATACGCGAGGTGCGGTGTGGTCCACCCGAAAGGGCGATCCCGAATACCGAATCAAGCGGTGGCAGCCGGGCGGTGACACGACGCTTCTGGTCGAGACCCGGCGACCCCCCGTCCCCGTACCTGCCGTGGAACGAGATTCCGTCATCGACATGATGAGGCAAATGCTCTCGAACATGGGCGTGGGTGAATGGGACTGGTCCCGGGTCCCCGGCACCAAGCCTGCTGTCGAGGACATCTTCGAATCAGCCGAAGGCAACCTGTGGATCCGGACCCCCTCCAGTGGCGACGGAGTCCTGTTCGATGTCTACGCGAGGGACGTGACCTATCTCGGCACGGCCAGCGTGAGCCCCGGCCTCAACCTCTTCGACCGGGTCACCCCGGTCGTGCGAGACGATCTCGTCTGGCTGATCGTGACGGACGAACTTGACGTGCCCTACGTCGTGCGCGCACGCATCGCACCCGCCGGCTGACCCGCGCGCCGCCCGGGACCGCATACGTGACGTGATCCTCCACGCGGGTGCCGCCGTCCTCCGCGCGGAAACGGTGCTCGTGGATCCACTTCCGGTACGGTCCGCGGCGCTGCTCGTCGACGAAGCCGTGCGGCGGGTCCCAGCGGGTGATCTCGCTCCGCCACGGAATGGGGACGCCCCGGAGCTTGAGGCGATAGTCGATCAAGGTTCCCACCCCAATCTCGATCGGCGCGGGCGTAAGGATCCGGAAGCCCACGAAGGGCGGCGTGATCCGCTCCAGGTTGTGGGCGTCCGAGAAGAAGGCGAAGGTCCGGTCGAGCGGGCTGGGCACCCACTGCGAGGCCGTGAAGACGCGGTCTCTCAGGACATCCTCCGCTGAGGGTCGTCCGTCCGCCCGGGCGTTATCGCGTCTCCGCGGCGCCTGGTTCCCGCTCTACCGCGCCGCGCAGGCCGACATTTCCGGGTGTGCGGTCCAGCGCTCGAACGCCTCTCCGCCGGCCGCCATTTCGACCGCGGTCGACCCGCCGGGGGCCAGATCCGTCCGCTCGGTGGGCCCTAGTTCCGTTCCCGTGGAGAGGTGGACTTCGACCCGCACCGCACACAGAGTCTCGCCCGTCGTGTTCTCTACGGTCCCCGCGAAAGCCTCGCGCGCCGGATCGTACGAGAGGACCAGCCGCGCCCCGCGACGCGTCGCGTCCCAGGTCTCGGCCCGCCCGAGGTATTCGCCCGACTCTTCGCCTTCCTCGCCCTCGCCGTGCCCGCCTTCGCCGCCGTGCTCGCCGCCGCCCTCGCGGCCTTCGCCGTCGTGCTCGCCGCGGCCTTCACGGCCTGCGCCGTGCTCTCCCTCACGTTCCTCGCCGCCCTCGCCGTGCTCGCCCTCGCCATCTTCTCCGACGCCGGCCGCGGTCGGAGAGCTTCCGGTGCATGCCGCGCACGTTGAGTTCGCGCCAGTCGTCGTAGCGGTCCCAGTGGCTGTAGTCCTCGAGGAGGACGGTGGCGGCGGTCTCGTCCTCGCTGAGCCCCGCCCCGACCGCCTCACGCACGGCCGCGTCCAGGTCCCGGTAGTAGGTCAGTTGCCGCTCGATCGTGGCCCGGTCTCCCGACGGCCCGTGTCCGAACACGATGGTCTCGAACGGGATCTCGAGCAGGCCCTCGATCGCCCCGAACATGTCCGGGAAATGGAAGCTCGCGAGGTCCTGGTACCCGAACCGGTCCCGCGACACGAAGTCCACCGCGAAGGCGAGGCCGTGCGCCGGGAGGAAGGCCACCGCCATGTCGTCGCTGTGGCTCCGGCCCAGGTAGTGGAGTTCGATCTCGCCGTCCGCGAGCGTCATCGTCTCGGCGAAGGTCGAGGTGGGCGGGGGAAGGTCGGGGTCGGCGGCCTCCCGCAGCGGGGCGTCGGCGTTCTCGTGCGCGTAGATGGGGACGTCCGCCCCGAAGGCTTCGCGCAGTACCTCCGCGCCCGTCGCGTGATCCGCGTCCCGGTGGCTGTAGACGATGGCCGCGAGTTCGGCCTCGGGCGCGACCCGCCGGATCTCCTCCGCGTAGGTCGCGGCCGCCTCGACCGAAATCGGATCGAAGGCGACGACCCCCTCGGAGGTGACGACGAACAGGGCGTTGTGCCCGATCCAGCGGAACTGGTACACCCCCTCGGCGACCTCCGTCGTCTCGGACTGCGGCGGCGGGTCGCCTCCGGCGCTCTCGTCGGAAGCAGGTTCTCCTCCTCCGCAGCCGACCCACGCGGCGGCTGCGACGAAAGCGAGCAGAGGGGTCGCGATTGGGCGGGATGAACGCTTGCGTACCATATCAACTATCTCCATAGTAGGTGGCGTCGTGATGGCGTCCTCGGGGACAGCCCCGCCGCGCCGACGACCTCACGTTGAACAACCTAAGCCAGTCGTAGGGAGACGGGGATGCATCGGAAATCGCGATCACATGCCATTTGCGGACCGTGGTTCACCGGAGGGCTCGCGGTGGTGCTGGGAGCCGCCGGCCTCCGGGCCCAGGAGGTTGTCGATCTGCCGGGGGAGGATCTTCCCCTCTCGGTGGACCTGGAGTTGGTGTACAGCATCGGGTCGGCCGCGGCGGAATCCGAATGGGAGCAGTTCTCCTCCATCCGGAACGTAGGCTTCGACGGTGCGGGCAACCTCTACCTGCTGGACGGGGCTGGAATGGGGACCGCCTCGCGCGTCGTCGTGGTGGATGCCGCCGGTCGATACGTGAACGACTTCGGTCGTGCGGGCGAAGGACCGGGCGAGTTCCGGGCGGCGACGCAACTCGTCGTGTGGGCGGACGGGCAGATTCTCATCGAGGACATGATGCACCAGGCGTATCACGTCTTCGACCCCGGCGGCGGTTTCCAGCGCATGGTGAGAGAAGCGGGCGCGGGCGGGGGCTTCGGAATCGCGAGCCGCCCGGGCCTTCGACCGGAACGGACCGGCTCTCGCACGCTGATCGGCCGGGATGGGCGCACGATCCTCCGCGTCGACATGTCGTCGGGGGACGTGACGGAGCGCACGCTGGTGGAGCTCTGGACGCCACCGGGGCGAGAGGATCAAGGCCCGAGGGTCGGGGAGATCGAGGACATGATCGACGAGGTGTGGGGATTCGAACCCGACGTCCTGTTCGACGCGTTGCCGGCGGGCGGGGTCGCGTTCTCGGATTCCTCGGCTTACGCGATCAAGCTCACCGATCCTTCCGGCGCGGTCTTTCGCGTCCTGCGCCGACCCATACGGCCACTGCCGGTGACGGAGGAGATGAGACGCGCGGAACGTGAGCGCCGCCTCGAGGAGCAGCGGAACCGGTCGTTCACGTCGATCGGGGGGGGCGAGCCGCCCCCGCAAGTCCAGGCGCTTATGAGCAGGATGAGAACGGCTCAGTTGGCGGCGGTCGAGAACATGCGGTTCTTCACCCAAGTGCCGGTGATTGCGGCCTTGCGCGCCACTTGGGATGGAGCCCTGTGGGTGCAGCGGAGCGCGGAGCCGGGCTCGAGCGAGCCGGGCCCGATCGACGTGATCACGCCGGATGGCCGCTATGTGGGCACGCTCACCCCGGGGACCGCCGCGCTGCCCGACATGCCGGACGCCTTCGGCCCGGACGGCCTCGTCGCCTTCCTCGACACGGACCCCTTCGACGTCCCGGTCATCACCGTGAGGCGGCTGCTGCCCGAGATCCGCTGAGAATCTTCCCATCCCGGCCTGCGCTCCTCACGGCGAGCGGAGCACCTCGGCCAAAGCCCCGGCTAGCTACACTTCGAGCGGCAGGGGGTGAAGATTGGCCAGCTGATGACCGACAACGGATCGGCGTACCGCCCGAGCGGCGCCCCTGTGTCGGCCCAGGCCAATTGAAAATGCGATGTTGAATTGGCATAGGGCTTCACAGGGACTGGAGTTACGGGTCACCAACGTCCTTGTTACGCACAGCTAGGGTTCGGCCGCCAGCGGAGGGAAGGTGTTCCGTACTCGGAGCGATCGACGGAAGTAGACCGTCCAGATCGTCGCCCACGCCAGAGACCCGACCACGATGACCGCGAGGATCGCGATCGCGGCCGCCCATTCCTCGGGGCTCCTCCTCTGCGCCGCCCCGTCGGTCTCCAGATTGAAAGGGACGGCGGCCGCGCGCAGCGTGATCTGGAGGGCGACGACCCACAGCGCGACGATGTTCCACCTCGGGGCTCGCGACGACTTCAGGAGGATGAGAACGAGCGGCGACGCGAGGAGAAGGAAGATCGCGACCAGCAGCCAGAGGGCGTAGTCGAGAAACCATCCCGACAGGCCCGCCGAATGGAAGAGCAGGAGGGGGATGGAACCATAAAGGTAAACCAGGAGCCAACCTCCCACGCCGACCGGGGTGCTCCCGTTGATCGCGGTGTTGATGTTTGCGTCTGGTCCCATCGGCTTTCCTGGTCTCGGTTCGCGGTGTGCCCGAAGAAACCAGGGGGGTTCTTCAGGCCGGTCTCGGTTGACAACGACGCGGCCGGCGAGCATAGTCCGCGCATGCCGAAGAAATACCGAAATTCACCATCCTGACATCTACACTTAGCGGAGCCTTTCATGTCACACGCCGAACGCCTGGCCGCGGATCTCGCGATGTCCATGAAGCTGTTCAAGAAGACGCTCGAGACCTTTGACGAGGACGATTCGGGGTTCGCGCCGCAACCCGGGCTCTTCACCGTCGCGGGCCACGTCGCGCACGCCGCGGGGACCGTGGACTGGTTCGTGGACGGGGCGTTCGGGGAGGGGTGGGACATGGATTTCGAGGGTCATCTTCAGGAGGCGCACGCGACCACGTCGCTGGCGGACGGGATGACGTGGCTGGATCACGCCTACGAGCGGGCGATCGAGGTCATCGGCTCCGCGTCGGACGACGAACTGAACGCGCCGATCGGGGATCCGCGGATCATGGCAGGCCAACCGTGCGGGGCGATCGTGAACGGGATCGCGGATCACACGGCGCACCACCGGGGCGCGCTGACGGTCTACGCGCGTCTGCTCGGCAAGGTGCCGGTCATGCCGTACGCGTAGGGAGCGCCAGGGGGCGGCTAGACCTCGCGCACGAAGAGCTTCGCGGCGGATTCGCGGCGCAGCGCGAGGAGGGTGCCCTCGACGGAGATGATGGGGTCTCCCGTGGGGGAGTTGCGGACGCGGCTGAGCCGGCAGCCCGGCAGGATGCCGCGTTCGAGCAGCGGTTCGACTTCCTCGGTCGGGGCGTCGATGCGCTCGAGTTCGACCGCCTTCCGCAGCGGTACGTCCATCAGCGACGTGCGCGAGCCGTGCCCGGAGTCCGGGGTCGCCAGCACTTCGGCCGTCGCGAGTTCGCCGTTCAATCTTCCATCCTTCACGCCATCCTTCTCGCCATCCTTCATGCCGGGTTGACCCTCAACCTGGTTTGACCGTCGACGGGCAAGATAGTAGCGTCTTCTCCAGTTGAGAACCAGTCTCAACTAACGATAATCGTTATCGGTTGTGTCCCTTCATGTCCCCAGTCGCGACCTCACCACGCGCGGATCGCAGCCGCCGCACGGATGTCCCGGATTCGGGGCCGCCGGTGGTTGCGCTCATCGGGCCGCCGAACTCGGGCAAGACGACGCTCTTCAACCGTCTGACCGGGCTGCGGCAGAAGGTCGCGAACTACCCCGGCGTCACGGTCGAGAAACATGTCGGCCGGGCGCGCTTCGCGTCGGGTCTGGAGCTGGACATCGTCGACCTGCCGGGGGTGAGCGGGTTCTCGGCGCGTTCCCCGGACGAGCGGATCACCCGCGACGTGCTGGAGGGGCGGATCGAGGGGCTGCGAGCGCCCGCGGCGATCGTGCTCATCGTCGACGCGGTCCGGCTCGAGACCCAGCTCATGCTCGTCGGCCCCGTGCTGGAGCGGGCGATCCCGACGCTGCTCGTGCTGAACATGGCGGACGAACTGGAGGCGGGGGGCGGCGGCCTCGACGACGGCGGGCTCGCGGCGGCGTTCAACGTGGAGGTGGCGCGGACGGACGCGCGGACCGGGCGGGGCGTCGACGCGGTGGCCGACTTCCTGGACCGGGTGGCCGTCCGGGCGGCGGAGCGCTCGCCGGCCGGGCCGGAGGCGGCGGGTCCGCTCGGCCGCGCCGGACTGCCCCTCCTCGCCGCGCTCACCCGTCGGCGCGCGGCCGTCCAGCGAGCGCTTGCGACCGCGAAGTACCGCTCGGCCGGGCCGCCCAGACTGACGCAGCGTCTCGACGCGATCTTCCTGCACCGGATCGCGGGGCCGGCGCTGTTCGTCGTGCTCGCCGCGCTCGTCTTTCAGGCGATCTTCACCTGGGCCACGCCGATCATGGACGGGGTGGAACTCGGGATCGCCTCCTCCGGCCAGTGGGTCGCGGCGCGCCTGCCGGCGAGCTGGTTCCGCGACCTCCTCATCGACGGCGTGTGGGCGGGGGTGGGCTCCGTCCTCGTCTTCCTCCCCCAGATCCTCATCCTCTTCCTCTTCCTGGGGATTCTGGAGGACTCCGGCTACATGGCGCGCGCGGCGGTCATCGCGGACCGGATGATGATGCGCGTCGGGCTGCAGGGGCGGGCGTTCCTGCCGCTGCTCTCCGCCTACGCGTGCGCGGTGCCGGCGATCCTCTCCGCGCGCACGGTGGACGACGAGCGCGACCGGCTCGCCACGATGTTCGTCACTCCGTTCATGACCTGCTCGGCCCGGCTTCCGGTGTACGCGCTCCTCATCGCGGCATTCATCCCCGAACGACCGCTCCTGGGGCCGTTCGTGGGTACGCGGGCGGCGACGATGCTCGGCCTCTACGCCCTCGGCCTCGCGGCCGCCGTGGGCACCGCCTTCCTCCTTCGGCGCACGGTGCTGCGGGGGAAGCCGGCCGGGTTCGTGATGGAACTGCCGCCGTACCGGATCCCCTCGTTGCGCACGCTCGGGCTGCGGCTCCTGGACCGGAGCAAAATATTCCTCCGGAGGGTCGGCAAGATCATCCTCGCGGTGACCATCGTCCTCTGGGTCCTCGCCCAGTTCCCGCGCATCGACGGAAGCCCGCCGCCCATCGAGGAGAGCGCGCTCGGACAGATGGGACAGGTGATCGAGCCGGCCATCGAACCGCTCGGGTTCGACTGGAGGATCGGGGTGGGTCTCGTCGCGTCGCTCGCGGCGCGCGAGGTCATCGTCGGGACGCTCGGCACCATCTACGGGATCGAGGATACGGACGAGACGTCCCTCGAACTGCGGGCCGCCCTGCAGCGGGATCTGGACTTCGGGGGGGCGGTCGCCCTCCTCGTCTTCTTCGTGTTCGCGCTTCAGTGCATGTCCACCGTCGCGATGATGAAGCGGGAGACGGCCGGCTGGAAGTGGCCGCTGACGCAGTTCTTCTACATGCTCGCGCTCGCCTACGTCGGCGCTCTGGCGGCGAACCAGCTCCTCTGACGTCGCGTTAGCCGGCCCGCCGGCTGTGCATAGCGAGGACGTTGCCTGGGGGTTGTTGCTGGAAGTCCCTGTGAAGCCTTATGCCAATTCAACATCGCATTTTCAATTGGCATAGGCCGACACAGGGGCACCGACACTCCCCATAGAGCTAGAGCTGAGCTAGTCTCTCACGCCGGCCCGTTCGCGGAAGACCACGGGGTAGAGCAGGGCGTGCTACCTCATCTCCGCCGGGGATGGCCGCACGCCGGACAACACATACTACGCATGGCGAGCACGAGATGTTCAACGCCCGCGATGAAAGCTACTTTTTGACCTTGATAACGCCAAGCATGGATCCCAGGCATCACGCGGGACCCGGAAAGAGTGGGAGATTGCGATGAAGACCAGGGGAGCGACAAGGCGGGCGCTGTCAGCGGTCGTGTACGGTGGGGCCCTCGCGTGCGGCGGCGGACCGGCTTCGGAGGCTCCGGCGGAAGCTCCGGACGAGACGTCTCCGTTCCACATCCTCGTCACGAACGACGATGGCATCGACTCTCCCGGGATTCAGGAGTTGGCGGCGGCCCTGCGCGCCGTCGGCGAGGTCACGGTCGTGGCGCCCTGCGGCCAGCAGAGCGGGACCAGCATGTCCATTCGCCTCAACCAGGAGATCCGGCTTCGGACCTCCGAGGCGGGACACTGCGTCAACGCGACACCGGCCGGGGCGGTCCTCCTCGCCCACCGCGCGCTCCAGCCCGAATCGGGGTTCGACCTTGTGGTGAGCGGCATCAACATCGGCGCGAACATAGGTGAGGTCTCGCACATGTCCGGGACGATCGGGGCGGCGATGATGGGGGCCTATCTCGGTGTGCCGGCCGTGGCGGCCTCGCTCGGTGGCCGCCCGAGCGGGGTCGAGTATCCCGCCGCCGTCGTGGCGCGCTTCGTCGCCGAACTCCGGCGACGGGGACCCGAGGCCGGCATCGTGTACTCGATCAACTTCCCCGCCGGGACGGCGCAAGAGACCCGCGGCATCGCCGCCCGGCCCATGGGCGGGAACTATTTCCGCGTCGACTACGAGGAGGTTACGGGGGCGGACGGCGAACGTCTGTTCCGGCCGGCGTTCGGGCCTCCGGATCCCATCCCGGCCGGGAGCGACACCGAGGCGCACAATGAAGGTCTCGTCACCATCACGCCGCTCCGCTTCGACTGGACGGACCTGGCGACCGTCGGAGAACTGGAGGGGTGGGACCTCGAAGTGCTCCTCGGAGACGGGGGAGACGGGGGATAGGCCGCTGGCCTCGCGGCCCGTCGTTCGACGGGAGGCGCCGAGGCCGTCCTCCGCCTACCAGCCGAGGACGTAGCCGAACACGAGCGGGGCCACGATCGTCGCGTCCGACTCGATCAGGAAACTCGGCGTGTCCACGTCCAGCTTGCCCCAGCTGATCTTCTCGTTGGGAACGGCGCCGGAGTACGAGCCGTAGCTCGTGGTGGAGTCGCTGATCTGGCAGAAGTACGCCCAGTAGGGGCAGTCGCGGCGCAGATCCTGGCGGATCATGGGGACGACGCAGATGGGAAAGTCGCCCGCGATCCCGCCCCCGATCTGGAAGAACCCCACTGGGCTCGTGTCGGCGTCTGGGGTGGCGTCGTGATCCGGCCGCAGCTCCGAGACCCGGTCTCCATCCATCTCCGGGAGTTCCGCGAGCGTGCGGCCGGTGCTCGTACGCACGTACCACTCCGCGAGCGCGGCCATGTACTCCGTCCCGCCGAGCACGGGTCCCGGACGGCCCAGGTCGCCGGCGAGTTGTTCCGCCACGAGGACGTTGCCCAGCGTCGAATCCTCCCAGCCCGGTACGAAGAGGGGGAGGTCGGCCTCCGCGGCCGCGACGAGCCAGGAACCCGCCGGGTCGGTCTGGTAGCTGTCGGCCAGCGCACGGTCGCGGATGAGCTGGTACAGGTACTCGTGCGGGAGGCGGCGGTCGCCCGCGGCGTTTGCGGCCCGCCACAGTTCGCGCAGCGGGCCCCCGACCGCGCGGAACGCCTCGGCCTCGGGGATGCAGGTGTCGGTGACCCGGTTCAGGCCGCGGCGCTCGAGGTCCTTCTCCTGCTGCGCCGTGAGCGCGCGCCAGTCGGGGATGCGCCGGTAGTGGTCGTGCGCGACGAGGTTGAACAGGTCCTCCTCGACGTTCGCTCCGGTGGCGCAGATGGCGTGGACCTTCCCGGCCCGGATCATCTCCGCCAGGGAGAGGCCGAGTTCCGCCGTGCTCATGGCGCCGGCCAGCGTGAGGAGCATCTGGCCCCCGCCGTCGATCAGGTCGCGGTAGCCCCGGGCCGCTTCCCGCAGCGTCGCGGCGTTGAAGTGGCGATAGTGCCGATCGATGAAGTCGCTGAGCGTCACGGTCTGCGCCGTCGCCGGAATCGTCGGTGTCGTCGGTTTGGCGGTGTCGCCGGTCGCGCTCAGACCTGCACGGAAGCCTGGAACGTCGGCGGCCGCCGGTGGTTCGTCGCCTGCTCGAAGGCGTAGGCAAGCCGGACCAGAGTCGCCTCGCTCCAGGCGCGGCCGCACAGCGACATCCCGATCGGAAGCCCCCCGATGAAGCCCATCGGAACCGACATGTTGGGATAGGCGGCCATGGCCGGCGGCGTCGAGCACCCGCCGCCACCCCCGCCCGAGGCGTCGAGTGGATCCTGCAGGGCGGGGATGCCCGCGGTGATGCCGACGAGCGCGTCGAGCCGGTGCTCGTCCATGGCCCGGTCGATCCCTTCGTCGCGGGAGAGCCTGTGGCTGGCGCTGAGGGCATCGAGGTAGCGTTGGTCGGTCAGCGGACCCCGCTCCTGCGACCGCACGTGGAGTTCCTGTCCGTAGAGGGCGAGTTCGAGGTCGTGGTTCGCCTCGTTGTACTCGATGAGTTCGGCGAGCGACTTGATCGGCGCCCCGGGGCCGAGCGAGGCCAGATAGGCGTTCAGGTCCGCCTTGAACTCGTGGTACAGCACCTCCATCTCGTACTCGTTGCCGAAGCGCAGTTCCTCCGGGAGCGTGACGGGGTCGACGACGGTCGCGCCTCCCGCCCGCATGGCGTCCAGAGCCTCCTCGAACAGGGCGTCGACGCGGCTGTCGAAGCCCGCGTACTCGCGCAGGACGCCGAGGCGGGCGCCGGACAGGCCGCCCGGGTCCAGCGCGCCGGTGTAGTCGGTCTGGAAGTTGCCCGCGCTCGCGGCGGTCAGCGGGTCGCGGGGGTCGACGCCGACCATGGTGCCGAGCATGATCGCGGCGTCGCGCACGGTGCGGGCCATGGGGCCGGTGCTGTCCTGGCTGTGGGCGATGGGGATGACCCCGCCCCGGCTGTGGAGGCCGATCGTGGGCTTGATGCCGACCAGGCAGTTGCGCGACGACGGACCGACGATCGAGCCGTCGGTCTCGGAGCCGATCGCCGCGACCGCCAGATTGGCCGCCGCGCTCGCCCCGGACCCGGAACTCGACCCACCCGGGGTGCGGTCGAGCGCGTACGGGTTGCCGCAGAAGCCGCCCCGGCCGCCGTCCCACCCGCGGCCGCTCCAGCCCGAGGCCCCGAACTCGAACGACTTCCAGCCGGCCCACTCGCTCATGTTCGCCTTGCCGAGCAGCAGCGCCCCCGCCCCGCGCAGTCCCGCGGCCACGAACGAGTCCCGCGGCGCGATCGACCCCAGCAGCGCCGTCGACCCGGCCGTCGTCGTCATCCCGTCCGCCGTATCGATGTTGTCCTTGAGGAGGACCGGGATCCCGTGCAGCGGCCCCCTCGGCCCCGAGGCCTGGAACTCGCGGTCGAGTTCGTCGGCGATCTCGAGTGCGTCCGGGTTCACCTCGAGCACCGCGAACAGGCGCGGCCCCCGCCGGTTCAGCGCCTCGATCCGCTCGAGGTACATCTCGGTGATCGAACGGCAGGTGTACTCGCCCGTCCGCATCCCCTCGTGGACTTCGTCGATCGTGATCTCGTCGAGCGCGAAGTCCGGCACGCCGCCCGCGGAGGTCTCGTCCCCCGATCCCCCGGATCCCGAGCGCGAGTCATCGCCCCGAGTCGCGCAGCCGCCCAGGGAGAGCAGGGCACCGGCCGCCACGCCGGTGCTGACGAAAGTTCGCCGATCCATTTCAGTCATGGTTCGTTCCCGGAGGTTTGGCAGCCCATGGCGAAACCCCGGCTGCATTCGAGCGGCGATCCATCTCGCGTGAACGCTTCGCTCATCGTTGCTCCTCGGTCAAGTAGCGCTGCTAGTCGGACGTTCAGAATCCGGTGCCGTCCAAGGTGTTCCATAGCCTCTCGGCCCCCTTCGTGCGTTCGGCTCCGCCCGGTCGGCACTGCGACGGCAACGGGCTCTACCTCTATGTCCAGAAGACCGGGACGGGGAGCTGGATTCAACGCCTCGTCATTCGGGGCCGCAAACGCGAGCTCGGGCTCGGCAGCGTCGAACTGGTTTCGCTCGCCGAGGCCCGCGAACAAGATTGAGGCCGCGTACCGGCGCACCGACCTGTTCGACCGGAGGCGTCGGCTGATGGCCGACTGGGAGGCCTATCTGGCGGTCGAGACGTAGGCCCTTCGCCCTGGAGGCCGGGCTCCTGCTGGCCGAAGGGGAGCAGGAGGGCTGTCCTTTCCCCCGCACGCCCACTGAAGTGACGGGAAAAGCCCGTCAAGGATTTGCGGGGATTCCCCCCGGAATTGCCGGGTTTTCCCTCTGACGGCCAGTAGACGCGACCCTCTATGCTACTCTGCGCCACGCGCGTCTGGCGTTTGGCCGTTCGACGGAGTGTCGGAGTCTCCGCCGGGTCCGAACCCCCGCCGGGGGCCGAGGCCACAACGGGAGGGAATCACAATGAGCGACGACTTGGCGCACAGCACTGGGTGCAAGGTTTCAGAGATGTGGGTCGGGATGCGTACGGTATGCGGTGCCACCTCGATGGTGGTAGGAATCACCGTCGCCGACAAAACCCATGTCTTTCTCGCAACGCGGGAGGTGGTCGGGAAGCTCGCCGATCAGATCGCGGCGATGCTCGATGAGCCGATCCCGGGTCCACACGGATCGGAACCGCGTTTCCTCTCGCGGAATGGAGCGGACAGGAGACTGGTGGCAGGAGTTGCAAGGTGAGGGGGCACGGACCCTGGCCGGACCGCACGGCATGCAGGTCGTCGACCTGACCCAGCCGATCTCCTCCGTCGTGCTGTGTGACCCGAGATGCCTCTGAGCCGCAGGGACGGGTCGGTTGCCCGGGGACCGGGGCTTGGTTCCGGAGTCCGTGGCAGCGCTGACCGATGACCCGCATCACGGGTCCGACGCCCGTTGACATTCTCCTGCCATGTACGCCCTATGATTGAACGAACACCGCCACCGGAAGCTGGCGTTGGCTTGCCAGCCCGCCTGGATACAGGAGGGAGGGAATCCGGATTGCTCGCCGACAGGGACTACCGGGCCGTGTTCGAAGCATCGCCGGACGCGATGCTCGTCGTGGATTCCGACGGCGTGATCCGGGATCTCAACCCGCAGGCTCTTTCGATGTTCGGATGGAGCCGCGAAGAGGTGGAGGGCTCGGGCGTGGAACGGCTGGTTCCCGCCGGCGTCCGCAGCCGGCACGAGCAGCACCGCCGGCACTATAGCGAGGCGCCGCGTCCGCGACCGATGGGGCAGGGACTCGAGTTGCAGGCTTTGCGCCAAGACGGCACAACCTTCCCGGTGGAGATCAGTCTGAGCCCCGGCAAACTGGCATCGGGGCCGGAACACGTGATCTGCACGATCCGCGACCTCACGGGCTGGAACCGGACGCGGCGGCTGTCCAGAATGAAGGCGATGGCGGCCGAGAATGAGCGAAAGCGCATTTCCCGCGAGCTGCACGACGAGTTCCTCCAGTTCCTCGTGGCGTTCAAGATCAAGGGGAAGCTTCTGGTGGACGAGACGCACCGGGAGGAGAGAGAACGGGCGTGGGCGGTGATCGCCGACGAGATCCTTGACGCGATCCGGGGCCGGATCGTGCAGGCGGCCGTGGCCAACGCAGCGACGCACGCAAGGGTGAGCGAGGCTGCCGTGACGCTCAGATCGGCGGACGGTGTGATCGTCGCGGAGATCCGAGACGAAGGATGCGGGTTCGAGTTGCCCGATCCCGGAGCGGCACCGGACGATGCCTATGTCGGCCTCGCCGGGATGCGTGAGAGAGCGGAGCTAGTCGGGGGCAGCCTCACCGTCCAGACCTCGCCGGGCAAGGGAACCACGGTTCGGGCCGCCGTGCCGATGGTGGGTCCAGACGGCGACCCATGGTGAGGGTTCTCTTGGTCGACGACCACAACGTGGTGCGTGCCGGTCTGAAGGCACTGCTCGAATCCACCGGCCGGATCGATGTCGTGGGCGAGGCATCGTCGGGGGAGGCGGCGGTGGGAAGGGCGAGGACCCTGGAGCCGGACATCGTCATCATGGACTTGGCGATGCCCGGGATGGGTGGGGTCCAGGCGACCCGGCGCATCACCCAACTCGGACTCGAAACGAAGGTCCTGGTCCTCACGATCCACGACGAGGACGAGTTCCTCATTCCCGCCCTCAACGCCGGCGCCGCGGGCTTTCTGAACAAGTCCATCGCGGACACCGATCTCATGGGAGCCATCGAAGCGGTCGTGCGCGGACACTCCTATCTTCCCAGCCGCGCCGCTGCTCTGCTCGCACGGCGGAAGGGGCAGGGCGGGTCGAGCCGCGACGCGGGCCACGAGGTGCTCTCGTCGCGCGAACGCACCGCGATCACGTTGTACGCAAAGGGCTTTTCGGCCAATGAGGCGGGCCAGGAGATGCTCGCCAGTCCCAAGACCGTCGAGGGCTACATCGCCCGCGCCAAGAGCAAACTGGGTCTCGAGAACCGGCGCGACATCGTGCGCTTCGCCCTCGAATCCGGCCTCCTGCACGCGGAAGGGGAGCAGTAGGGGCCGCTTCCCCAAGGCACCACGCCAACGCCGCAACTGGCTCGCGGCGCCCCACCGTTTGCACCGAATGACGGGAGAATCCCGTCAATGCGGTTGCGGGATTCTCCCCCCGGAATCTGCGGGATTTCCCTCTAACGGCCCGCGCTTTCTGGCTCCACATTGCAGGAGCGTGTCCAGAAGCAGCCGGGTGGTTCCTCGAAAGCCGACCGAAAGGGAAGGAGATCCGGAGCCATGCGACAACACGACACCCCGAGCTACAACGCCATCATGGACACCCTGCGCCTGGCCGCACAGGGCTACGCCATCGGCGGACGGTCGCCCTGGTCTCGGACCACTCCATCCAAAAGGCGAAGCTCAGCGCACGGATCCCAACCGTACATGCTGTTGGGAGCGTTGCTGTTGCTGTACTTCCTGGCCGCAAGCATCGGGGATCCCCTGCCTCCGCAGCTCACCAACGCCATCGCGGGGCAGGTGTTGATCGAGGGCCGGGGAGCCGACGGGGTGACCGTCACCCTGGACGGCGGAACCGAGACCGTCACCGCGAGTGGAGGCGCGTTCCGGTTCGACGGCGTGGAGGCCGGTGCGCACACCATCGCCATCGCCGACTATCCGGCCCATGCGCGTTTCGGCCGCACCTTCGCGACCGCAACCCTTGCCAACGAGGGCGGTACGGCCACCGTGAACTTCTCCGGCGCGTACACATCCGCAGGCCCCGTACGACGCTGACCGTGATAGCCCATGGCCGCGGGTCGAGCGGCCTGAACAGCAGCCTGCCGGGCGCTCCCCGATCCGTGACGCCGACCGATACCACTGGCCGGTACGCCTTCGCCGGCACCGGTGCGGGCATGCGAAGACTTCACATGGTTTCATCCACCCGAGGGTTTGTCGAGGGCGGCCGTTGAGCTGTCGGGCGACGGCATTGAGGTCAGTCTGTGAGTGGGCGGAGAGATCGGTACCCTTTGGTGTTCTCGCTGGTCCCGCGTTGCCAGGGGCTGCGCGGGTCGCGGAAATAGACGGACACGCCGCTCTCGATGCTGAAGCGGACGTGCTCGGCCATGTCCTTCAGCCGCCCCTCTCCGGGTCTGTGCCTCGGCGCGCCTTGTCACGCGCGTGCCTCGCCGCTCTCGGTGCGACCCGGGGTTTCGCCACGGGCTGCCGAGGGTCCGCGGGGCCGCGGGGCCGTGGAGACGCGAGGTCCGCGACGGCGACCGAACCATCATGGACGCAGCTTTGGTCGAAGGTCGATGAGCCTGTCCCTCCGTGGCCCCATTGACGCCCCCCGAGTGCGGCTCCACCGTCCAAAGTCAACGCTCAGGAGGTGAAGAGGATGAGGAGGATGAGAAGGACCGTCCGACAGTCTGCCCGCCGCCGGCTCCGGTTTCTGTGGTTCTGCGTCCTTCTCCTCACCGCGACCGGCGCCCGGGGCCAGACCGTCCCCGACTTCTCGTCCGTCCGTAGCGAGATCCGGAACGCCCTCGTGGCCTGGGACGCGCCATCCATGGCGGTCGCCGTCGCCGTGGGTGGCGAGATCGTGTGGGAGGAAGGGTTCGGATGGGCGGACCGGGAGCGGCGGATCCCCGCAACGGAACACACGATGTATTCCCTCGCATCGATCTCGAAGCCGATCACGGCGACAGGTCTCATGGTCCTGGTCGAACGCGGTCTGATCGACCTCGACCGGCCCGCCAACGACTATCTGGGTCCCGCGAAGATCGACGGACGGGCTTTCGACGCGGGGCGCGCCACGGTCCGACATGTGGCGAGTCACACGGCCGGTCTTCCTCTCCACTACCAGTTCTTCTACGAGGACGAGCCGTACCGGCGGCCCCACATGGACGAGACGATCCGCCGCTACGCCAACCTGGTGACGGCGCCGGACGAACGGTGGAACTACTCGAACCTCGGCTACGGGATCCTCGACTACATCATCGAGCGCGTCTCTGGGCAGTCGTATCCCGACTACATGCGCGACGAAGTGTTCCAGCCGCTGGGTCTCACCCGGACATCGGTCGGCATCGGCCGCGGCCTCGAGGAGTTCACGGCGACGCGCTACGCGACGGATCAGGGTCCGATCCCGTTCTACGACTTCGACCACCCCGGCGGGTCCGCCGTGTTCAGCAGCGCCCACGACCTCGTCCGCTTCGGGATGTTCCACCTCGGACACGACATCGGGGATCAACGGAGGATCATCTCCGACGCGACGATCGAGGCGATGCGGCGCCCGATCCGGGAGAGCGCCCCCGGCGACGCGTACGGGCTCGGCTGGGTGATGCGGGAGCTTCCTGGCGGCCTCCGGCTCCAGCGCCACGGCGGCGGGATGGGTGGCGTCCGCACCGAACTCGCGATCGCCCCGGAGGAGAACGCCGCCATCGTCGTCCTCATGAACTCCGCCTCGCCGCTCACGGGCTACATCTCGAATCTGATCTGGCATACGCTGTACCCGGACGCCGTGCCGAAGCCGACGCCGCCGGAACTCCCCGACCCGCACCGGCTGGAGCGCGAGGGCATCCTCGAGGACGCGGGGGAGGGCGCCGCGCTGATCGAGTTCACGCCCATGCCGGATCTCGTCGGGGACTGGGTCGGCGAGGTGGACACGCACCTCGGCCCGCACCGCCTGGCGCTCGCGATCGACGACGGCGGCCGCGTCCATGCGCAGCTGGGGGACCAGCTCTGGACGCTGCTCAACAACGCGCGCTTCGACGGCGAGTATCTGCGCGGCGGCTTCAAGGGCGACATCGGCACCGGGGACGCGAACCGGACCGACTACGTCCTCTCGTTCGAGCTTCGGCTGAGGGGCGATGTCCTGAACGGTTCGGTGACGGCCATCACGCTCCCGAACGTCCGGCTCGGCAACGCGCTCACGCACTGGGCGGAACTGCGTCGGCGTCGCTGAGGCCGCAACGGGTTCCGCTCCCAGCGACGCCCGCCCGCGAAACGATCCGTGACACGATCCGAGAAACCGCCTGCGGAAGAGAAGAGGATGGAGATGAAGCGATCGAAACGTCCGGACCGTCGATGCGGGATCGCCATCGGGCTCGCGCCGCGGGCGTCCGCGCGGCGGGCGTCCGCAATCTCGGCGATCGCTCTGTGGATGATCGCGTGCGGGCCGCAGGAGGACGCGGCCGACGCGCCGTCCCCGCCGACTCCGGCCCAGGCCGAAGCCGCCCAGAGCGAAGCCGAGGCGGTCGCCGCGGCGCACCTCGACTATCTCCAGGCGAACTACGAGAAGTCCGAGCACATGGTCCCGATGCGGGACGGCATCGAACTGTACACGATCGTCTACGCCCCCCGGGATCCGTCGCGGGAATACCCCATCCTCCTCTTCCGCACTCCGTATTCCATCGGCCCCTACGAGCCCGGCGAGTACCGGAACCCGCTCGGACCTTCGACGGAGTTTGACCGGGCCGGGTACATCTTCGCGTTCCAGGATGTACGCGGGCAGTTCAAGTCCGAGGGCGAGTTCGAGGTCATACGTCCCCCCGCGCCGGAGCCCCGCGGCCCCACCGACGCGGACGAGATCACGGACAACTACGACGCGATCGAGTGGCTGCTGGCGAACGTCGAAGGCCACAACGGCCGCGTCGGACAGTGGGGGATCTCCTACCCCGGCTGGCAGACCGTGATGGGGATGGTGGACGCGCACCCGGCGCTCGTCGCCGCGTCGCCGCAGGCCTCGCCATCGGACATGTTCATCGGGGACGACTGGCACCATAACGGCGCCTTCCGGATCATGTACGCCTTCTCCTGGCTGTCCGGGAACGCCCGCCGTCGGGACGGCCCCACGGAGACGCGCGGCGCCCGCTTCGATTATGGCACGCCCTCCGGCTACGACTTCTTCCTCAACGCGGGCTCCGCCGCCACCGTGGACGAACTCTATTTCCACGGCGACATGCCGGCGTGGCGCGACTTCATCGAGCACCCCGACTACGACGACTTCTGGCAGCGCCAGAACGCGCTCCGCTACCTGGACGATGTCCGCCCCGCGACGCTGAACGTGGCGGGCTGGTTCGATACCGAGGATTTCTACGGTCCGATGTCCATCTACCGGACGGTCGAGGTGGAGAACCCCGGCCTCGAGAACACGCTCGTCGTCGGCCCGTGGCTGCACGGCGGGTGGGCGCGCATGGACGGCGACTTCCTCGGCTGCATCGCCTTCGACACGAAGACCTCGCTCCACTTCCAGCGCGAGTTCCAGTTCCCCTTCTTCGAATACCACCTGAAGGACGAGGGCACCTGGGACGCGACGGAGGCGAACGTCTTCCTCACGGGATCGAACGAATGGCGCGCCTACGATTCATGGCCGCCGGCCGGCGTCACCTCCACGAGTCTGTACCTGGGTTCGGACGGAACGCTGAGCTTCGAGCCGCCGACGCGGACTGGAGACTCCGCCGCCGACTCGTATGTGAGCGATCCGGCCAACCCCGTGCCGTTCTCGGCCGAGGAGCGCACGACACTCGGCCATCTGTGGAAGGTGGAGGACCAGCGCTTCGCCTCGGAGCGCCCCGACGTCCTCGTCTACCAGTCCGAACCCCTGGAGGAGGACCTCACGATCGCCGGTCCGATCGGGGCCGAGGTCTTCGTCTCGACGACGGGGACGGACGCCGACTGGGTCGTCAAACTGATCGACGTCTATCCCGACGACGCCCCGCCCAGCGCCAACTGCGACGTGCCCATGGGCGGATACCAGATGCACCTGGCCGGCGAGATCATGCGGGGGCGGTTCCGGAACGACCTCGAGGACCCCGAACCGATGGTGCCCGGGGAAGTGACGAGGATCGAGATCGACCTGCGCGACCGCTTCCACACCTTCAAGGCGGGGCACCGGCTGATGGTCCACGTCCAGAGTTCGTGGTTCCCGGCCTACGACCGGAACCCGCAGAGGTTCGTGGACACGTACCGCGCGTCGCAGGGGGACTATGAGATCGCAACCCAGATCGTGTATCGATCCGCCGAGCACCCCTCGCGGCTTGTCCTCGGCGTCCTGCCGCGGTAGCCGCCCCCGCCAGACGTTCCCGCGGGAACGTCTTCGGCCACTCGCGGCTCTTCCGCGGGACTCGCCAGAGGCACAATGTGCGAGCGACCATTCACGACGATAACGGAACGACAAAGGGTGTGACGAATGATCCAGACGAAGGCGGTGGCGTTCTGTGTGTTCGCGCTTTCGACGATAGCGGGCTGTGCGCCGGGAGATGAGGCGGATGCCCCGCCCAGCGGCGACACGGACTCGGTCGTATTCCCGTCCGATCCTCCCGATGGACCGATGCCCGAGATCGGGCCGGCACCCGAGGGCTACTCTCCCACGGCCGCAGGGTCACCTTCTACCGATATCTGGGTGGCGGCGCTGGTCCGCGAAGGCGGCGCCTTGTCCATCCCGGACCTGGGGCGGGGGACGGATCGGGACGGCTACGACAACCAGCCGAGTTTCCTGCTCGACGGGTCGGCCATCCTCCACACTTCGGCGGTGGACCGGACGCAGACCGAAATCATGCGGCTCTCGGCGCCCGGCGAGTCGGAACGCGTGACGCAAACGAGCGACGTGAGCGAGTTCTCGGCGCTTCAGATACCGGGGCAGGATGCCTTCTCCGCGATTCACGAGATCCGGGGCAAGCAGTACCTGTGGCGCTACGACCTGTCCGGCGAACCGCTCGGACCGATCTTCGCCACCGCCGAGCCCGTTGGCTACCACGCGTGGGCCAACGAGCACGTCGTCGCGATGTTCATCCTCGGAAACCCGCCCACGCTCCAGGTCGGTGACGCGCTGACCGGCGATATCCAGGTCGTTGCCGAGCGGCCAGGCCGGTCCATCCACCGGGTTCCGGGAACGGAGGAGATCTCATTCGTGCGCAAGGTCTCGGACGACGAATGGTGGATCGAGCGCTTCAACCCGGCCGCCGGCACTACGGAGCGAATCGTGCAGACGCTGCCGGGCCGCGAAGACTACGCCTGGACGCCCGAGGGAGAGATCGTGATGGGGGACGGATCGCGCCTCTACGTCTGGTCGCCGTCCTCGGAATGGACGGAGATCGCGGACTTCTCCGCCCTCGGCGTCGCGGGCATCACCCGCCTCGCGGTGAGTCCCGCGGGCGACCGGATCGCGATCGTCGCCAACAGGCCGGGCGGCTGAGACGTTCCCGCGCGGGAACGTCCCGGCCTCGCCACCGCCCCGGCTGTCAGGCTGGGGAGGACGGCGGGTCGAACAGCAGGCGGTCGAGTCCCTGCGTGAGTCCCAGCCGCTCCGGCGCCAGTCGCGCGGCCAGGAGCGTGCCGCCGACGTAGGGTTCGGCGCTCGACCCCGCGTCGTGCCGGATCGTGAGCCGTTCGCCGGGGAGCCCGAAGATCGATTCCACGGAAATGACGTAGCTGGGTAGCCGGAGGGAGTGTACCTGCGCACCCCCGACCGTGGCCCCGCGCGCTTCCCGTGAACCGAGGGTCTCCTCGACCGGCCGGGCGAATTCGTTCTCCGAGACCGTCCCCAGAAACTCCGCCAGTTCCTGCGCGGTGCCGCTGGGGGCGTCGGGTTTGGCCGCCGAGGCCATGTCGATGATCTCCCAGTGCGGCACCTGCCGCGCCGCGATCCCGGAAAAGTGCTTCAGCAGCGCCGCCGTGATCGAGAAGTTGCCCGCGGCGATCACCCCGACGCCGCGCTCGCGGGCCGCCTCGTCGATCTCGGCGTAGTCCTGCGCCGTGAGCCCCGACGTTCCGATGACCGCGGCCACTCCCGCTTCGATCGCGACCATCACGTTCTCGTAGACGGCCGTCGGGTGCGTGTAGTCGATGTAGACATCCGTCGGTGCCGCGAGCGCGTCGCGCACGTCGGGGGCGATCCGGACCACCCCGACGGTATCACCGGCGGCCTGCCGAGCCACCGCCCCCGTGAGTTCGAACTCCTCCGACGCCAGGACAGCCGCGACGATGCTCTCGCCTGTCCAGCCGGTCGCCCCGCCCACACAAACCCGAATGCTCATGTTCGCTCCAGTCTCTCGTCGACTCTCCCGACGACGCCGACGTTCCCGCGGGAACGTATCGCGCGCGGACCCATGCCGGTCATGATCGAGGAAAGATCTCCGCCCCGGTGAGGCCGAGGTGATGGTCCGTGGCCCACGCAGTCCTGATGTCATGCTGTTCCATCAGGGCGAGGCTGGAAGCGTCCACATAGGTCAGCCGCGCCCCCCGCAGGCGGTCCAGCAGACGGCGAGTCTCATGGTGTAGAGGGACGGTCGCCTCCAGCGCGACGAGACCGTCCAGGTTTTCCAGGAAACGGCGGCATCCCCGGGCCGGCTCCTCGCCGTGGCGGTGCAGGAACCACGAATAGGCCTCTGACCAGACAAACAGGGACGTGTGCCACTGCGGGGTGGGGCCGCCGAACAGGCCGCGCGCCTGGCGGTGGTACTGGTCATGCCGGTTGAGGGCCGCGATCAGAATCCCGGTGTCGAGGAAGACCTTCCGACCCTTCAGGGTGATGTACGCCCGTAGATCACATCGTCGACGGTCGTGCTGTCCTCCGGCTGGCCGTCGAACATCCCCACATAGGCCATCCAGGGCTTTCGACGGGGGTGTCGCGAAAGCGTTTCGGCGAGGCTTCTCCTACACAGTTCGGCCAGCGAGATCCCCTCCCTGCGGGCCGCTTCCTTCGCCCGCTCGTACAGCTCTTCGTCGAATGAGATCTGCGTTCGAATCATGTGCCTGAACCCCGATCTGTTATCTCCATATAATATCATGATAACACCCACTCCCACCGCGGACCATTGTATAGTTGAGGATCAAACACGCCCCTTGCACCGAGGACCGAGAGCATGAGCATGGATCGTCGAGACTTCGTTCGGACCTCCGCCGCCGGCTTGGCCGCGGCCGCCGCACCCGCCGCTCTGGCCGCGGAAACTCGCCCCGAGCGCGCCGCCTCCCGCTTCGGCGTGCCCGCCATCGGACGCTCCCGGGCCGCGCGACCGGTCGTCATCTCCGACCTCAGCGGAATCCGCTTCACCAACGACGGTCCCGAGAGTTCCGTCGAGCGCGCCTTCCGGGGGATCACCGAAGGCGAGGATGTGCTCGACTCCCTCATCGCGGGCGTGAACATTCCCGAACTCGACCCCACCGAGATGGGGATCGGCTACGGCGGACTCCCCAACGCGGACGGCGTCGTTCAGCTCGATGCGTGCTGCATGCACGGGCCCCGCCACTGGGCCGGCGGCGTCGCGGCGCTCGAGGGCGTCCGGACTCCCTCACTCGTCGCGAAGGCGGTCGCTGAACTCACCGACCACCATCTGCTCGTTGGGGCCGGAGCCCAGGCGTTCGCCCGCCAGCTGGGGTTCGAGATCGAGGAAGACCTCAACACGGACGAATCGCGCGCGCTGTGGCTGGAGTGGCGCCGCCGGGTCGACCCCGGGCACTGGCTCGACCCCCGCAAGAGGCTCGACGCCGGCCTCGCCATGGTCGACGAGGGACTCATCCCCGCCCACTCGTTCTGGGGCACGACGAACTGCGACGCTGTGAACGCGGACGGCGACATCTGCGGCGTCACCACCACGAGCGGGCTCTCGTGGAAGATCCCCGGCCGCACCGGCGATTCCCCGATCCTCGGCGCCGGGCTCTACGTGGACAACGATGTCGGCGCGGTCGGCTCGACGGGGCGGGGCGAAGCGAACCTCTACAACCTCTCCTCGTTCCTTGCAGTGGAGTTCATGCGCCAGGGAATGAGCCCGCTCGACGCCGGCATGGCGACCCTCGAGCGGATTCGGTCCAACACGGTCGAGCAGAGACTCCTCAACGAGCGCGGCCTGCCGAACTTCGATGTCCGCTTCTTCCTCCTCAACAAACAGGGAGAGACGGCGGGCGTCGCCATGTACGGCTCCGCCGAGACGCACTACGCCGTCTGCACGGACAACGGGGCTGAGGAACGCCCCTTCGAGGGTCTCTTGGAGGGCGCCCCCCGAGACGGATAGCGGGAAGGGACGAGCCGGGCGAACCCGCCGGTCTCCCCGACAGCCGCTGCCTGCCAAACCTCGATAGTTCATCCCCTTTTTTTGGGGGCGCTACCTGGCCCTCGCCCACCTAGAGTTCCTTACGATCGAATCTTGGATGAATGTACCCAACACGGGGAACCGAGACCTCCCAACCACTCATCCCACGCGGAGACAGCGACGCCATGAACACACGAACATCCATCAAGCCGATCCTTCAGAGGGCTGGTAAACGTCGATACCGACACCTGTTGAGGGCGTCGCTACTGCTCGTGTTTCTCGGCGGGATTGCCTCCTGTGGAGGAGACGGGACAACGGATCCGCCGCCGCCGCCACCACCACCACCGCCGGTGGCCCCGGTGGCGGTCGGCGCGATACCGGCTCAGGTCATGATCGTGGGCCAGACGGTGACGGTGGACGTGTCTCCGTTCTTCAGCGACCCGGATGGGGGGACGCTGACGTACACGGCCACGTCGTCGGATGCGGGTGTGGTGTCCGTGTCGCTGACCGGCAGCAGCCTGACGGTGACGGCGGTGGCGGCGGGGACGGCGACGGTGACGGTGACGGCGGCCGACCCGGACGGCCTGACGGCTACGCAGAGCGCGGAGGTGACGGTCGAGGCGGCGAACCGGGCGCCGGAGGCGGTGGAGACGATTCCTCCGCAGGCGATGACGGCCGGCGACGAAGTGACCGTGGATGTGACTCCGTTCTTCAGCGATCCGGACGGGGACGAACTGACGTACACGGCGGAGTCGAGCGACGCGGAGGTGGCGGCCGCCGGCATTGAGGGCAGCAGCCTGACGGTGACGGCGGTGGCGGCGGGGACGGCGACGGTGACGGTGACGGCGGCGGACCCGGGCGGCCTGACGGCGACGCAGAGCGCCGAAGTGACGGTCGTGGCGGCCAACAACCGGGCGCCGGAGGCGGTGGAGACGATTCCGGCGCAGGCGATGACCGAGGGCGACGAAGTGGTCGTGGATGTGTCTTCCTTCTTCAGCGATCCGGACGGGGACGAACTGACGTACACGGCGGAGTCGAGCGACGCGGAGGTGGCGGCCGCCGGCATTGAGGGCAGCAGCCTGACGGTGACGGCGGTGGCGGCGGGGACGGCGACGGTGACGGTGACGGCGGCCGACCCGGGCGGCCTGACGGCGACGCAGAGCGCCGAAGTGACGGTGGAGGCGGCCAACAACCGGGCGCCGGAGGCGGTGGAGACGATTCCGGCGCGGGCGATGACCGAGGGCGACGAAGTGGTGGTGGATGTGTCTTCCTTCTTCAGCGATCCGGACGGGGACGAACTGACGTACACGGCGGAGTCGAGCGACGCGGAGGTGGCGGCCGCCGGCATTGAGGGCAGCAGCCTGACGGTGACGGCGGTGGCGGCGGGGGCGGCGACGGTGACGGTGACGGCGGCCGATCCCGACGGCCTGACCGCGACCCAGAGCGCGGAAGTGACGGTCGAAGCTCGCACCGGATTCCGGGATGACTTCGACTCGGACGCCAGCCTGGACGATTGGGAGATCAGAAACGGCGACGTCGAGACAGAGGATGGCCTTCTCCGCCTGACCAACAATACCGACGATCTGCTGGGGGTCGCGGAACGCGAGGTCGACCCCATACTGACTGACTGGACGATCCGGGTCAGGATGGGCCGAGCCGCAGACGAGGGAACGGTGCGGGTGTATTGGTTCACGGAAGACGATGATTTCCCCGCCTATGGTGTCAGCCTGGGCCCCGCCGATGAACACAACTTCAGATTCCTCCAGTTTGACGCGACCGTGGCCGAGCCAGCGTGGTTCTTCTTCAGCGATCTGAGCGATGACTCGGACGCCGTCCGGGACGCGCCAGGTGAGTTCACGGACATCACGATCGGACGCGACGGCGAAGAGATCTTCCTGATGGCGGGAGACACGGAACTGTGGAGACTCACGCCGGCGGGTGACCTAACCGCCAATTCGCTGCGCAGGGTGAGCGCTATCTGGTTGGCAGGTGGCGGCGGCGACGGCTCCACAATGCTCTTCGATTGGATCGACGTGACCGGTACGGAGAGCGGCGCGGACATGTCGGACGGGGCGGGAGCCGCCCGGAGACTCGATCTCGTGCGCGACGCCCTTGAGGCTTCTGCTCGGAATCCGATCCGGCGGGACAGCCCTGCCGGAACCCGCAGAAACAGGAACGAACGCTAAGGCCGGAACTTTGACGCCACCTCTGTAGCTGGAGCCAGGACGTAGCCCGGCTGCAGAGGGTTGGGTCGCGGAAGCGACTTCACGGACTGGCGGCGGCCGCGGTTGTGTGGGCCGCCGCCTGCGGAGACGCGGAGCCGGACGTTACCGGTCCGACCCCCGTGCCGAACCGGCCGCCGCAGGCGGTAGGGACGATCCCCGAGCAGACGCCGTCCGTCGGGGAAACGGCGACGGTGGAGCTGTCGTCCTACTTCAGCGACCCGGATGGCGACGCCCTCTCCTACACGGCGGCTTCATCCAGCGCCGGGGTCGCCGGAGTTGCGGTGTCGGGCAGTTCGGTGGTGGTCACCACGTTCGCCAAGGGCGCGGTGACCGTCACGGTGACGGCCCGCGACCCCCAGGGTCTGGTCGCGCAGCAGCGCTTCCAGGTGACGGTGCCGAATCGGGCGCCCGAGGCGGTGGACGCGATCCCCGCCCGGACCGTGTTCGCGGGCCAGACGGCTTCCGTGGACGCGTCCGCCTACTTCCGTGACCCGGACGGCGACCCGCTCACCTACACGGCGGTGTCGTCGAATCCCGAGGTGGCGACGGCCACGGTCGCCGCGGCGACGATAACGATGCGGGCCGTGACCTCGGGCGTTGCGACCATCACGGTGAGCGCGAGCGATCCGGATGGGGGCGCGGCGCGGCAGACGGTTCAGGTGATCGTGCCGAACCGGGAGCCGCAGGCGGTGGGGACGATCCCCGAGCGGACGCTGTCGGTCGGGGAAACGGCGACGGTGGACCTGTCGTCCTACTTCACCGACCCGGATGGCGACGCCCTCTCCTACACGGCGGCTTCATCCAACGCCGGAGTCGCCGGAGTTTCGGTGTCGGGCAGTTCCGTCGTGGTCACCGCGCTCGCCAGGGGCGTCGTGACCATCACGGTGACGGCCCGCGATCCAGGGGGCTTGAGCGCCTCGTCTCCGTTTGCCGTCACGGTCGAGATCGCCGAGGGCAGATTCCAGATCGAACTCGTGTTCGCGACCTCCATGACCCGGACCCGGGAGGCGGCCTTCCGACGCGCCGCGGCGCGCTGGATGAGGATTCTGGCGCCGACGGAACTCCCGGACTCGCGGGAGCCCCGAACCTGGACTTGCGGCGACGATCCGAGATTCGAGCGCTACGTGGAGACGATCGACGACGTGATGATCCTGGCGGCCGTGGACGAAATCGATGGTCCGGGCGGGACCCTGGCAGAAGCCGGCGCATGCTGGCGGCGGACGGGGACCCTGATGCCTCTGTATGGCCGCATGGAGTTCGACGTGGCCGACCTCCAGCGGCTCGAGCGACGCGGCACCCTGGAGGACGTGGTCCTTCACGAAATGGGGCACGTGCTGGGGATCGGCACGATCTGGAGTCGTCTGGGGCTGCTCAGAGACCCGGCCTCGGAGACGGAGGCCCCGGACACGCACTTCACGGGCCCCTTGGCCATCGAAGCCTTCGACGAGGCGGGCGGCACGGGATATCGAGGCGCCAAGGTGCCGGTGGAGAACAGGGGCGGCCCGGGAAGGCGCAACGCGCATTGGCGGGAAACGGTCCTGAGGACGGAACTCATGACCCCCAGCGTAAGGGTAGGGGGTTCCAGCCCTCTGAGTGCCATAACCATCCAGTCGCTGGCGGACCTCGGCTACTCGGTCGATACGACGGCGGCCGACCCTTACCGACTCCCCGACGCCGACGCCGCGCGGGACATCGATCCAGGCCGGCTGATTCCGTACGGGGACGACATCTGGAGAGGTCCCGTCGTCATCGTCGACCGGGACGGACGGATCGTGCGCGTGATCCCGGGTTCGAACAGCGGCGATCGCCGCAGGTTCTAGCGGTTGTAGCTGGGCGTCGGCCCACGGAGCCGCCGCGCCCAGACCCCGCTTCCGGTTCTCTTCTCCCCTCTCCTTTTTCCCCCCTGTTTTCGGGGGGGCGCGCAACCCTACCTTGGCGAATTCCGGGACCGCCCAATGACTTCCCACAGGGAGACAGCGACCATGAGCATAGGAACATCCATCAAGCCGAGGCTTCAGAGGGCTGTGGAATGTCGATACAGACACCTGTTGACGGCGTCGCTACTGGTCGTGTTGCTCGGCGGGATTTCCTCGTGCGGAGGAGACGGGACAACGGACCCGCCACCCCCGCCGCCACCACCACCACCGGTGGCACCGGTAGCGGTCGGCTCGATCCCGGCGCAGGTCCTCACAGCGGGACAGGCCGTCACGGTGGATGTGACCCCCTTCTTCAGTGATCCCGATGGGGGCGCGCTGACCTACACTGCCGCATCGTCGAACGACGGCGTGGTGTCTGTCTCGCTGTCGGGGAGCAACCTGACGGTGACGGCGGTGTCGGCGGGGACGGCGACGGTGACGGTGACGGCGTCCGATCCGGACGGTCTGACGGCGACGCAGAGCGCGGAGCTGACGGTGGAGGCGGCCAACCGGGCGCCGGAGGCGGTGGGGGCGATTCCCTCGCAGTCGCTGACCGAGGGCGACGAAGTGACCGTGGATGTGTCCTCGTTCTTCAGCGATGCGGACGGGGACGCGCTGACGTACACGGCGGAGTCGAGCGACACGGCGGTGCTCACGGCCAGCATGTCGGGGAGCAGCCTGACGGTGACGGCGGTGTCGGCGGGGACGGCGACGGTGACGGTGACGGCGTCCGATCCGGACGGTCTGACGGCGACTCAGAGCGCCGAGGTGACGGTGGAGGCGGCCAACCGGGCGCCGGAGGCGGTGGGGACGATTCCCTCGCAGTCGCTGACCGAGGGCGACGAAGTGACCGTGGATGTGACCTCGTTCTTCAGCGACCCGGACGGGGACGAACTGACCTACACGGCGGAGTCGAGCGACGCGGCCGTGGTTGCGGTCAGCGTGTCGGGCAGCAGCCTGACGGTGACGGCGGTGTCGGCGGGGACGGCGACGGTGACGGTGACGGCTGCGGACCCGGGCGGCCTGACGGCGACGCAGAGCGCGGAGGTGACGGTGGAGGCGGCCAACCGGGCGCCGGAGGCGGTGGGGACGATTCCCTCGCAGTCGCTGACCGAGGGCGACGAAGTGACCGTGGATGTGACCTCGTTCTTCAGCGACCCGGACGGGGACGAACTGACGTACACGGCGGAGTCGAGCGACGCGGCGGTGGTCGCCGTCAGCCTGTCGGGCGGCAGCCTGACGGTAACGGCGGTGGCGGTGGGTACGGCGACGGTGACCGTGACGGCGGCGGACCCGGACGGTCTGACGGCGACGCAAGGCGCGGCAGTGAGCGTCGGGCAGGCCAACCAAGCGCCTGAGGCGGTGGGAGCGATTCCCGCGCAGACGATGACCGAGGGCGACGCCGTGACCCTGGACGTGTCCTCCTTCTTCAGCGACCCGGACGGGGACGAACTGACGTACACGGCGGAGTCGAGCGACGCGGACGCGGTCACCGCCGGCATGGAGGGAAGCAGCCTGACGGTGACGGCGGTGGTGGTGGGTACGGCGACGGTGACGGTGACGGCTGCGGACCCGGAGGGCCTGACCGCGACGCAGAGCGCGGAGGTGACCGTGGAAGCGCCCAACCAGGCGCCTGAGGCGGTGGGAGCGATTCCGGCGCGGGCGATGACGGAGGGCGACGAAGTGGTCGTGGATGTGTCCCCATTCTTCAGCGATCCGGACGGGGACGAGCTGACGTACACGGCGGAGTCGAGCGACGCGGCCGTGGTCGGCGTCAGCATTGAGGGCAGCAGCGTGACGGTGACGGCGGTGGCGGAAGGATCCGCGACGGTGACGGTGACGGCGGCCGATCCCGACGGCCTGACCGCGACCCAGAGCGCGGAAGTCACGGTGGAAGCCCGCACCGGATTCCGCGACGACTTCGACTCGGACGCCAGCCTGGACGATTGGGACCTCTACAGCGTCGCCCTTGAGGTGGTCAACGGGGTTCTACACTTGACCAGCACCACGGAATCGGAGCGCATTGGAACTGCAGATCGCGTGCTCGAAGCCCCGGTCACGGAGTGGACGCTCGGCACGAGAATGGCCCGGAGCGCGGCCGGCCAACGCGCGTACCTGTATTGGGTGACTGGCCACGACCGATTCACCCGCTTCAGGTTCAGCATCGGGAACTTTGACGATGGCGACAACTTCAAGCTGGCTTACTGGGATTCGCAGTTGGGATTCTATCACACGAGAGACGATCTTAACGGCAACTCGGATGCCATCGCCGAAGGGCCGGGCGAATTCATGGATGTGACTGTCTCGCACCAGGACGGAGAATTCTCCCTCGTCGTGGGAGACACGGAGTTGGTCAGACTGCTATCCTCCGGCACCATCCAGGGCATTCGGCTGAGCAGCTTTGTCGACCGCGTGGAGGCAGTCTGGCTCGGGGCGTTTGGCGGCCACACGGCCCTCTTCGATTGGGTGGATTTGTCCGGTACCGAGGTCGGCGGACGGATGGCGGATAGGCCGGGAATCGACTCTCTGCGTGGTATGAAAGACCTGGACCACGTGCGGCTGGATATCCCGACCGAAGTCATCTCACTCAAGAAGGGCCGCTAACCGGGAATGGAGCGCTCCCGTCGACGCCACGGCGGGAGCGCGTCCCCTCTGCGAGACGTGGGGTTCTCCTCACGGAGACGAGCACGAGGCCTGATGGGGGTCGCCGTCGTGTGGGCCGCGGCGTGCGGAGATGCGGACCCGGACGTTACCGGTCCGACTCCCGTACGAAACCGGGCGCCGCAGGCGGTAGGGACGATCCCCGAGCAGACGCTGTCCGTCGGGGAGACGGCGATGGTGGACCTGTCATCCTACTTCAGCGACCCGGACGGCGACGCCCTCTCCTACACGGCGGCTTCATCCAACACCGGGGTCGCCTCAGCCTCGGTGTCGGGCAGTTCCGTCGTGGTCACCGCGCTCGCCAGGGGGGTGGCGACCGTCACGGTGACGGCGCGCGATGCACAGGGTCTGCTCGCGCAGCAGCGCTTCCAGGTGACGGTGCCGAATCGGGCGCCCGAGGCGGTGGACGCGATCCCCGCCCGGACCGTGTTCGCGGGCCGGACGGCATCCGTGGACGCATCCCTCTACTTCCGCGACCCGGACGCGGACCCGCTCACCTACACGGCGACTTCGTCGAATCCCGAGGTGGCGACGGTCACGGTCGCCGCGGCGACGATAACGATGCGGGCCGTGACCTCGGGCGTTGCGACCATCACGGTGAGCGCAAGCGATCCGGATGGGGGCGCGGCGCGGCAGACGGTTCAGGTGATCGTGCCGAACCGGGAGCCGCAGGCGGTGGGGACGATCCCCGAGCGGACGCTGTCGGTCGGGGAAACGGCGACGGTGGACCTGTCGTCCTACTTCACCGACCCGGATGGCGACGCCCTCTCCTACACGGCGGCTTCATCCAACACCGGGGTCGCCTCAGCCTCGGTGTCGGGCAGTTCCGTCGTGGTCACCGCGCTCGCGAGAGGCGTCGTGACCGTCACCGTGACGGCGCACGATCCACGGGGGCTGGGCGCGCAGCAGCGCTTCCAGCTTACGGTGCCGAACCAGGCGCCCGAGGCGGTGGACGCGATCCCCGCGCAGGCTGTGTCCGCGGGCGAGACGGCGACGGTGGACATGTCTCCGTACTTCAGCGACCCGGATGGAGACGAACTTTCTTACGATGCGGCTTCATCGAACACCGAGGTCGTCGAAGTCTCCGTGACCGGCAGTTCCGTTGTGGTCGCGGCGCGCGCGCGGCGTTGCGACCGTTACGGTGACGGCCCGCGATCCGGGAGGCCTGAGCGCCTCGTCCTCGTTTGCCGTTACGGTCGAGACCGCCGAGGGCAGATTCCAGATCGAACTGATCTTCGCAACGTCCATGACCCGGACCCAGAGGGCGGCCTTCGTGCGGGCCGCGGAGCGCTGGATGAGGATTCTGGCGCCGACGGAACTCCCGGACTCGCGGGAGCCCCGAACCTGGACTTGCGGCGACGATCCGAGATTCGAGCGCTATGTGGAGACGATCGACGACGTGATGATCCTGGCGGCCGTGGACGAAATCGATGGTCCGGGCGGGACACCCTGGCAGAAGCCGGCGCATGCTGGCGGCGGACGGGGACCCTGATGCCTCTGTATGGCCGCATGGAGTTCGACGTGGCCGACCTCCAGCGGCTCGAGCGACGCGGCACCCTGGAGGACGTGGTCCTTCACGAAATGGGGCACGTGCTGGGGATCGGCACGATCTGGAGTCGTCTGGGGCTGCTCAGAGACCCGGCCTCGGAGACGGAGGCCCCGGACACGCACTTCACGGGCCCCTTGGCCATCGAAGCCTTCGACGAGGCGGGCGGCACGGGATATCGAGGCGCCAAGGTGCCGGTGGAGAACAGGGGCGGCCCGGGAAGGCGCAACGCGCATTGGCGGGAAACGGTCATGGTGACGGAACTCATGACCCCCAGCGTAAGGGTAGGGGGTTCCAGCCCTCTGAGTGCCATAACCATCCAGTCGCTGGCGGACCTCGGCTACTCGGTCGATACGACGGCGGCCGACCCTTACCGACTCCCCGACGCCGACGCCGCGCGGGACATCGATCCAGGCCGGCTGATTCCGTACGGGGACGACATCTGGAGAGGTCCCGTCGTCGTCGTCGACCGGGACGGACGGATCGTGCGCGTGATCCCGGGTTCGAACAGCGGCGATCGCCGCAGGTTCTAGCGGTTGTAGCTGGGCGTCGGCCCACGGAGCCGCCGCGCCCAGACCGCGTCACAGGCGGCCAGCACCTCGTCGCCCAGCGGCGGGACGTCGAACGCGGCGAGTGTTCTCCTCGAGGTCCTCGATCCGTGAAGCGCCGCCGTAGTGCGCGGTGAACGCGAGGTATTCCTGCTCGATGCCGCGCGCCGCGAGGTTGTACATCCATGGCCACGTCATAGTCGGGAAGATGTAGAGATTACATGTCGAGATAGTCAGTCTCCGTCATCGAAGCGAGGCCTCGATCCCGCGGCGGATCGCATCGCTCGACCGTCCCGTGTATTCGACCGGGTTTCCCATCGGGTTCCGGACCTTGCTTGCGAGGACGATGTCGCAGCGCCGGTCTGCGAGGACTTCGCCGAGGACCTCCTCGGAGCGGCCGCCGTTATACACGTTCGCGGTGTCGAAGAAATTTCGCCCCGCGATCGAGGCGCAGGTCGACACATCGCACGGGCGGTGTCGACGTCCGGCTGGGATCCGAAGGCCATCATCCCCCTGTTCTTGGGTTATCATCCCCCTTTTATCGGGGGGGCGCAGCCCTTACGATCAGATCCTGGGCGAATACACCCAACACGGGGAACCGAGACCTCCCAACCACTCATCCCACACGGAGACAGCGACGCCATGAACACACGAACATCCATCAAGCCGATCCTTCAGAGGGCTGGGGAACGTCGATACCGACACCTGTTGAGGGCGTCGCTACTGCTCGTGTTTCTCGGCGGGATTGCCTCCTGCGGAGGAGACGGGACAACGGATCCGCCGCCGCCGCCACCACCACCACCGCCGGTGGCACCGGTGGCGGTCGGCTCGATACCGGCCCAGGTCATGATCGTGGGCCAGTCGGTGACGGTGGACGTGTCTCCATTCTTCAGCGACCCGGATGGGGGGACCCTGACGTACACCGCCGCATCATCGGATGCGGGCGTGGTGTCGGTCTCGCTGACCGGCAGCAGCCTGACGGCAACGGCGGTGTCGGCGGGGACGGCGACGGTGACGGTGACGGCAACGGACCCGGACGGCCTGACCGCGACGCAGAGCGCGGGAGTGACGGTGGAGGCGGCCAACCAGGCGCCTGAGGCCGTAGGGGCGATTCCTCCGCGGACGATGACGGCCGGCCAGACGGTGACGGTGGACGTGTCTTCCTTCTTCAGCGATCCGGACGGGGACGAACTGACGTACACGGCGGAGTCGAGCGACGCGGCCGTGGTTGCGGTCAGCGTGTCGGGCAGCAGCCTGACGGTGACGGCGGTGGCGGCGGGGACGGCGACGGTGAGCGTGACGGCGGCGGACCCGGACGGTCTGACCGCGACGCAGAGTGCCGACATCACGGTGGAGGCGGCCAACCAGGCGCCCGAGGCGGTGGGGACGATTCCTCCGCAGGCGATGACGGCCGGCGACGAAGTGACCGTGGATGTGACTCCGTTCTTCAGCGACCCGGACGGGGACGAACTGACGTACACGGCGGAGTCGAGCGACGCGACGGTGGTTGCGGTCAGCGTGTCGGGGAGCAGCCTGACGGTGACGGCGGTGTCGGCGGGGACGGCGACGGTGACGGTGACGGCGGCGGACCCGGGCGGTCTGACGGCTACGCAGAGCGCGGAGGTGACGGTCGAGGCGGCCAACCGGGCGCCGGAGGCGGTGGAGACGATTCCGGCGCGGGCGATGACCGAGGGCGACGAAGTGGTCGTGGATGTGTCTTCCTTCTTCAGCGATCCGGACGGGGACGAGCTGACGTACACGGCGGAGTCGAGCGACGCGGCGGTGCTCACGGCCAGCATCGCGGGCAGTAGCCTGACGGTGACGGCGGTGTCGGCGGGGACGGCGACGGTGACGGTGACGGCGGCGGACCCGGACGGTCTGACGGCGACGCAAGGCGCGGCAGTGAGCGTCGGGCAGGCCAACCAAGCGCCTGAGGCGCTGGGGGCGATTCCCGCGCAGACCATGACGGTCGGCGACGAAGTGCCCTTGGACGTGTCCTCCTTCTTCAGCGATCCGGAAGGAGACGAACTGACGTACACGGCGGAGTCGAGCGACGCGGCCGTCGCGGCCGTCAGCATTGAGGGGAGCAGCCTGACGGTCACGGCGGTGGCGGTGGGCACGGCGACGGTGACGGTGACGGCCGCCGACCCGGAGGGCCTGACCGCGGCGCAGAGCGCTGAGGTGACCGTGGAGGCGGCCAACCAGGCGCCCGAGGCGGTGGGGGCGATTCCGGCGCAGGCGATGACCGAGGGCGACGAAGTGGTGGTGGATGTGTCTTCGTTCTTCAGCGATCCGGACGAGGACGAGCTGACCTACACGGCGGAGTCGAGCGACGCGGCCGTGGTCGGCGTCAGCCTTGAGGGCAGCAGCCTGACGGTTACGGCGGTGGCGGAAGGATCCGCGACGGTGACGGTGACGGCGGCCGATCCCGACGGCCTGACCGCGACCCAGAGCGCGGAAGTGACGGTGGAAGCCCGCACCGGATTCCGCGACGACTTCGACTCAGACGCCAGCCTGGACGACTGGGAGATCGGCAACGCCGACGCCGAGGTAGAGGATGGACTTCTCCGCGTGGCCAACACTACCGATGATCGGGTTGGGTTCGCGGAACGCGAGGTCGACCCCATACTGACTGACTGGACGATCCGGGTCAGGATGGGCCGAGCCGCAGACGAGGGAACGGTGCGGGTGTATTGGTTCACGGAAGACGACGATTTCCCCGCCTATGGTGTCAGTCTGGGCCCCGCCGGTGAAGACAACTTCAGGTTCCTCCAGTTTGACGCGACCGTGGCCGAGCCAAAGTGGTTCTTCTTCGGGAGTCTGAGCGGTGACTCGGACGCCGTCCGGGACGGACCAGGTGAGTTCACGGACCTCACGATCGGAAAGGACGGCGAAGAGATCTTCCTGGCGGCGGGAGACACGGAACTCTGGAGATTTACGCCGGAGGACGACCCATCCCCCAATTCGCTGCGCAGGGTGAGTAGTATCTGGTTGGCGGGTGCGGGCGCCGACGGCTCCACAATGCTCTTCGATTGGATCGACGTGACCGGTACGGAGAGCAGCGCGGACATGTCGGACGGGGCGGGAGCCGCCCGAAGAATCGATCTCGTGCGCGACGCCCTTGAGGCTTCCGCTCGGAATCCGATCCGGCGGGACAGCCCTGCCGGAACCCGCAGAAACAGGAACGAACGCTAAGGCCGGAACTTTGACCCGACCCTCTTCAGCAGGAGCCAGGACCTGAGCCTGCTCCAGAGGGTCGGGTCGCGGAAGCGTCTTCGAGGACTGGCGGTGGCCGGAGTCGTGTGGGCCACCGCCTGCGGAGACGCGGACCCGGACGTCACGGGTCCGACTCCCGTGCCGAACCGGCCGCCGCAGGCTGCGGGCACGATCCCCGAGCAGATGCTGTCCGTTGGGGAAGCGGCAACGGTGGACCTGTCGTCCTACTTCAGCGACCCGGACGGCGACGCCCTCTCCTACACGGCGGCTTCGTCCAACGCCGCGGTCGCCGGAGTTTCGATGTCGGGCAGTTCCGTGGTGGTCACCGCGCTCGCCAGGGGCGCGGCGACCGTCACGGTGACGGCGCGCGATCCCCAGGGTCTGCTCGCGCAGCAGCGCTTCCAGGTGACGGTGCCCAACCAGGCGCCCGAGGCGATGGACGCGATCCCGGCCCAGACCGTGTTCGCGGGCCGGACGGCATCCGTGGACGCGTCCCTCTACTTCCGCGACCCGGACGGGGACCCGCTCACCTACACGGCGACTTCGTCTAATCCCGAGGTGGCGACCGCCACGGTCGCCGCGGCGACGATCACGCTGCGGGCCGTGACCTCGGGCGTTGCGACCATCACGGTGAGCGCAAGCGATCCGGAGGGGGGCGCGGCGCGGCAGACGGTTCAGGTGATCGTGCCGAACCGGGAGCCGCGGGCGGTGGGGACGATCCCCGAGCAGACGCTGTCGGTCGGGGAGACGGCGATGGTGGACGTATCGTCCTACTTCAGCGACCCGGACGGCGACACCCTCTCCTACACGGCGGCGTCATCGAACGCCGGGGTCGCCGAGGCCTCGGTGTCGGGCAGTTCCGTCGTGATCGCCGCGCTCGCGAGAGGCGTGGTGACCGTCACCGTGACGGCGCGCGATCGACAGGGTCTGGCCGCGCAGCAGCGTTTCCAGCTTACGGTGCCGAACCGGGCGCCCGAGGCGGTGGACGCGATCCCCGCCCAGACCGTGTTCGCGGGCCAGACGGCAGCCGTGGACGCGTCCATCTACTTCCGCGACCCGGACGGGGACCCGCTCACCTACACGACGACTTCGTCGAATCCCGGGGTGGCGACGACCACGGTCGCTGCGGCGACGATAACGATCCGGGCCATAGCCCCGGGCGTTGCGACCGTCACGGTGAACGCAAGCGATCCTGCTGGCGGTGCGGCGCAGCAGTCGGTTCAGGTGACGGTGCCGAACCGTGCGCCCGACGCGGTGGGCGAGATTCCCGCGCAGACCGTGTCCGCGGGCGAGACGGCGGCGGTGGACGTGTCCCCGTACTTCAGCGACCCGGACGGGGACAAACTCTCGTACACGGCGGCATCATCGAACGCCGGGGTCGTCGTCGCCGAGGTATCGGGCGATTCCGTTATGGTCACCTCGTTCGCGAGGGGCGTGGCGACCGTTACGGTAACGGCGCGCGATCCACGGGGTCTGGCCGCGCAGCAGCGCTTCCAGGTGACCGTCGCGAACCAGGCGCCCGAGGCGGTGGGCGAGATTCCCGCGCAGGCTGTGTCCGCGGGCGAGGCGGCGACGGTCGACGTGTCTCCGTATTTCCGCGAACCGGACGGGGACGCCCTTTCCTACACCGCGTCCTCATCGAACGCCGGGGTTGCCCGGACATCGGTGTCGGGTAGTTCGGTCGCGGTCAGCGCGCTCGCCGGGGGCGTGGCGACCATCACGGTGACGGCGCGCGACCCGCAGGGTCTGGTCGCGCAGCAGCGCTTCCAGGTGACGGTGCCGAGCCGGGCGCCCGAGGCGGTGGGCGCGATCCCCGCGCAGGCGGTCCCCATCGGCGGGACGGCGACGGTGGACCTGTCTCCGTACTTCAGCGACCCGGATGGAGACGAACTTTCCTACGATGCGGCTTCATCGAACACCGAGGTCGCCGAAGTCTCCGTGACCGGCAGCTCCGTTGTGGTCGCGGCGGGCGCGCGCGGCGTTGCGACCGTCACGGTGACGGCACGCGATCCGGGAGGCCTGAGCGTCTCGTCCTCGTTCGGCGTCAGCGTCTCCGAACAGCGATTCCGGATCGAACTCGTGTTCGTGACGTCCGTGACCCGGGCCCAGAGGGCGGCCTTCGTCCGGGCGGCGGAGCGCTGGATGACAATCCTGGCACCGACGGAACTCCCGGACTCGCGGGAGCCCCGAACCTGGACTTGCGGCGACGATCCGAGATTCGAGCGCTACGTGGAGACGATCGACGACGTGATGATCGTGGCGGCCGTGGACGAAATCGATGGTCCGGGCGGGACCTTGGCACAAGCCGGCGCATGCTGGCGGCGGACGGGGACCCTGATGCCTCTGTATGGCCGCATGGAGTTCGACGTGGCCGACCTCCAGCGGCTCGAGCGACGCGGCACCCTGGAGGACGTGGTCCTTCACGAAATGGGGCACGTGCTGGGGATCGGCACGATCTGGAGTCGTCTGGGGCTGCTCAGAGACCCGGCCTCGGAGACGGAGGCCCCGGACACGCACTTCACGGGCCCCTTGGCCATCGAAGCCTTCGACGAGGCGGGCGGCACGGGATATCGAGGCGCCAAGGTGCCGGTGGAGAACAGGGGCGGCCCGGGAAGGCGCAACGCGCATTGGCGGGAAACGGTCCTGAGGACGGAACTCATGACCCCCAGCGTAAGGGTAGGGGGTTCCAGCCCTCTGAGTGCCATAACCATCCAGTCGCTGGCGGACCTCGGCTACTCGGTCGATACGACGGCGGCCGACCCTTACCGACTCCCCGACGCCGACGCCGCGCGGGACATCGATCCAGGCCGGCTGATTCCGTACGGGGACGACATCTGGAGAGGTCCCGTCGTCATCGTCGACCGGGACGGACGGATCGTACGCGTGATTCCGGGTTCGAACAGCGGCGATCGCCGCCGGTTCTAGCGGTTGTAGTTGGGCGTCGGCCCCCTGAGCCGCCGCGCCCAGACCCCGCTTCCGTTTCTCTTCTCCCCTCTCCCTTCCCCCCTGTTTCGGGGGGGAAGGGCGCCCTACCTTGACGAATTCCGGTCCCGTCCGGGGACCGGAGCGCTAATGACTCGAGGGGGATGCATACATTGGCAGCAAGGGGATCGTAACCGCACGGCGTTTTAGGCCACAGCCGAGAGTACTCGGCGCGTCGTTGTTATTGGCGGCTCTCGCGGGGATTTCCTCGTGCGGAGGAGACGGGACAACGGACCCGCCACCCCCGCCGCCACCACCACCACCGGTGGCACCGGTAGCGGTCGGCTCGATCCCGGCGCAGGTCCTCACAGCGGGACAGGCCGTCACGGTGGATGTGACCCCCTTCTTCAGTGATCCCGATGGGGGCGCGCTGACCTACACTGCCGCATCGTCGAACGACGGCGTGGTGTCTGTCTCGCTGTCGGGGAGCAACCTGACGGTGACGGCGGTGTCGGCGGGGACGGCGACGGTGACGGTGACGGCGACGGACCCGGACGGTCTGACGGCGACGCAGAGCGCGGAGCTGACGGTGGAGGCGGCCAACCGGGCGCCGGAGGCGGTGGGGGCGATACCGGCGCAGACGATGACGGCCGGCGACGAAGTGACCGTGGATGTGTCCTCGTTCTTCAGCGACCCGGACGGGGACGAACTGACGTACACGGCGGAGTCGAGCGACGCGGCCGTGGTTGCCGCCAGCATTGAGGGCAGCAGACTGACGGTCACGGCGGTGGCGGAAGGATCCGCGACGGTGACGGTGACGGCGGCCGATCCCGACGGCCTGACCGCGACCCAGAGCGCGGAAGTGACGGTCGAGGCCAGCGCCGGATTCCGCGACGACTTCGACTCAGACGCCAGCCTGGACGATTGGGACCTCTACAGCGTCGCCCTTGAGGTGGTCGACGGGGTTCTACACTTGACCAGCACCACGGAATCGGGGCGCATTGGAACTGCAGATCGCGTGCTCGAAGCCCCGGTCACGGAGTGGACGCTCGGCACGAGAATGGCCCGGAGCGCGGCCGGCCAACGCGCGTACCTGTATTGGGTGACTGGCCACGACCGATTCACCCGCTTCAGGTTCAGCATCGGGACCTTTGACGATGGCGACAACTGGAAGCTGGCTTTCCGTGAGGAGCCATCCGGGGACTACTTCACGACCGGCCGGTTTCACGGCAACTCGGATGCCATCGCCGAAGAGGCGGGGGAATTCATGGACATTACTTTCTCGAGCCAGAACGGAGAATTCGTCCTCGCCGCGGGAGAAACGGAGTTGGTCAGACTGGCAACCTCCGGCACCATCGATGGCGTTCCGTTGAGCGACTTCTTCGGCCGCGTGGAGGAAGTCTGGCTCGCGGCGGCTGGCGGCGAGACGGTGCTCTACGACTGGGTGGATTTGGCCGGTACCGAGGTCGGCGGACGG